>JALFUW010000088.1 GCA_022786995.1 Clostridiales bacterium
ATCCCAGAACGGCAGGTTCCCGCTGTACCGTTCGGAGGGCGTGGCCTACGCGGCCCAGCTGGACATTGCCGCGCCGGAATATGATATCACTGAGAAAAGCCTGCAGGACAGCTTCCACCTGATTCGTCAGGACTGGCAGACGGGTGAGACTTGAACAGAGGGAGAAGAATATGAAAAAAGTTCTGATTATGGAAGATGAATTGAATATCCGCAGCTTCGTGGTCATCAATCTCAGACGCGCCGGTTACGATGTGATCGAGGCGGGGGACGGACAGGAAGCGCTGGATGCCATTGCCGCCAACCCGGACGCGGGGGTCGCCATTCTGGACATCATGGTTCCCGGCGATATGGACGGCTTTGAGGTCTGCCGCCGGATCCGGGCCACCAACAAGCAGATGGGCATTATCATGCTCACTGCCCGCACCCAGGAAATGGATAAGGTTACGGGCCTGATGACCGGCGCCGACGACTATGTGACCAAGCCCTTCTCTCCCGCGGAGCTGACGGCCCGGATTGACGCGTTGTATCGCCGTATTGGCGGCGACACCAGCGCCAGCTCCGAGCTGATCACCCAGGGCCCCTTCGTCATGAACACCCGAAACCATACGCTGGAAAAGAACGGCAACCGCATCCGCCTGACCCAGGTGGAGTACGCCATTTTGAAGCTGTTCATGCTCAACCCCGGCAGGGCACTGTCCCGGGAAGACATTCTGGCGGCGGTCTGGGGCCGGGACTATGACGGCGAGCTGAAGATTGTGGATGTCAATATCCGCCGCCTGCGCATCAAAATCGAGGACGATACCGCCAACCCCACCTATATCACCACCGTCTGGGGCCTTGGTTATAAGTGGGGCGCGTAAGCGGTGTTGGATTATAAATCGATCCTCCATGTGGGCGGCCTGCGAAAACGGTGGCTTCTGAATACGGCCAGTGTGGTGCTGGCACTGGGGCTGGTGTGCGTGATGGCGGTGACGGCTTCCTTCGCGGCCTACTACTATTCCAACATGGAGTCGGATATGAAGTACCGTGCCAAGACCACCACGGATTTCTTCGCGGCCTATATTGACCAGACCTATCACGAATACTACCAGTCCTGCATCACCTATGCCCAGACCTTTGAGGACAAGGATACCATCGAATTGCAGTTCATCAACCGGGACGGAAATCTGGTGGCTTCCTCCTACGGACAGTGGGCAGGACAGGCGCCATCCACGCCGGAAATTGCCGCGGCGGTGGAAAACCGCTACCCGGTGCCTTACCTCGGCAAGGATCCCAGTACCGGGGAGCGGATTATGGCGGTTTCCAGCCCTATGATCTACTCCAGCGGCGAGGTCATCGGCGTTCTGCGCTATGTGACCTCCACCCGGAAGGTGGATGCCCAGATCTTGCAGGTGGCGTTGGTGAGTATGGCGGTGCTGACGGCTGTCATGGCTGTGGTGCTCCTTAGCAGCAATTTCTTCCTGCGATCCGTCATGAACCCCGTGGCGGAAATCACGGAAAAGGCTCAGCGGATTGCCTCCGGCAGCTACGGCGTGCAGATTCAGACCAAATACAAAGATGAGATCGGCGCGCTGGCGGAGACCATCAATGAAATGTCCAACAAAATCGCCCAGAATGAAAAAATGCAGGCGGAATTCATTTCCCAGCTGTCCCACGAGCTGCGCACGCCGCTCACCGTCATCAACGGCTGGAGCGAGACGCTTCTGGCGGACGAGAATATGGACGCGGACACCCGGCAGGGCATGAAGATCATTTCCAGCGAGGCCAAGCGCCTGACGGAGATGGTCATGGATCTGCTGGACTTCACCCGGATGCAGGATGGGCGCATGACGCTGGCGGTGGAAATGACCGACCTGCGCGCGGAGTATGAGGACACGGTGTTCATGTACGGCAGCCGCCTTTCTCAGGACGGTGTCCAGCTCATATACAAGGAAAATGACGAGGATATCCCGGAGATTCCCTGTGACCCCCAGCGGATGCGTCAGGTGTTCCTGAACATTCTGGACAATGCCGCCAAGCACGGCGGCGCGGGCAAGCGGATCGAGACGGATATGCACTTTGACGGCGAAAATGTTGTCGTTCGGATCCGGGACTTTGGCCCCGGCATCCCGGAGGACGAGCTGCCTCTCGTCAAAAAGAAATTCTACAAGGGCAGCTCCAGTGTGCGGGGCACCGGCATCGGTCTTGCGGTCTGCGATGAGATCGTGGAGATGCACGGCGGCACCCTGACGCTGGAAAACGCGGAGGGCGGCGGTACGCTGGTGACGGTGCGCCTGCCCGCGGCCCACTAAGGAGACAATCCCATGGCAAAGGAAAAACAGCAGTGCTGTGAAAAATTCAAAACCATGATTGGCGGTCAGGCGCTGATCGAGGGCATCATGATGCGGGGCCCGGATAAGGACGCCATCGTGGTGCGCAGGGCAGAGGGCCTCAGCATTGAGACCAGCCCCAGAAAGAAAAATTCCCCAAAATCCTACAAAAACCTCCCCTTCATCCGGGGTGTATTCAACTTTTTTGACGCTCAGGTGGTGGGCATCAAGGCGCTTTTGCGCTCGGCGGACTTGGCTCCCGAGGAAATGCAGGAGGAGCCATCCAAATTTGACAAATGGCTGGAAGAAAAGCTGGGTAACGAGAAGTTCCAGCAGCTGATCGTGGGCATTGCGGTCGCCATGGGCTTGGGACTGTCTATCCTGCTCTTCTTCCTGCTCCCTATGGTCATCGGTGGCTTCTTTGACCGCTGGCTGGAAAGCAATCTGGCGATCAATCTGGTGGAAGGGCTTATCCGCATGGTGATTTTCCTTGCGTATATGCTCCTGGTCTCCCGGATGCAGGAGATGAAGCGGGTCTTTGCCTACCACGGCGCGGAGCACAAGACCATCCGCTGCTATGAGGCGGGGCTGCCTCTGACGGTGGAAAACGTGCGGATGCAGACGAGACTTCACCCCCGCTGCGGCACCAGCTTCCTGCTGGTGGTGATGGTCATCTCCATTCTGGTGTTTTCCGTGGCATCCTCGGCGCTGCTGGCTGCCGTGCCCGCGCTGGAAGCGATTCGGGGCACCTTTGGCTATCGTCTTTTGATGATCGCCTTCAAGCTGCTGCTTCTGCCCATTGTGGTGGGCATCACCTATGAAATCAACCGCTGGGCAGGCCGTCACGACAACGGCTTTACGAAAATTCTCACCGCCCCCGGTATGTGGCTGCAAAATTTCACCACCAATGAGCCGGACGACTCCATGATCGAGGTGGGCATTGCCGCCGTGGAAGCGGTGCTTCCGGAGCAGGAGGGCGCCGACCGATGGTAAAGACCTACGGCGAACTCTATCAGGACACCCGCCGGGCGCTGCTGGAAACGGAAAATGCCCAGGACGCGGGGGTGCTGGCCCGGATGCTCATCTGCCATGTATCCGGCAAAAGCCATGCCCAGTTTCTGGCTGATCGGGATTTATATGCCCGTGAGACAATCGTGGAGGGCGTAGAAAAGGGTCTGAAACGGCTGCTGGCCGGGGAGCCGATTGCCTATATTTTGGGCCAGTGGGAATTTTACGGCCTTCCCATGCTGGTGTCCCCCAAGGTGCTGATTCCCAGAGACGATACCTGCGCCGTGGCAGAGCTTGCCATCCGTCAGGCCCTGTTTCTTGACAAAGACCCCCGGATTTTGGACCTATGCTGCGGAACTGGCTGTATCGGTCTGGCGGTTGCCAGCCGGGTAAAGGATGCGAAAGTGACGCTGGCGGATGTCAGTTGGGACGCCCTCGCGGTGGCGAAGGAGAATACCGCCCTCAATAAGCTCACCGGGCGGGTGCGCTGCGTTCAGGCGGATGCCTTGAAGCCCGCCTTCCCATTCTTGGGAAAATTCGACCTGATTGTCTCAAATCCCCCTTATATTACGGCCCGGGAAATGCTGGAACTTCCCGTGAGCGTCAAGGATTATGAACCCCATCTGGCCCTCTACGGCGGCGAGGACGGCCTCCAATTTTACCGCTCCATCGCAAGTGGCTTTGCACCGGCGCTGAAACCCGGCGGCTACCTGTGCTTTGAATTTGGCATGGGGCAGGGGGACGATGTGTGCCGCATCCTGGAAATGAACGGGTATACCATTCTGGAACGAACCAGAGATTATAATAGTAGAGAACGTGCTGTTTTGGCGCAGTACGGCAGGAAGGAAGTTTGATTTATGGCAACGAAAAAGACAGCTTATGAGGCCCCCACCCCCGCTTCCGATAAGAAAAAGGCGCTGCAAACCGCTCTGGCCCAGATCGATAAGAGCTTCGGCAAGGGCACGGTCATGCGGCTGGGCGACCGCCCAGAGATGAATGTGGAGGCCATCCCCACCGGCTCCCTGGCTCTGGACGCGGCTCTCGGCATCGGCGGCGTGCCCAAGGGCAGAATCATTGAAATCTACGGCCCCGAGTCCTCCGGCAAGACCACCCTGGCCCTGCACATTCTGGCGGAAGCCCAGAAGCGGGGCGGCGAAGTGGCCTTCGTGGACGCGGAGCACGCCCTTGACCCGGTTTATGCCGCGGCGCTGGGTGTGGACACCGACAACCTGTTGGTTTCCCAGCCCGACACCGGCGAGCAGGCCCTGGAAATCACCGACGCTCTGGTGCGCTCCGGCGCGGTGGACGCGGTGGTGGTGGACTCCGTTGCCGCGCTGGTGCCCAAGCAGGAAATTGAGGGCGAAATGGGCGACACCTTCGTGGGCTTGCAGGCCCGGCTCATGTCTCAGGCTCTGCGCAAGCTGGCGGGCACCATCGCTAAGACCAACTGCGTGGTCATCTTCATCAACCAGCTTCGTATGAAGATCGGCGTCATGTACGGCAACCCCGAGACCACCACCGGCGGCAACGCCCTGAAATTCTATGCCTCCGTCCGGCTGGACGTGCGCCGTATCGAGGCCATCAAGGAGGGCGGCAACGTCATCGGCAACAAGACCCGGGTCAAGGTGGTCAAGAATAAGGTGGCCCCTCCCTTCCGGGAAGCGGTGTTCGAGATCATGTATGGTCAGGGCATCTCCAAGTGGGGCGAGCTGGTTGACCTGGCGGTTCAGATGGACATCATCCAGAAGAGCGGCAGCTGGTTTAGCATGGGCGACGAGCGGATCGGTCAGGGCGCCAACTCCGTGAAGGACTACCTCATTAACAACCCTGACATTGCGGCTCAGGTGGAAGCCCAGGTTCGTGAGAATCTGTGGAAGCTGAACAGCGGCGCACCCAAGGCACCCGCCAAGGCTGCTGACAAGGCGGTAGCCGTGGATGCCGACGACTTTAACGATGAGGATTGATTCTCTCAAAAACGCCCCTGACCGGGCCGGACGCTACTGGGTGACGTTCTCCGACGGCACAAAACTGGGGCTGTACCGGCAGATCGTGGAGGATTTTGGCCTGTATCCCGGTAAGGAGTTGGAAGAAGGAGAATTTGAACGCTTAAGCGAGGAAGCGGGGAAAATGTCCGCCAAAATGCGGGCGGTTCGGATCGTTTCCGCGTCCAGCGTGTCGAAACGGGACCTACAGCAGCGGCTGGTGCGCAAAGGGGAGGACCCGGAGCAGGCGAAAGCGGCGGTTGCGTGGATGGAAGACCTCCATCTGGTAGACGATCGGGCCACCGCCGAGCAGGTGGTTCGCTCCTGCATTTCCAAGGGCTACGGCCTTCAGCGTGCCAAGCAGGCCCTCTACGAAAAGCAGATTCCCAAGGCCTATTGGGACGAGGTTCTGGAAGACTATCCCGACCAAAACGAAAAAATACTGGATTTTCTTCGTTCCCGGCTGGACGCGGATTCTGACGAAAAGCAGAAAAAACGGGCCATCGATGCCCTGATTCGCCGGGGTCACAGCTACGGCACCATCAAAAAAGCATTGGAAAGCCTGTCCTTTGAAACCGAGGACATGTTTGAGGATTAAAAAATATGGCAAATATCGGATTTATTTCCCTTGGCTGCGCGAAAAATCAGGTGGACTGCGAGCGGATGATGTACCGGGTGCAGGAAGCCGGGCACACCGTCAAGGAGGATATTGTGGGCAGCGACGTGGTGGTGATCAATACCTGTGGGTTCATTGATTCCGCCAAGTCGGAAGCCATCGACTACATTTTGCAGACCGCCCAGCTGAAGGCGGAAGGCCTGGTGGGCAAAATTTTGGTCACCGGCTGCCTGTCCCAGCGGTATCAGGGGGACATTACGAAGGAGATGCCCGAGGTAGACGGCATTTTGGGCACCGGCAGCTATACGGAAATCGTGCCCGCCATCGAGGCGTTGCTTGAAGACAAAGCGGTTTCAGATTTCGGCTCCATCGATGCCCCGGAGCAGGAGACCGGGCGGATTGTCACCACCCCGGAGCACTACGCCTTCATCAAAATCGCCGAGGGCTGCGACAACCGCTGCGCCTACTGCATCATTCCTAAGCTGCGGGGCAAGTACCGCAGCCGCCAGCTGGACGATATCCTCTACGAAGCCCGGCTGCTTGCAGACAGCGGCGTGAAGGAGCTGATGGTGGTGGCTCAGGACACCAGCCGCTACGGCACGGACTTCCCGGAACACAAGCGGCTGCTTCCCGAGCTGCTGCGCCGTCTGTGCGAAATCGAAGGCCTGCACTGGATTCGTGTCCACTATGTCTACCCCGATGAAATTGACGACGAGCTCATTGAGGTCATGGCTTCCGAGCCAAAGATTGTCAAATATCTGGACATCCCCATCCAGCATTGCAACAGTAAGATCTTGAAGCGGATGAACCGCCGGGGGGACGGGGATTTCCTGCGGCAGCTTCTTGCCAAGCTCCGGGTGAAGATTCCCGGCCTTGTCATCCGCACCAGCCTGATCACCGGCCTGCCCGGAGAAGGCGAGGAGGAATTTAAGGAGCTGTGCGATTTCCTCCGGGAAACCAAAATGGAGCGGGTGGGGGCCTTCGCCTTCTCTCCCGAGGAGGGAACTCCCGCCGCGGAAATGGAGCATGTGGATGCCGAAACCGCCCAGAAGCGGGCGGAAATCGTGGAAATGCTCCAGTCCGAAATCATGGACGAGTGGAGTGCTTCCATGATCGGAAAGACCCTGGAAGTGCTGGTGGACGGCTACGACGAGGAAGCAGAGCAATTCTACGGCCGCACCTACGCCGATTCTCCCGACATCGACGGCCGGGTGTGGATTGCCTCCGACGAGCCGGTTCAGGAAGGCGAATTTGTGATGGTGACCATCGACGGCTGCCGGGAAGGCGACCTTTCGGGATATGTTGTGGAGGAGAGATAAGAATGACCACTGCAAGTAAGATTACCCTCTCCCGGGTGCTGATGATTCCGGCCTACATGGTGACCATGTACTTATCCCACGGAGAAGCGGGGCTTTGGATGTACCTGTCTCTGGCGATTTTTGTGATTGCCAGCCTGACGGATTTTGTGGACGGCTACATTGCCCGGCATTACAATCAGGTGACGGATTTTGGTAAATTTCTGGATCCTCTGGCGGATAAGCTGCTGACCATCGCCGCCATGTGCATCTATTGCGAGTGGGGCGTGTTCCCGGCCTGGGCGCTGATGATCGTGCTGACGAGAGAGTTTGCCGTCACCGGCCTGCGTCTCATTGCGGTGCAGAAGGGCACCGTCATTGCTGCCGGCTGGAGCGGAAAGGTCAAGACCGCCAGCACCATGGTAGGTCTGTGTGCCATGATGGCCCTGCCCGGCATCGCCGTTCTCAACTGGGTGGTCATCGCCGTCATTGTCCTCACAACCCTCTATTCCGGCATCGAGTATTTTGTCCAGAACTGGGGCTGCCTCTGGGACTGACTAACCCTTCCGTAGGGGCCGATGCCCACATCGGCCCGCAGTACAATCCGACGGTAATAGTAGCTATTTCGGCGAATCCGAAACAGATGCGAAGGGGCGATGTAGGCATCGCCCCCTACGAAGTGCGTTTTCGACACCCAACGGGCGGCACGATGGCCGCTCCTGCATTACAGTTCGATTTGAAAACACCATATACAGGGGGCTTGCCGCTGGAAATGCGGCAGGCCCTTTTGCTGCAATTCGTCGAATACCGTCCGACAAGATTTTCTGGCGCGGCATGATAGGATGATCCTGTAGAAAACCCGCAAAGAAAGGCGACAGGAGGGATATCAATGGCAAAGAAAAAGCAGGAAGGGGCCGTCTGGTTTCGGATGTTCCGCAATATCCGCAATGTGGTGGACGCGGTGCCGGACGAAAGCGCGGGCGCGGCATTGAAGGCGGTGTTCGCGTACTTCGACACCGGGGAGCTTCCCACGAATCTGGACACGCTGGGCTATGCGCTGTTTCTGACCATCAAACCGGCGGTGGACGAATCCAATGAGGATTATAAACGAGCTGTGGAGAGCGGACGCAAGGGCAGTCAGAAGCGGTGGGAAGGGGAGGATAGGCCCCCTATACCCTCCCTAGCATCCCCTATAGCCCCCCTTACAGAAGAAGAAAAAGAAACAGAAAAAGAAATAAAAAAAGATATATATCAAGAAACAGAGCAGCCGCTTCGACCGCTGCCGAAGACGCTGGTCAGGGAAATCGATTTTAACGAACGCCGGGAGCTGGCGCTGGAAAAGCTGAGGAACTATCCTGCTTGATAACTGTCGCCGGATGTGCTATACTGGGGCGTATCTCAACGAAACGAGGAATAACCATGATTGATAAGGAAATCAGCGAGATCCGTCGCCATCTGCGCCGGGATCGCAGCAATATGACCGCTATTTACGGTTGTTATGTTAATGACAATAAGGAAATCATTGCCGAATTCCGGCAGTCCACGGGCATCATGCCGGAAAACGAGGGGGATAAGTATTTTGCCCTTCTGCGCAGAACCCTCTCTGGTGCCATCGGGCGGAATCTCATTGACATCACCTTCAAAACCAGTCAGGTGGCTTCTTCTCCCGAGCACAAGCTGCTGATGGATCTGCGCTCTAGCCAGCTGAAGGACGACGAGCTTCGCCTGAGCTTCTATCAGAAGATCATCGACTCCGTGGTTATGGAGGGCAATTACCTGATTTTGCTGGGCTATGACACCTATGACGTGCCCTTTAAGTCCAGGGACGATGCCTTTCAGAAGGACAATTCCGACGAGACCTATTCCTACATCCTGTGCGCCATCTGCCCGGTGAAGCAGACCAAGGGCGGGCTTCATTATGTGCCGGAGGAGAAGACCTTCCACGACGGGGCCATGAATCAGCTTGTTTCCGCCCCGGCGCTGGGCTTCCTGTTCCCGGCCTTTGATAACCGCTCCACCAATATTTACAACGCCCTGTACTACACCCACGACGTGAAGACCAGTCAGGACGCACTGATTGAGTCCCTGTTCAACACCGCCGTGCCCCAGCCTGCCGAGGAGCAGAAGAAAACCTTCGAGGCTCTGCTGACCACCTCTTTGGGGGAGGAGTGCAGCCTGGACGTGGTGCAGACGGTGCACGACCAGCTCCGGGAGCGGATTGCCCTGCACAAGGAGGCCAAGGTGCCGGAGCCGCTGATGATCGCCAAGGCGGACGTGAAGGAGGTGCTGGCGGCCTGCGGCGTCAGTGAGGAGCATTTGGCGAAATTCAGCGTGGACTATGACGAGGCCTTCGGCTTTGAAGCCGACCTGCACCCCAGAAACATCATCGATGACAAGCACTTTGAGCTGAAGACCCCGGACGTGGTCATCAAGGTGGATCCCACCCGGAATGATCTCATCGAGACCCGGGTCATCGGCGGCGTCAAGTACATCATGATCTGCGCCGACGAAGCGGTGGAGGTCAACGGGGTGAACATCACCATCGCCGACGAGGCCGCAGAGCGGCCAGCCAACGCGTTACAAACGCTGGGCATTTGACGCGCATTGTCAATTCCTTTCGGTCAGACAAAAAACTCCCTGCACCAATTTCGGTGCAGGGATGCTTTTTACGCCTGTTTGGATTTTTCCACAATGCCGCAGATGATATCCACGCACTGCTCGATGCCCAGGGTGCTGGTGTCGAGACACACGTCGTAGTTCTGGGCCAGACCCCAGGTTCTGCCGGTGTAGTGCTGGTAGTTCACCCGGCGGCGCTTGTCCTTTTCGTGGAGGCGGGCCTCCGGGCTTTTATCGGACTCGCCGTAGCGGTGGACGATGCGGTCTGCCCGGAAGGCGGTATCCGCGCAAATAAAGGCGTGGAGGGCATCCTCCCGATCCTTCAGGATGTAATCGGCATTCCGGCCCACGATGACACAGGGGCCTTTCTCTGCCAGCTGCAAAATCACGCTGCACTGGATATTCCACAGGAAATCGGCGGTGGACAGGCCGTTCATGATGCCGGGCACGCCCTGAGGGGCGAAGGCGTAGGAGAACAGGCTGCTGCCGGGGGAGTGTTCGCCGTTTTCCTCCACGAATTTGGGGGCGAAGCCGGACTCCAAAGCGATCTGATCCACCAGCTCCTTATCATAGAAGGGGATGCCGAGTCTCTCCGCTACCATATGTCCCACGGTGCGTCCGCCGGAACCGAATTCCCGGCTGATGGTGATGATTTTCTTTTCCATAAGATTACCTCCTGAAGGGATGTCTTCTATTGCCTATATTATAGGAAATCTGACAGCTTATGTCAATAATTGCCACAGCAATTTAGAGAAAATTAACAAAGGCTCCTACTGCTGTCTGTAGGGTACAAATCCGATAAAGGAGAATTTAGCGACGAGTCGCCGCGGACAATGCGCGCCGCAGGGCGGCCAGGCAATGCGGTCGGCAGGGCCGACAGCCAATGCGTCACGAACGCTGGGCGGTTGACGAGCATCTTTTGGGCCCCTCGACCGGGAGTGTTTCATTAGATAAAGCAGAATTTACCTTACTAAGCCTTCCCCAGAGGGGGAGCCGAGACTTGCCTCTCCCTATGGGAGAGGTGGCAGCCATCAAGCTGACGGAGAGGGTGCCCTCTCAGTCACGGTCTTTGACCGTGCCAGCTCCCCCAAAGGGGGAGCCAAGGGTGCTTAATTGACTAAAGCACAATTTAGCTGGGCAGTCCCTGTCGAGGGGCCCAGAGGATGTTGGACGATTGCCAGCGTTTGTAACGCATTGCCCGCGGGGGCATCCCCGCTAAAGATCAATATATCTGCGCAGCGCGTTTCCGCCCGGCCGGAGGAACTGCTACAGCGGCTCCCGGTTCTCATAGACCCGCTGAATTTCCTTCAGAATCCCCCTGTCTGCCGGGCAGAATTCGTAGTTTTCAATCTGGCTGGGGTGAATCCACTGTAAGTCGTTGTGTTCCAATGCCTGGGGGGCGCCGCTTGCAATGGAGCAGTGGAACAGAGTGAGCCGGATCAGCATATCCGGGTAATCGTGGTATTCCTGCCAAAACTGACCGCCGACGCTGACCTGAATCGCCAGCTCCTCGGCGCATTCCCGCTCCAGCGCCTGCGCCATGGTTTCTCCCGGCTCCACCTTGCCGCCGACAAATTCCCACATCAGGCCCCGGGTCTTGTGCGCGGGCCGCTGGCAGATGAGAAATTTGTCCTTCTCCCAGATCAGCGCCGCTACCACGTCCACCGGCTTTTTCTGGGTCAGCACCGTGGCGGAAACCGGGCAGACGGCGATCTGTCCTTCGGCTGTGAACAGCGGCTCTGTTCCGGCCTTTGTGTCGTGGATATTCACGTCCCAGCGTCCGGGGGGCAGGGGAAGGGTGACGCTTTCCCCGCTTGCATTGAAAATGAGCAAAATACTGTGATACCTGTCCTCCACCCGATAGGCCGCGGCCCTTGGGTTATCGATATTGACAGGGAAGACACTTTGACTGACGGTGTCCCGTTTGGCCTGCCGCAGCCCCTCGTGCATCCTTCGGAAGGCCAGCAGACCCCGGTAATACTGGAAAACCTCTCTGTATTCCGGCCTGTCCAGGGTATCCCAGCGCAGGGCGTTGACCCGGTCGGGGGAGCGGTAGCTGTTTTCCTCAAATTTTCCATGACCCTTGGGCTTGGAGCGGAGCATTTCCTCCCCGGCCTGCAAAAAGGGCACACCCTGAGACAGAAAGGCGAAGGCCGCTGCCAGACAGTTCTGCCGCGCCCGGGTCTCAAAGGACGCCTCCGGGGAGATGATGGCCAGCCGGTCAAAGAGGGTGTTGTTGTCATGGCAGGAGACGTAGTTGACGCACTGGTAAGGCTGGGAAGCCCAGTGGGGCATGCCCATAAAGCAGGCGTTCAGCTGATTTCTGTCGCAAACTGCCCCGGACACAAAGCCGGGGGCGCGGCTGTCAAAAATGGAACCCCGCAGCAAATCCCGGAGGGTGTCGCTGAAGAAGGAGAAGCCGGGCATTTTGGCGGAATTGCCCTGCACCGCCAGCTCTACCCCGGGTTTTACGGGCTGGGTGTCCATGTTCCAGCCCTCGGCGTAGAAGATGGCATTGGGGTGCCGGGCGCGGACAGTGCGGACAATTTCGTTGACGGTGGGGATATCCAAAAGACCCATCAAATCGAACCGAAAGCCGTCAATATGGTATTCATCCGCCCAGAAATTGACAGAATCCACAATAAACTTACGCACCATGCTCCGCTCGGAGGCGGTGTCGTTGCCGCAGCAGGAGCCGTTGCTGTAATGTCCATTTTCGTCAATTCTGCTGAAATAGCCGGGGACGATTTGGTTAAAACAGAAGCGCCCTGCGTCATAGACATGGTTGTATACCACATCCATCACAACGCCAAGGCCCGCCTCATGGACGGCCTTTACCATTTGTTTCATTTCCCGCACCCGAACCGCGCCGTCGAAGGGATCGCTTGCGTAGGAGCCTTCCGGGACGCTGAAATTCATGGGATCATAGCCCCAGTTGAACTGGGGCCGGAGGGCGGCCTCGTCGGTGTAGCCAAAATCATAGACGGGCATCAGGTGGATGTGGGTCACGCCCAAATCCTTGATGTGATCCAGACCCGTGGGATTGCCGCCCCGGGTCTTCCGCCCGGTTTCCGTCAGGCCCAGATATTTCCCCTTATTGCGGATGTGGCTGGAGCGGTGCATGGACAGGTCACGAATATGCAGTTCATACAGCACCGCGTCGGTGATACCGTTTCCCGTGAAGGGGTTGTGGTCTTTTTCCCAGCCCTCCGGGTCAGTTCCGCCCAAATCCAGCACCATAGCCCGCTCTCCGTTCACGCCAACGGCGTGGGCATAGGGGTCGCAGCTTTCTCGGGTTTGCCCGTCCACGGTCACGAGATAGGTATAGTACAGCCCGTTCAAATTCCCCACCCGCTGGGCGATCCAGGTACCCTGCGCATCCGGGTGCATCCGCTGCCGGGCCAGCGGCTCCCCGCCCCGGCCCTGGCGGTACAGGAGCAGGGTTACTTCCTGGGCGGTGGGCGCCCAGACCCGGAACACGGTTTTGGCTTCCGACCAGAAACAGCCTAAGTCCCGTCCGGCATAGGTGTATTTTTCCTCAAATTCCGCAGTATCATAGGGGTAGGACATGGCAGCATACCTCAGCTTTTCAAACAGTCTCTGACGGGAATTATACCACGGGGAGGCCCCGGCTGTAAAGCTGTTTTGTTGACTACCGAAAGAAAAGGTGGTACACTGGAATAAATTGTTTTTGATGCTGTGACTGTAGGGGCGGCCATTGGCCGCCCGCGGTGTTCGTTGTGGTTTGCATTTTGTTTTAATGGTAATAGCGAAATCAAACTCTTTCGGGCGGCCAATGGCCGCCCCTACGGTGTGAACCATCTGTTGATGAGCTAGGCCATGTTCGTCGTATAAAATATTGAAAGGCGGGTGGGCATGAAGAAGGTAATTTTGCCATTTATTACGGGAATTCTCTGTCTTGTGCTGATTTTCCCCATCCCTGTCCGGGCCTACACGCCGGGGCAGGCCTACCAGCGGAATCTGCACACATGGATCAAAAATGACGACCACCGCCGGTATGTGGAAATGATGCTGGACTACCATGTGCGCAATAATAAACAGGTTCGCGATGCCCTTGCCGGGGGCTTTTCGGCGGTTTTTATTTTTGACGGGTGCTCTGATAACATGGACGACCCCACCCTCAGTGACCTCAGCTTCTACCGGGTGTCCGGGGTCTGCGTGGTGCTGCGGCAGGACGAAGCCGGGGACGTGAAAATGGTCTACTGCAACATTAACGCCAGCACCATCCCCGACCGCCCCCTGGAATATGGGGCCTGGAGCCTGCCGGATGTGGGCGACGTTGGCCCAGCCACGGTGCTGGACGGCACCTACCAGCTCTACTCCGTGTACCACAAGGGAAAGTACGAGGCTCTGCATGTCCGCAGCGAATACAGCGACGGGACGCTGCCGGCCATCTATATGACGGAGGAAGGCTTCACCCCCTACCGGGCCAACGAGATCAACATTCACACCCGCACCAGCAACCACACCAGCGGCAAGGGGATGTGGTCGGCAGGCTGCCCGCTGATTGGCGGCGGCGAGAGCTGGGAATTCTGGAAGCTCATGGAAGCGACCTACCACCGCAATTACGACAGCTTTGAGACGGACAACTTTGTGGGCTGCCTGACCATCGACCGGCAGGCTCTGCGGACGGAAATGTATACCCTATATAAGAGTCCCGACGCGGTGGACGCAATCATCTGGGAGTCCACCCGGATGCAGCCCCAGACCTATTTTGCTGCCTGCGGTCATCGGGAGCACTATGAGAAGGGCAAAAAGCTGCGCACCGTTCGGGACACCCAGCGCATGAGTCTTCCCTGCAGCAACGGCAGCGATGCCCGTTCGCTGGAGGTGGGGACGCTTTCCGCCGGGGAAATGCTGACGGCAGTGGGCAGCGTTTTCAACGCCTCCGGCAATCTCTGGTACGAGACGGAAGCGGGGGGCTACGTCTACGCGGGCCATGTGGAGGAGCTGGGCTTCTTTGACAGCCTGTGGCAGACCCTGTTCGGCTGAAGGGTAATTTATCTGCGTTACATCGTAGGGCTTATGTCATGACCCCGCCCTACGAATTGGTTAACTAAAGAACAACTTATCTGATTTAGGATGTCATTGCGAGGAAGCCGCGCGACGTGGCAATCCGTTCCCCTTTTCACGCTCTAATAACGTACCCGTTACAATATGGAGTACGGATTGCCACGCCACTCAAGCGCACTGGCTCGCAATGACAGGCTCCTTAGTCAGATAAAGAGCAATTTACCTAATTAACGGTACCACAGAACGATACCGAGCGGGCCCTAAGGATGTATGTTGACCGCCAGTGTCCGTAACGCGTTGCCCGCGGGGGCAACCCCGCTAAAGCACAATTTATATGACTTAGGCTCTCGGGGCAAAAAGACTACCCATTTTTGCTTCCAAACGGGTGGTGACACCCAGGGAATTCTCTGCTACAATAACGGTGTAAACCATTCTGCCCGCTCGGCGGGCCGCGACAAGGAAGGAGAATGAATCTATGAAAGGGAAACGACTGGTCGCCACCATGCTGGCCCTGCTGCTGGTGGTGAGCTTGCTGCCCATGGCGGCAATGGCGAGTAATACGAATCATTACGAAAGAATTGAGGAGGAAGTAACATGTGACTACAACGAGGCCGCCAATGTGACCAACTATGGCACGGTGAACAATAATTACGCTGATCCACGTACAAGTCCGGCTCCATCTATAACTCCAAGCATTAAGGACAACAACGGCACGGTTGTCAACAATGGTGGCTCCAGCGACTCCGACAAAGGCACCGTGGTGAACAACAATTCTGGCGGCACCGTGGAGAACAACAAACCTACAGGTACCGTGGAGAACAACTACGGTCTTGTGGGTAAGGTCGTTGACGGCAAACTGGACACAACCGGCAACTATGGCAACTCCGGCAAAGTGGAGAATAACCAGAAAGGCGGCGTTGTGGTCAATAATAAAGACGGCAAAGTGGAGAATAACCTGCAAGGCGGCGTTGTGGTCAATAATAGCGGCGGCGACGATAGCAAAGGCGTCGTGGAGAACAACTATTCTTCTGGCGACGGCACCAATCCCGGCGTCATCAACAACGGCGGCAAGGTGACCTCCAACTGGGGCGGCGGCGTTGTGGTCAATAATGAAGGCGGCTATGTGAACGATAATTATTCTAACGGCGACGGCACCAATCCCGGCGTCATCAACAACGGCGGAACAGTGAACATTAACAATGGCACCATGGATAACTATGCCGGTCAGGTTCACTTTAATAATGAAGGTGGCAAAATTCTGAACAATTACGGCATTGTGGGTGAAAGTTTTAAAACCTGTCAGTCCGGCACCCCCAACGACCCCTGGGTTCCTACAGAATTCAATAAAGGCACCGTTGTGACGAACCACATGAGCGGCGAGGTAACCAATAATACTATCCATGGCGGAGTTGTAGAAAAGAACTACGGCACCGTTTATGATGCGCCGGGTCAAATCAAGGCCACATACTACGGCCTGCACGGCGAGGACGAGAACAAGGAGACCGATACTAAGTACACCGAGGATGGCTACTCCCTTGGCCACACAGCGGGTGCGGAGGTGAATCTGGACGATACGGCCGCTTCCTACCAGCGTGAGGGCTACAAGCTGAGCAGCTATACCGTCTGGACTTACGACAAAACCAGCACCGCAGACGAAAAGCTGGTGGAGCAGAATGTGGGTGACAGAACCAAGTATACCATCAACGCCCCCACTCTGCTGAAGCTGGTCTGGGAGAAGATCGTCACCGCTGTGGCTTCCTCCGGCGGCGGAGCTGAGGCTGTGCCCACCTCCTACGATCCCGATTACATCGGCCTTGGCAGCGTGATCTTCATCAACGAGAAGGGCTACAAGGTGGTGGAAATCAAGGACGATGCCTATGTGGTGGTCACCTTCGATGCCCTGCCGGACGAGGATGTGCAGGACTTGGATGCCCTGTTCGCAAAGCTCTTCACCCCCGAGCAGCAGAAGCTGATCAAGAACGTGGGCCAGCTGCTGTCCAGCGAGGATGTCCTCACCGTCTTCGGCACCCCCGGCAACCACCCCGTGTATGAAATCAGCAAAGACCTTGTGAAGTAAACAACAATCCGGCTCCCAGTTCGGGAGCCGGATTCTTTTTGTTGGGTAAAGGGTAATTTAGCTAACTAAGCCTTCCCCAGAGGGGAAGCCGAGACTTGCCTCTCCCTCTGGGAGAGGTGGCAGCCGTAAGGCTGACGGAGAGGGTGCCCCCTCAGTCACGGTCTTTGACCGTGCCAGCTCCCCCAAAGGGGGAGCCAAGGGTGCTTAATTGACTAAAGAACAACTTATCTGATTTAGGATGTCATTGCGAGGAAGCCGCGCGACGTGGCAATCCGTTCTTCTTTTGGAAATGTTCGTCATCAGAGTGCGAAAGGGGATGCGGATTGCCACACCAGTGACATCGGTCACTGGTTCGCAATGACATTCGGTTAATCAACAAAAGATCAATTTAGCTGGGCAGT
>JALFUW010000102.1 GCA_022786995.1 Clostridiales bacterium
CCATTTCGTTTTCAAACCGATCCTCGATGAGCTTTCCCTGCACCCGCAGAACCGAGCCGATATTCACATTTTCCAAGATCGGTTTTGCCTCGTTTGCCTCCATAAAGCGGCTGACACGGACGGAATTGGTATTGTCGGTCATGTCGAATTTTACAACAAACGCGTTGCGCTTTTTCAGCTCCTTGTGGTCGACGTTGAATACCTTTCCCTCCACGATCACCGTGCCCATGTCCATGGACAAATCCTTCATGGGCACGGCAGTTCCCTTGAAGGGCTTGCCGTAGAAGGTCTCGCTGGGGGCGGCGGAGACGGCAGCCTTTTCCTCCCGTTTGGACGCGGAAGCAGCGGGCAGATTCTTCATCATCTGGCCCCGCATGGTTTCCATGGCATCAAACAGGGCTTTTCCCTCCAGCGCCGCGCCGGTTTCGATGGAAATGGTTACGGGCACGGCAAACCGCTCCCGAAGAACCTGCTGCACGGAAGGCACCTGCTCCATGAGGGCGTCTTTCCCATTGGCTGCCAGATGGATGGTCAGATGTTCCCCTTCCCATTCCCATTTGGCCCCGGCCAGGGAGCCCCGGGCCATGGAATCCCGCTGAACGAACAGGTTCATCAGCTCCTCTGGCTCGATTTTTGTCAGCTCCGAAGCCGGGTGGGTCGCATTCAGGGCCATGCGCCGCAGCCCATAGAGGGCGGCAATCTCCTTCGCCGCCTGATCCATCAGCCGCTGGGGGATGTAGTTTTCGCTGTGGACAACAACGTGGACGGATCGATCCTCGGCGGAAATGTCCGCAGCGGCGATAGCCGCCTGAGACAGGGCTGCGTGCAGCTCCTCAGGCGGCTCATAGTCGGGAAACAGTTGAAATAGGTATACTTTCTGTTCCATAGGTACAATTACAGAGCTTCAATCCGTTTCAGCAATGCGGGCAGCAATTCCTCATAGGGCAGCTTTTCAACCTGCTGGCCCTTCTCGAAAATCATGCCCCAGCCGTCGCCGCCGGCAATGCCGATGTCGGCTTCTCTTGCTTCGCCGGGGCCGTTGACCACGCAGCCCATGACCGCCACGGTGATGGGCTTCTGGCAGTCCCGCAGGGCCTCGTCCACCCGGTTCACAAGGCCAATGAGGTCAATCCGGGTTCTGCCGCAGGTGGGGCAGGAAATGATGTTCACGCCCTCCTTGCGCAGGCCCGCGGCTTTCAGAATGTCCTTGGCGGCGTAGACCTCCTGCACCGGGTCGTCGGTGAGACTCACCCGGATGGTGTCGCCGATGCCGTCCAAGAGCAGGGCGCCGATGCCCATAGCGGACTTGATAAGGCCCTGCTTCACCGGGCCGGTTTCCGTCACGCCGATGTGGATGGGATAGTCGCATTTGGAGCGGAACAGCCGGGCCGCCGCCACCATGGTGGGCACGGTGGAGGACTTCATGGACACGCAGGTGTCGTAAAAGCCCTGCTTTTCCAGCAGCTCCAAGTGCTCAAAGGCGCTCTCTACCAGTGCTTCCGCCGTGGGATGACCGTACTTTTCCATCAGCCGCTTGTCCAGGCTGCCGCCATTGACACCAATGCGGATGGGGATATGTTTCTCCTTGCACACCTCCACCACGGCCTTGACCCGATCCTCCCCGCCGATATTGCCGGGATTGATGCGAATTTTGCTGGCACCGCCCTCGGCGGCAGCAATGGCCAGCTTGTAGTCAAAGTGAATGTCCGCAACCAAGGGCAGGGGGCTTTCCCTGCAGATCTCCGCAAACCCCCGGGCAGCCTCCATATTGGGCACCGCCAGCCGGGCGATCTGACAGCCGGCGGCCGCCAG
Organism: Clostridiales bacterium; assembly: GCA_022786995.1. Taxonomy (GTDB): domain Bacteria; phylum Bacillota; class Clostridia; order Oscillospirales; family Oscillospiraceae; genus Faecousia. The sequence continues at coordinate 1,813 of JALFUW010000102.1, forward strand.
CTGACGAATTTGCCGCAGACTCCCCTCCACATCCGTGGTTTTGGTATTGAGCATGGACTGGATTACCACCGGGGCGCCGCCGCCGATGGGAATTCCGCCTACCTGTATCTGTCTTGTCATATGATTCACCCTTTGAACAGCACAAAAATATCCTTGAACATAATCAGCGCCATCAGACCCAGCAGCGCAATCATACCCGCGCTGTGCAGATAGCCTTCGTATTTGGGGTTGATTTTCTTTCTGGTCACCGCTTCCACCGCCGTGGTGATGAGCAGGCACACCACCCGTCCGCCGTCCAGCGCCGGGATGGGCAGCAGATTCATCACCGCCAGATTGATGGCGATAAAGCCGCCGAAATAGAGAAGATTCAGCAGAGCGTCCAGCTTCGTTGGCGAGCTGTCCGCCACCACGGACATCTGCTGCACAATGCCTACCGGGCCGGACATATCCTTTAACCCCGCCTGTCCCCGCACCAGCATTTGCAGGCTCAGTCGAACCAGCCGCACTGTATCCAGAGACTGATTCCAGGCGTACCGCAGCCTGCCGGGCAGGTTCAGCTCCTCGATGGTAAAGTTCATGCCATAAAGCTGTCGGGTGACGCCGTCCTCGCCGGTCACCGTATGCTTCACCATCTGAAAGTCGGGAAGCGCCACCCTTTTGCCCTCCCGCTCCACCACCAGATCGTGGACTTCGCCGGGGTTCAGCTGCAGCAGCATGGAAAAATCCGACTGGACGTAGATTTTTTCGCCGTCCAGCTCCACAATGCGGTCACCAACCTGCAGCCCCTCTGGGCCATTGATGGTGCAAAATGGCTCAAAGCTGCTGATCACCGGCGCGATTTCCTGCTTCACAGGAAGATAAATCACAACCATCAGCAGCACGCCCACCAGGAAATTCACGGCGGCACCCGCCACCAGAATGATCAGCCTTTTCCACCATGCCGCTTTGTCAAAGGAACGGGGATTGTCGCTGCCGCCGTCCTCACCCTCCATGGCGCAGTAGCCGCCAATGGGAATCAGGCGGACGGAGTACAGCGTTTCCCCAATCTGCCTTGACCACAGGGCCGGCCCCATGAACATGGAGAACTCGTTGACCTGCACCCCGGACAGCTTTGCCGCGACAAAATGGCCCAGCTCGTGTACAAAAATCAGCAAACTGAACAGGATAATCGCAAAAAGAACGCTCATAGATTTCCTCGCTTAATGATGGGATAAGGATTTTACCGCGGCGCGTGCCTGCCGGTCTGCCTCCAGGATTTCCTCCAGTGTGGGATTTTTCTGGAAAGGCACCGCCTCCACCGCCTGAGAAACAAGGCGGTAAATATCGTAGAAGCCGATCTCATTTCGCAGGAACATGGCCACCGCTTCCTCGTTGGCGCCGTTCATGGCGGGGCAGGCGGTGCCGCCCTTTTTCGCGCATTCATAGGCCAGCGCCAGACAGGGGAAGTTCTCCATATCCGGCTTTGAGAAGGTCAGTGGGCCGCAGCTTAGCAGATCCAGCGGCTCCACCGGGCAGGGAATCCGCTGAGGGTACGTCAGGGCCAGCTGAATGGGCAGGCGCATATCCGGGGTGCCCAGCTGGGCCATCACCGCGCCGTCGGTGAACTCCACCATAGAGTGCACCACACTCTGCCGGTGGATGACCACGTCCACCTTCTCCAGGGGCATCCGATACAGCCGCATGGCTTCGATGACTTCCAAACCCTTATTCATCAGGGTCGCGCAGTCAACGGTGATTTTCGCGCCCATCTTCCAGTTGGGGTGCTTCAGGGCATCCGCCTGGGTCACGGTTTTCAGCTCCTCACGGCTCCTGCCAAAGAAGGGGCCGCCGGAGCAGGTCAGAATCAGCCGCTTGACTTCCCGTTTATCCCCACAGCCCATGAGACACTGGTAAATCGCGGAGTGCTCGGAGTCCACGGGAATGATTTCCGCCTGGTACTTTTCCGCTTCCGCCATCACCAGCTCCCCGGCGCAGACCAGGGTCTCCTTATTGGCAAGACCGATGCGCTTGCCCGCCCGGATGGCGGCGAGGGTGGGTTTCAGCCCCACCATGCCCACCACGGCGGTGATGACGCAGTCCGCACCGGGCAAAGAAGCGGCTTCCAACAGGCCCTCCTGCCCCCAGTTTACCCGGATGGGCAGGTCGCTAATCTTCCGGGACAGTTCCCTCGCGGCGTCTTCCGTTGCCATGACCGCCAGCTCCGGCCGAAACTCCCGGCACTGCTCCGACATACGTTCCACGTTGGTGCCCGCAGTTAAAGCCGCCACCTTGATTTCCGGCAGGCGGCTGATAATGTCCAGGCTCTGCCGGCCGATGGAGCCGGTAGAGCCGAGAATACTGACGCATTTTACCATAGATGTATCCCCTTTACAGCCGGATCAGCGGCAGGATCAGCAGCAGCGCCTCCATGAGAGGGGCCACCATGGTCAGAGAATCGAACCGATCCAGCACACCGCCGTGACCGGGAATCAGGTTACCATAGTCCTTGATGCCGGTCTGGCGCTTGATTACGGAGAAGCACAGGTCGCCGAAGGTGCCCACGGCGGAACCGGCAACGCCATACAGCAGGGCCACAACGTAACTGACATCCAGCTTCAGGGGCCAATCCAGAATGATGGTATAAATCAGCATCCCGATGGTGGCGCCCGCCAGACCGCCGAAGACCCCCTCAATGGTTTTGTTGGGGCTGACCACGGGAGCCAGCTTGTGTTTGCCGAATTTCAGCCCAACGAAATAGGCCCCGGCATCGGACATAAATGCCACGATAAAGGGAATCAGGATCACATAGCGTCCGATATCCATGGTCAGAATTCGGATCAATGACGTGAGCAGATAGGGAATGATCACGCCGGAAACGAAGCACATGCAAATTGTCTCAAAATGGACTTTGATGTGATCGAGCATCATTTCGGCAAACAGCACCATGGCATAGACCATGAGCATCAGCACAAAGTAGGCACGCACCGCACCAAAGTAGCTCCACATGGACAGGGCAAAGGCCATGACGGAGGAGTAAACCACCAGCCGGGGGTGCTTCACAAGCCCCGTACGGTAGAGAAGCTCATAGGAGGCAATGGCAAGCAATATGCCGAGAATTGCCGCCGCCGCGCTCTCCGGGGCAACCAGAACAATGAGGAACAGCACCGGCACCAGCACCGCCGCCGCGATAATTCGAGTCTTCATATCTCTTTATACCCCTCCAAAGCGGCGGTCGCGCCGATGATATTCTTCAATAGCCGCGTCCAAATCCGCAGGGGAAAAGTCGGGCCACAGGACATTCATGAATACATATTCCGAGTAGGCGGACTGCCACAGCAGGAAGTTGCTGGTTCGCTTTTCCCCGGAGGGACGGATGATCAGCTCCGGGTCGGGTACCTCCGCGGAGTACAGGTAGGCAGAAAGCAGTTCCTCGGTCAGCTCCTCCGGCCGGTGTTTTCCATCGGCAACATCCTGAGCAAACCGCCTTGCCGCCTGCACGATCTCATCCCGTCCGCCATAATTCAGGCAGAAATTCACCTGCACATCGTAGTCTTCACTTTGCTTCTGCGCCCGGTCGCACAGAGCCTGCAGCTCCGGGCTGAGCTTGGTCAGATCACCAAAGAAGCAGAAACGAACCCGGTTCTTTTCCATATCCCGCAGGGCTTCCTCCAGATACCGGCGCAACAGCTTCATGATGCCCGCCACCTCGTCGGCAGAGCGCTTCCAGTTCTCCGTGGAGAAGGCGTACACCGTCAGGTACTCCACCCCCAGGGTGCGGCAGTAGTTGGCGATGCGCCGGAAGGCCTCCGCTCCCGCGGCGTGGCCGGCGGTGCGGGGCAACCCCCGCTGCTTCGCCCAGCGTCCGTTGCCGTCCATGATGATGGCAATATGGCGGGGCGGTTTGGGTTTTTCCGAAAGTGCCAAAATAAGCACCTCTTTCTAATCAATAATATGCGTTCGTTGGAGGCGCAATGCGCCCCCAACGGTTTGTGCAGACAAACGTGCCCTTACAGGGACATGAGTTCCTTTTCCTTGGCTGCCAGCGCGGCATCCACCCGCTTGATGTTCTTGTCCAGCAGATCCTGCAGATCCTTCTCCGCCTTCTTCTGGTCGTCCTCGGTGATCTCGCTGCTTTTCTTCAGCTTCTTCACATAATCCATGCCGTCCCGGCGGATGTTGCGCATAGCCACCTTGGCATCCTCAGCGTACTTCTTGACCTGCTTTGCCAGGTCTTTACGGCGCTCCTCCGTCAGCTGGGGGAACACCAGCCGAATGACCTTGCCGTCGTTCTGGGGGTTGATGCCCAGATCGGAGACCTGAATGGCCTTCTGGATGTCCTTGAGAAGCTTGGTGTCCCAGGGCTGAATCACCAGCGTCCGGGCATCGGGGGTGGAAATGGTAGCCACGCCGTTCAGCGGGGTCTCGCTGCCATAATACTCCACGGTGATGCGGTCGAGAACCTTGGCGTTGGCCCGGCCCGCGCGAACAGCGCCGAAGTCCTCCTCCAGATGCTCCAGGGTCTTATCCATTCTTCTTCCGTATTCCTTGAAATCTACGCTCATTGCTTAGTCCTCCTTAACTGTTACTGTGGTACCGATGGTCTCTCCGCGAACCACGCGGAGGATATTTTCGGGGGGATTCAGGGCGAAGCACACCATTGGCATATCGTTGTCCATGGCCAGGGTCATGGCGGTGCTGTCGGTGGCCTTCAGATGGTCGGCCAGAACCTTGTCGTAGGTCAGGTGGGAGTAGCGCACCGCGTCGGGATTTGTGCGGGGGTCGGCAGAGTAGATGGCATCAATATTCTTCGCCATCAGCACCGCGTCGGCCTCAATTTCCACGCCCCGAAGCACCGCGCCGGTGTCGGTGGAGAAATAGGGGTTGCCGGTGCCGGCGGCAAAAATGACCACCTTGCCCTCATTTAAGTAGCGGTCGGCGGTATCCCGGGTGAAGTACTCAGCGAACTTGTTCATCTCCACGGCGCTCAGCACCCGGGCATCCATGCCGTGCTGTCCCAGCACGTCCGCCACGGCAATGGCGTTCATGACGGTGGCCAGCATGCCCATGGCGTCGCCGTGGGAACGCTGCATTTTCCCGCTGCCGTTTTTCACGCCCCGCCAGAAGTTGCCGCCGCCGATGACCAGACCGATCTGGACTCCCAGGTCGTGGCACTGACGGATGACCTCGCACACAGAATGAATTTTCGCAAAGTCCAGGCCTACGGCCACATTCTCAGAAATGCCCTCGCCCAGCGCTTCCCCGCTGAGCTTCAGCAGGATACGCCGGTATTTGATTTCAGGCAAAATATCCACGCTCCTTCTCTCAATATCATATCCTCACCTATTTTAATATAAGACAGCCAAAATGACAACCATAATTTTAAGATTTCTTAATTTGTTTTCTGATTTTTCATATTCTTTCCAGCGATGTACAATTTCCACACAACTGCTCCCCTACAAACCGCGGTTTCTGGCACGAATGAATGTTGCAAATTTTCCCGCAATGGGGTATAATGATTCAACATTGGAATAATAAGAGAGGATGTTTGGATATGGCTGAAATGACGGAAAGCAAAAATTTTATCCATGCCTTTATCGATGAGGATATCGCGGAAGGCGGTCAGTACGCGGGCCAGACGGTACACACCCGGTTTCCGCCGGAACCTAACGGCTATCTGCACATCGGCCACTGCAAGGCCCTGTGCATAGACTTCGGAACCGCCGAAAAGTACGGCGGTCTGTGCAACCTGCGTATGGACGACACCAACCCCACCAAGGAGGATGTGGAGTTCGTGGAGGCCATCCAGGAGGATATCCACTGGCTGGGCTTCGACTGGGGCGACCGGTTCTTCTACGGCTCCGACTACTTTGAGAAGGACTACGAGTTTGCCGTGGAGCTGATCAAAAAGGGCCTGGCCTACGTCTGTGAACTGACCCCCGAGCAGTTCAAGGAGTACCGGGGCGACCTGAACACCCCTGCCATCTCCCCCTACCGGGATCGGCCCATTGAGGAAAGCCTCGACCTGTTCGCCCGGATGCGGGCCGGGGAGTTCGAGGACAACAAGTATACCCTCCGGGCCAAGATCGACCTGGCCTCCGGCAACTTCAATATGCGCGACCCGGTGATCTACCGCATCCGCCATATGCACCACCACCGTCAGGGGGACAAGTGGTGCATCTACCCCATGTACGACTTTGCCCACCCCATTCAGGACGCGCTGGAGGGCATCACCCACTCCCTGTGCTCTCTGGAATTTGAGAACCACCGGCCCCTGTACAACTGGGTCGTTGAAAATGTGTCCGTGCCCCACGAGCCCCGGCAGATCGAGTTTGCCCGGCTTGGCATCGACCACACCGTGCTGAGTAAGCGCAAGCTTCGCGCGCTGGTGGAAAACGGCTACGTCTCCGGCTGGGACGATCCCCGGATGCCTACCCTGTGCGGCCTGCGCCGCAGAGGCTACACCCCCGCTTCCATTCGCAACTTCTGCGAGCGGGTGGGTGTTGCCAAAAGCCCCAACACCATTCCCTATGCCTTCCTGGAGTTCTGCCTGCGGGAGGATCTGAATGAAACTGCCCAGCGGGTCATGGCGGTGCTGAAGCCCGTGAAACTGACCATCACCAACTACCCTGAGGGTCAGTCCGAGACCGTCACCGTGGAGAATAATCCCAACCGTCCCGAGGACGGCACCCGGGAGGTCACCTTCTCCAGAAATCTGTGGATTGAGACGGACGACTTCCTGCCAGAGCCTATCCCCAAGTATAAGCGGCTGTACCCCGACGGTCCCGAGTGCCGCTTGAAGGGTGCGTACCTCATTAAATGCACCGGCTGCGTCACCGACGAAAACGGAAACGTGGTGGAAGTTCTCGCCACCTACGACCCCGAGTCCCGGGGCGGCGACCCTGCCGACGGACGGAAGGTCAAGGGCGCAACCATTCACTGGGTGGATGCCGCCACCGCCGTGGATGCCGAGGTGCGGCAGTACGACAATCTCTTTGACGACCCCGATCCCGACGCCGCCGGAAAGGATTTCCTCGCCTGTCTGAACCCCAACTCTCTGGAGGTGCTCACCGGCTGTAAGGTGGAGGCTTCTTTGAAAGACGCCAAGGCGCCCATGAGTTTCCAGTTCATGCGTCTGGGCTACTTCTGCCCCGACAGCAAGGATTCCTCTCCTGACCATCTGGTTTTCAACCGCTCTGTCAGCTTGAAGGATTCCTTCAAACCCGGAAAGTAAAAAGTTCGTCCCCGTTTGCCTGACGCAAACGGGGACGTTACAATGTGCGGCTCTCTGTTACTTAGATAAAGGGGAATTTAGCGAATTAGTATGTCATTGCGAGGAGGGCGAAGCCCGACGTGGCAATCCGCATCCCCTTTGGCACTCCGATGATGAAGATTTTCCCAAGGAGAACGGATTGCCACGCCAGCGTGCGCGCTGGCTCGCAATGACATTTTTCTTAGTCAGCGAAAGCACAATTTAGCTGGGCAGTCCCTGTCGAGGGGCCCAGAGGATGTTGGACGATTGCCGGTGTCCGTAACGCATTGGCTGGCCGCCCTGCGGCCCGCATTGGCCGGCGGCCCTGCCGCCTTACATCTTCTCCGGCGCACTGAAGCCCAGCAGGCTGATGCTGGTTTCCAGCACGTTTTTGGCAAGGCCGATCAGGGCAATGTGGCCCGCCTTGACAGTCTCGTCCTCCTCCTTGAGGATGGGGGTCTCGTGGTAGAACTTGTTGACGCAGCCGGCCAGCTCATAGATATAGGCGCAGATCAGATTCGGCGCGGAGGAATGCAGAGCGCTTTCCAGCGCGGGGCCGAACTTGGTGACGGCCAGCATCAGATCCTTGGCGCAGGGGTTGGCGGGGGCCTGAATGGGCAGGTGCTCCCAAGCGCCAAACCTGCTGAGAATGGACTTGACACGGACGATGGTGTACAGGATATAGGGGCCGGTGTTGCCCTCGAAGGCGGCGAACCGATCCATATCGAACACATAGTCCTTGGTGGGCTGGTTGGAAAGATCGCCGTATTTCAGCGCGGCAAGGGCAATTTTCGCCGTCGTTTCGTCAACGGCAGAATCCTCCACAATCTGGTTCTCCACGACTTTCGCACGGACGAACTCCGTCATGTCGCCAATCAGCTGTTCCAGCCGCATGACACCGCCGTCCCGGGTCTTGAAGGGCTTGCCGTCGCTCCCGTTCATGGTGCCGAAGCCCAGGTGCTCCAGCTCCACATTCTCCGGGATGATGCCGCCCTTTCTGGCGGCCCGGAACACCTGCTCAAAGTGCAGGGCCTGCCGCTTGTCGGTGACGTAGAGAATTTTGTCAGGCTTAAAATCCCGCATCCGCTGCACCATGGTGGCAAGGTCGGTGGTGGCGTAGATGGCGGAGCCGTCGGACTTCACCAGAATGCAGGGGGGAACCTCCTTTTTGTCGGTTTCCTCGGCAACGGGAATGACCCAGGCACCCTCGCTTTCCACCGCAAGGCCCTTAGCCTTGAAATCGGCAATCATATCGGGGATGAAGGGGTCGGCATCACTTTCACCCAGCCAGGACTCAAAGTGCACGTCCAGAGAATTGTAAATCCGGGTCATGTCCGCCACGGACAGCTTCATGATATGCTGCCAGATGGCCCGGTAGCCCCGGCGGCCCTGCTGCAATTCATAGGTTGCGGTGTGGGCCTTTTCCGCAAATTCCTCGTCCACCTTCTTCTTGGCAGAAGCGGCGGGGTAAATTTCCTCCAGCTCAGAGATGGTGAAGGGGGCTTCTGCCGGGTACTCCCCGGTGTAGCTTTCATCGAAATAGCACAGGTCAGGCTGACGCTCCTGCAATTCGGCAATGATCAGGCCCATCTGCAATCCCCAGTCTCCCAGATGGATGTCGCCAATGGTGTGGTAGCCGAAGAACTTGTACAGCCGCTTCAGGCTCTCGCCGATGATGGCGGAGCGCAGGTGACCGATGTGCAGGGGCTTGGCAACGTTGGGCCCGCCATAGTCCACCACGATGGTCTTGCCCGTGCCCTCTTTGACGATGCCGAAGTCCTCAGCAGTGCGCATGGCTTCCAGATACGCCTGCAAAAAGTGGTCGGACAGCTTCAGGTTGATGAACCCGGGCATGACGGCCTCCACCAGAGAGTAGTCGTCAGCATTCAGCTTTTCCACCACCGCCTGGGCGATTTTGATGGGGGCGCACTTATACTGCTTGGCGGCAGACAGGGCGCCGTTGCACTGGTACTCGCACAGGTCGGGCCGGTTGGAAACCGTCACCCGGCCAAAAGCTGCGTCATACCCGGCATCGGCAAAGGCCTGCTGCATTTTTTCCGTAATAATATCTAAGATTTTCTCCATAACAAACTCCAAAACATGAGATACTAGATACTAGATACAAGATACGAGATATAGACTGTCATTCCGAGGGAGCGAAGCGACCGTGGGAATCCGTTCCTGAAACGTTCCATTATCCTCGGGAGAACGGATTGCCACACCAGTCTGCGGACTGGTTCGCAATGACATGGTTTTCTGAAAGTCTTACAAGAAATATCTTGTATCTAGTATCTTTGTATCTTGTATCTGCGATTATCTGCGGTTTACTGCTTGTTTTCTGCCATCCAGGCAAGGTAATCATCGTAGGTGCCGTACTTGTCGATGATGGTGCCGTCTGGCTGGAAGGCGATGACCCGGTTACAGGTGGAGGTCAGCATTTCGTGGTCGTGAGAGGCAAGCAGCACCACGCCGGGGAAGGCTTCCAGGCCCTTGTTCACCGCCTGGATGGACTCCATGTCCAAGTGGTTGGTGGGCTGGTCAAGAAGCACCACGTTGGCGCCGCTCAGCATCATCTTGCTCAGCATACAGCGAACCTTCTCACCGCCGGACAGGACGTTCACGGGCTTGAACACGTCCTCGTTGCTGAACAGCATCCGGCCCAGGAAGCCCCGGAGGTACACGTCATCCTTCTTGGCGGAATACTGCCGCAGCCAGTCCACCAGCTCCATCTGGTTGCCCTCAAAGTAGGGGGTGTTGTCCTTGGGGAGGTAGGAGCGGATGGTGGACACGCCCCACTTGACGCTGCCCTCGTCCGGCTCGATTTCTCCCATGAGAATCTTAAACAGGGCAGTCTGGGCCAGCTCATTCTCGCCCACGAAGGCGATTTTATCGGTGCGGTTCACGGAGAAATAGACCTTGTCCAGCAGCTTCACGCCGTCCACGGTCAGAGACACGTCCTTGACGGTCAGCACATCCTTGCCCAGTTCCCGCTCCTGCTGGAAGCCCACGAAGGGATAACGGCGGGTGGAGCAGGGCATTTCTTCCACCGTCAGCTTGTCCAGCAGCTTGCGGCGGGCGGTTGCCTGCTTGGCCTTGGACTTATTGGCGGAGAAACGCTGAATGAACAGCTGGAGTTCTTCAATCTTCTCCTGATTCTTCTTATTTTTGTTGCGCAGCATGGCCTGCACCATCTGGGAAGACTCATACCAGAAATCGTAGTTGCCCACATACATCTTGATCTTTCCGTAGTCAATATCCACGGTGTGGGTGCAGACGGTGTTCAGGAAGTGACGGTCGTGGGAAACCGCGATGACCATGCCGGGGAAGTCCAGCAGGAAGTCCTCCAGCCAGTTGATGGCCTCGATGTCCAGGTTGTTGGTAGGCTCGTCCAGCATGATGATGTCGGGATTGCCAAACAGGGCCTGAGCAAGCAGCACCTTCACCTTCAGTCTCGGGTCGGTGTCCGCCATCATGTCGTAGTGCAGATCCGTGCCGATACCGAGGCCCTGCAGCAGGCGGGAAGCATCAGACTCGGCTTCCCAACCGCCCAATTCCGCGAACTCTGCCTCCAAATCGGCGGCCCTCAGGCCATCCTCATCGGAGAAATCCGGCTTTTCGTAGATGGCGTCCTTCTCCTTCATCACATCGTACAGGTGCTGATTGCCCATGATGACGGTGTCCAGGACGGTAAATTCGTCGTAGGCGTTCTGGTTCTGCTTCAGAACAGAAACCCGCTTGGTGGGGTCGATGGTGATGGAACCGTTGGTGGATTCCAGCTCACCGGTGAGTATTCGCAGGAAGGTGGACTTGCCCGCGCCGTTGGCGCCGATGATGCCGTAGCAGTTGCCGGGCAGGAACTGCAAATCCACATGCTGGAACAGCCACTGGCCGCCGAACTGCATACCCAAATTATTGACTGTAATCATGAAATACTCCTTACTATCAAACGTAATTGCGCACATAGCTATACATGTTAAGTATAGCACAGAAATTGTTGAAAAGAAAGCCATATTTACGGAAAATTGGCAGGCCTTTTCGGCCTGCCAATTGTATATTATTCGCAAAAGGGGTCGAGATTGGTGCCCTCGTTGATGGTGCACAGGAACCGGGCCAGCAGTTCGATGATATTCTCCACATCGCTGAAGGCGCAGACCTCGCTGGGACAGTGCATATACCTGAGCGGCAGAGATACCAACGCCGCAGGCACGCCCAGCCCGGACATATGCAGCTTATCCGCATCGGTGTAAGTGCGCTCGGTGCTGGTCTCCACCTGCAAAGGGATATCTTTCCCCGCGCAATCTTCCAGAAGGGCCTGAATTTTAGGTGTGCCAAAGGGCCCGTTGCACAGGACCGGCCCCTTCCCCAGCTTCACCGTGCCGGTGGTTTTACCATTGGTGCCGGGATAGTCGTTGGCATAGGTCACATCCACCGCCACGGCCACATCCGGCTGCACACGGGCACCTGCCCAGTACGCGCCCCGTCCGTTGGTCTCCTCGCCCACGGTGGTAACAGCGTAAACGCCGATTTCGCAGCCCCGCTCCTTCGCCCGTTTCAGGGCCTCCAGAATGATGTAAGCGCAGCCCCGGTCGTCGATGCCCCGGGCGGACAGATATCCATTCAGCATTTCCACATGGTAGGAATGGGGGTGGACAGGGCAGCCTTCCTTAACATATTTTCTGGCGTCGGCCTCGTCCTTCGCGCCGATGTCGATGACCAGTTCCTCCGCCTTCAGATCCGCCTTGCACAGCTCCTTGGTGTAGACCACCGTGCCGCAGTAAGCGCCCTCTTTGCCGTATACCATCACCTGATGTCCGGGGTAAATGCCGATCCGGGGGCCGCCGGAGGTGGTCACATGGAGCATTCCGTCCTCCCGGACCTGGGTCACCACCAGTCCCACCTCGTCGATGTGGGCTGCCAGCAGCACCTTAAAAGGCGCCTCCGGGTTCAGAATACTGATCACGTTGCCCGTATAGTCGGTGCGAATTTCATCGCAGAAGGGCTTCATATGCTCGATGACTTTCTTTTGCAGGGGGATCTCATGGCCGGAAACGGACATACTGTCCAGCAGGGTATACAAAAATTCTTTGCTCATGGAATCGGCTCCTTTCGACGGTTTTCGCCATTGTATCACAGCAAAATTCAAATGTAAACAATCAGATAACTTTTCGTGAAGGGCTTGCATTTTTTAGAATCCGCGCTATAATATTAGCACTCAGACACTTAGAGTGCTAAATACATTGAAGGAAGTGCAATTCAAATGGCAAAACAGCAATTCAAAGCCGAGTCCCAGCGTCTGCTGGATCTCATGATCAACTCCATCTACACCCACCGGGAGATTTTCCTGCGGGAAATCATCTCCAACGCCTCCGACGCCATCGACAAGCTGGCCTACACCGCCCTCACCGATGACAAGGTGGGCATCAATCGGGATGAGTTCGCCATCACCATCACCCGGGATCCCGAGAATCGGGTGCTGACGGTTTCCGACAACGGCATCGGTATGTCCCGGGAAGAAATGGAAGAGAACCTGGGTACCATCGCCAAGTCCGGCTCTCTGGGCTTCAAGCAGGCCATGGAGAAAAATGAGGATATCGACATCATCGGTCAGTTCGGCGTAGGCTTCTACTCCGCCTTTATGGTGGCCTCCTCTGTCACCGTGATCTCCAAGAAGTACGGGCAGGACAAGGCCTGGAAGTGGGTCTCCGACGGCGCCGACGGCTACACCATTGAGGAAACGACCAAGGATGCCCCCGGCACCGATGTGATCATGACCCTGAAAGCCGACACTGAGGAGGATAAGTTCTCCGAGTATCTGGAAGAGTACGAGATCCGCTCCCTGATCCGCAAGTATTCCGACTATATCCGCTACCCCATCAAGATGCTGGTCACCAAGTCCCGCCCCGTGGAGGAGCCGGAGGAAGAAGCCATCGAGGTCGAGGGCGAGGAAAAGGAATACAAGGCTCCCAAGTACGAGGAGTACACCGAACTGGAGACCCTCAACTCCATGGTGCCCATCTGGCAGCGAGCCAAGAAGGACGTCACCGACGAGGAATATGAAGCCTTCTACCGGGAAAAGTTCTTTGATTACAACAAGCCTCTGCGGGTGATTCACTCCAGCGCCGAGGGCAGCGTCAGCTTCAAGGCTCTGCTGTATATCCCCTCCAAGGCCCCCTACGATTTCTATACCAAGGACTATAAGCGGGGCTTGCAGCTCTACTCCTCCGGCGTGATGATCATGGAGAACTGCGAGGATCTGCTGCCCGAGCACTTCCGCTTCGTCCGGGGCATTGTGGACAGTCAGGATCTGTCCCTGAACATCAGCCGGGAAATGCTGCAGCACAACCGTCAGCTGACCATCATCGCCCGGAACATTGAAAAGAAGATCAAGTCCGAACTGAAAGCCATGCTGGAAAACGACCGGGAGAAGTACGAGCAGTTCTACGCCGCCTTCGGTCGTCAGCTGAAATACGGCACCGTGTCCGATTACGGCGCTCACAAGGACGCTTGTCAGGATCTGCTGCTGTTCTACAGCAACAAGCAGGGCAAGCTGATTTCCCTCAAGGAGTATGTGGACGCCATGGCGGAGGGTCAGGAGAAGATCTACTTTGCCCCCGGCGAGAACCGGGAACGGCTTGCCAAGCTGCCTCAGGTTGAGACGCTTAACAAGAAGGGCTACGACGTGCTGCTGTTTGCCGAGGATGTGGACGAGTTCATTCCCCAGACCCTGATGACCTACATGGAAAAGCAGTTCTGCAACGTGTCCACCGAGGATTTGGGCCTCAAGACCGAGGAGGAAAAGAAGGAAGCCGAGGAAAAGGCCGAGGAAATGAAGGGCCTTCTGACCTTTGTCAAGGAGTCTCTGGGCGAGCAGGTCAAGGAAGTGAAGCTGTCTTCCGACCTTGGCAGCCATCCCGTGTGCATGACTCCCGATTCCGGCATGAGCTTCGAGATGGAGAAGTATATGAAGAAGGCCAACCCGGAATTTGCCTTCCCGGTGGGCCGGATTCTGGAACTGAATCCCGATCACGATGCGGTGAAAGCCCTGCAGGCCGCCATGACCGCCGATCCCGTGAAGGCCAAGGATTACGCCCAGCTGCTGTGCTATCAGGCACAGCTGATGGCAGAGCTTCCTCTTGAGGATCCCTACGCCTACACCGAGCTGGTGTGTAAGCTCATAAAATAAACATCTTGGGTAGGGCGGGCTGCCCTCAGCCCGCCGCAAGGGTTCTACCCATCATCGCGGCGGCTTGAAGGCAAGCCGCCCTACCTTATTTTACCATTGCCTTTGCGTATCCGCTGTGATACACTATATAGAAAAGGAAGGTGTTTTTATGCTCATGTATCAGGATTATCTGGAAAGCGGACTGTGGCTGATCGTTCGTACCCTGTTCGGAACGCCCATGCTGCTGTCCATCGCAAGCTATGTGCTCACCGCGCTGGCCCTTTACACCATCGCCCGGCGGCGGGGATTAAAAAATCCCTGGCTGGCGTGGATTCCCGTGGCGGACAGCTGGCTGCTGGGTTCCCTGTCCGACCAGTACCGATATGTGGTGAAGGGCGAGCACAAGTCCAAGCGGAAAATTCTGCTGTTTTTCCGCGTTTTGATCACGATTATGTGGATTTCCCTGATGGGTCTGCTGGTCAGGCTGTGCTTCCACGCCGTGGGCAGTGTTGTCTGGGGCAGTATCAACGATGACCAGATTTTCCAGATTCTGCATCAGGCCCTCAACCTGCTGGTGGTGTGCCTGCCGCTGATCGGTATTTCCATTGCCTATGCGGTGTTCCGCTACATGGCGCTGTATGATATCTACAAGTCTCTTGACCCGGACAACTGCGTGCTGTTTTTGGTGCTGAGCATTCTGTTTGGCATCACCGAACCCTTCTTCCTGTTCTTCAGCCGGGAGAAGGACGGCGGTATGCCCCCCAGAAAGCAGCCCGAAACCCCCAGCAGCAATGATTGGGTGGATACGCAGGAAGACGAACTGTAATATACTGTCATTACGAAACAGCGCGCACGCTGGTGTGGCAATCCGTATTCCTTTTCGTACTTTGATGACGAATCTAAAAGGAGAACGGATTGCCACGTCGCTGCGCTCCTCGCAATGACATTCTTTTTCATTGGAGGGACATATGGACGACTGCAAATACTGTTCCCCGGTGGGGACGCTGTATCTGACCGCCGACGAAGGCGGACTGACCGGCATCTGGATGCACCCGGTGAAAACGGAGGATTGTCCGATTCTGTCACAGGCGAAAGCATGGCTGGACGGCTATTTTTCCGGCAATCCCACAGAAGTCACCTTCCCTCTGAATCCCCAGGGTACGCCTTTCCAAAAGCAGGTGTGGGAGATTCTTCTGGCCATTCCCTACGGGGAAACCACCACCTACGGTGCCATTGCCCGGGAAATGGCTGTGCGCACAGGCAAGGAAAAAATGTCGGCCCAAGCCGTGGGACAGGCCGTGGGCGCAAATCCCATCGCTATTGCCATTCCCTGCCACCGGGTTGTGGGTGCCAAGGGCAAGTTGACTGGCTACGCCGGAGGGCTTGACAAGAAGGAATGGCTCCTGCGCCACGAGGGCTGGCTGTAAACAGCAACAGGCAGTTGCTTGCCTTTCCTTTTTTTCATGGTATTCTGACCGTGAGGAGGCGATACGCTTGGAAACAAAAGATGTGATTATTCAGTTACGAACCGCCCGGGGGCTGTCTCAGGATGCCCTTGCCGAACAGGTATTCGTTACCCGGCAGGCGGTGTCCCGGTGGGAAAACGGAGTTTCCCAAAGTTAAAGATACCACATCAATCCCACGCGGACTTTTGCTCAACCGATACAGCCGGAGGGCTGGATAACAAGAAAAGGCGGTATGCGCCCCGTGGAGGGGTAGCGTACCGCCTTTTCTTGTGGGGGTTTCCAAAGGGGGCAACGCCCCCATTTGGCACACGACTTTGCGAAGCAAAGTGTAGTGTGTTATACGCT
>JALFUW010000001.1 GCA_022786995.1 Clostridiales bacterium
GAGGTTTGGCACCTCGATGTCGGCTCGTCGCATCCTGGGGCTGAATTAGGTCCCAAGGGTTTGGCTGTTCGCCAATTAAAGCGGCACGCGAGCTGGGTTCAGAACGTCGTGAGACAGTTCGGTCCCTATCTGTTGCGGGCGTAGGAGATTTGAAGGGAGCTGACCTTAGTACGAGAGGACCGGGTTGGACGTACCTCTGGTGTACCAGTTGTTCTGCCAAGGGCATGGCTGGGTAGCTACGTACGGACGAGATAAACGCTGAAGGCATCTAAGCGTGAAACTCTCCCTGAGATAAGATCTCCACTGAGGCTCGACGTAGACTATGTCGTTGATAGGTCAGAGGTGGAAGCGCAGTAATGTGTGAAGCTGACTGATACTAATAAGCCGAAAGCTTGACCAAAGCGCAGGCTCAGTGAGCTGGATCAAAATTGCAAAGATGAGGAACAATGTTCAGTTTTCAGGGTGCATGGACAGCACGGAAAAGTGCAAACAAGTCAAGGATCTGCACCTTTAGCTCAGTTGGTAGAGCAACTGACTCTTAATCAGTGGGTCCCGGGTTCGAGTCCCTGAAGGTGCACCATGGCCCGTTGGTCAAGTGGTTAAGACAGAGGCCTCTCACGCCTTTAACATCGGTTCGAATCCGGTACGGGTCACCAAGATTGTTGAGAATGTACTTGACAGGCACGAAGAATTGTGCTAAAATGCTAGGCGTTAGATGCGAAAGCATTTGACATAACGATGGTTAAGAGCCATCTACATAGTTGGTATTGATTGTCATGAGGGTCCACCTGTTCCCATCCCGAACACAGAAGTTAAGCTCATGTACGCCGACAATACTTGGCGGGTGACTGCCCGGGAAGATAGGTAATGCCAACACAAATATTCCCCCTTAGCTCAGTCGGTAGAGCGACGGACTGTTAATCCGCAGGTCGTTGGTTCGAGTCCAACAGGGGGAGCCATTTGTTGTGTACACTATAGATATCAACTGCGAAAGGTTGAGTTTATAGTGTACATTTCATTTTATACAGCCATTATTGCAATGGATTTGTTTTAACTTCTCGGGTAAAATGTTAACACGTTTTTTGTGAATCTCATAGATATCATTCCGCTGTGATGTGATATCACCGAAGCGCAAAAGCCCTTGCCCTCGATTCGAATAGAATATAGGCAGCGCCCTTTTTGATTTCGGGCAGAATTTCAAAAAGGGCACAGCTTTTAGTAGAGTTTTCAGAAAATTATCATATGTGAATCGGCCGGGATTTTTGTGGCGCAGCGCCATAAGAATCCCGGCTTTTTCTTTTTCAAAAAGGGCGCTGCCTCGCAGCACCCTTTCCTCAGCCGTTCTCCTTTTTAGGGAGGACGGCTTTTTTCATTTTCTTAGAACAATATCCCGTGCCTGAAAAAGGGCGCTGGGGGAAATGGAGGTTAATCGTGAAGAATCCGAACAGTGGAAGTACCAAACTCAAACGAACCAGACCCGAATACCGTTCCCACACGGGGCCTCCCGCCCGGACGGAGAAGCCCGTCTGTACAGCATCCCCACTGTGCGAGGGATGTCCCTTTCCCGGTCACGGCTTTCTTTGTCAGGGCGTGGACGGGGAGTGTATGCGCACACGACTGATGAAACTATCCGTGAAGGAGGACACCAAATGAATATGCCATTTCCCAGCCGTGAGCAGGTGGAGTCTATCCGAAAGAATTACCCACCCGGCACGCGCGTTATGCTGAACAACATGAATGACCCATACTCCCTGGTAGAACACGGAACCCGTGGTACCGTCCGATATGTGGATGATGCCGGTCAGATCGGCGTTGCCTGGGACAACGGACGCAGCCTTTCGCTGATCCCCGGAGAGGACAGCTTCCGAAAGCTGACCCAGCAGGAAATTGCCCAGGAACAGGACGTGAGGATGGAGGAGATGAAGCTGTGAGTATTCAGAAGATTTCCACAGAGCGGCTCCGCCGGATGGGAGACCGGGAGGGGCTTGTCCTCCAAGGCTGCGGCGGCGATCCTCAGGAATGGCTGGATGGTATCAATGAGATTCTGACAAACGAAGGCATCATCAAAAAGGGCGCCGGATTCGAGAATGCCTATACCTTCCAGCATGAGGGTCTGACCTGTATGCTGTTTCCCTTCAAAGAAGATATGGAACTGGATGTGGGAAAGCTTGCCGTATGGCGGCTGGCATCCTATTCCACCTTCGGCGGAACATGGCTGTCCGATTATGTTCCCAATCGTCTCGGAGGTTTCGTGCAGGCGCAGGAATCGAAAGATCAGTCTGAGCAGGTCAAGCCGGATTGTCCCCTCATAGGGACTGACGGCAATATCTTTCATCTTATTGGCAGAGCCTCGGAGACCCTGCGAAAGAACGGGATGCAGGAGCAGGCAGAGGAGATGCGTAACAGAATCTTTCAATGCCAGAGCTACGATTCCGCTCTGAGTATCATCGGGGATTATGTGAATATTACCGCTGCCCATCAGGAGGAGTGTATGGACATGGAGATGGAGTAAGGTCGCTATGGAATCCGAAAGGAAACCATGGCGGCCTTTTTGCGTCCTATGGAAAGAGTCAGTCCCACATATGCCTGAGCAGGTAGGACTCCAGATCGTAGTCATATTTGAAGCGAACGCCCGTAATGGGCTCGCCGTTGAGGATGGCGGTGTACGCCTTCTGGTGAATTTCGTTCTGCTCTCGGTCACCGACAAACAGGTTGTCCGAGATCATCAGGGCGAAGGCGGCGTCCGGGTATTTGGCTTCCAGTTCGGGAATGCTCTCCGGGGCGGCGTGGCGCAGGGCGTTCAAGCCGGGAATGCTGTTAAAGACGGCTTCCTGCTGCCTGAGCAGCTCCTGACGGGTGTGGGGAATGGCAGTGCTCATTTTGAATCTCTCCTTTTTCTGTACGCACTGGGTGAAATGATACCATAAAAAAAGCGTGAGGACAAGACTTGACTTTTCCGAAAATCTTGTTCCCGGAGATTCTAGCAGAAGTACAGTCCAATAAACCGGGAATGAATCAAACAAATATTTGCAAACCTTGAAGGGAGGTGATGTCAATGAAAAATCGACGCAAATTTAAGGACAGGTGTTCTGAAAACAGGAAGTATGTTAATTCCAACGGCCGATACAGCAGCCTGATCCCAGGCACTGTACCGGCCGTTTCTATTTGGATTGGAGCGTGATAACCTATCAGAACCCCAATAACCCGCATCGGCAACAAGACGAACCTGCTGCCGATCATCCTGCCCGTGTTCCCCAAGGAATTCGGGCGCTACATTGAAATCTTTGGCGGCAGCGGCGCTGTACTTCTGGGCAAGGAACCCAGCAAGTTTGAGGTGTACAACGACATCGAAGGCGAGCTGGTGAATTTCTTCCGGGTGGTTAAAAACCGTCCGGCGGAGCTGCTGCTGGAACTGGACTTGCTGCCCCTTAACTCCCGGGAGGAGTTTGCCAGCTGGCTCCACTTTCACGACGGCGGCAATGAACCCACCATCCACCTGCCGGATCAGGTGGAGATTCTCGACAGAACCACCCCTGCCTATCTGCGGAAGGAGGCGGAGGCGCTGAAAGCGTCCCTGCGGAAGCGTTCGGATTACCGGGATGTACGGCAGGCGGCTGCCTACCTGAAGCGTGTGCGCAACAGCTATTCCAGCTCCGGGCGGAGCTTCGCCTGCCAGCCTTTCAGTGTCCGAACGCTGTTCACCCAAATCCGGGAAATGTCCCAGCGGCTGGAAAACGTCATCATCGAGCAGCAGAGCTTCGAGGTGCTGATTCCCCACTACGACCGGGAGGATGCCTTCTTTTATGGCGACCCGCCCTATTATGACAGTGAATATGTCTACGACGCGGAGTTCAGTTGGGATCACCACGTCCTGCTGCGGGATACGCTGGCACGCTGCAAGGGCAAGTGGCTGATCTCACAGGTGGACTGCCCGGAGATTCGGTATCTGTTCAAAGATTATGAGATTCTGGATTTCCAGCGGATTCACCCCATGGTGCAGAAGTATGCCCCCGGTAAGCAGTTTGGGGAGCTGCTCATCGGAAACTATGACCTTCTGGAGCGGGAACGGGAGGTTCCCATCCAGATGTCCCTGAATGAACTGCTGGGAGAATCCATCCCGGTAGAACAAATTTTGAAGGAGCGAATTATACCATGCAGAAATCGAATCAAGTAAGTGAATTCACCCTGTTTCCCGTCCCGACGGAGATGCTGGAGGAGGTAGAACTGGATTTGTCGCGCACTGTCCAGTACAGCGTATCCCGGGGACGGCTTGTTATCGAACCCATCTATGATGAGGAGGAACCTGTACGGTGCTGCCCCCATACCTGCTGCTGTGAGGGGTGCCGGGGATGAAGATATTTCGGATTATCGGCAATGAGGGGAGGATTACCATTCCCTTCGCCATCCGGCAGGCGGTGGGCTTTCTGCCGGATGACGTGGTATCCTTCCAGCTCATGGAGGACGACAGTGTGCTGGTGCGGCGGGAGACCCTCTGCGGGAAAGAGAAGATCCCGCCCGGCGCGGGACGTGACGCATCCCTCATGGCATTTCTGGACAGCCTGGACGAAAAGCAGCGGTACAGCGCTTTGGTGCATCTGTCTGTCCTGTGGGCGCAGAGCCATGACAAAAACGCGGGGAGGGAACGAGAATGAGCGGATACCGGGTCGTGTATGTGGAGCCGGGGAAGCCTGCCGTGGAAAAGAAAATAGGCTCCAAGCTGGAAGAGCTTCAGGAGGCGGTGGGTGGACTCATTGAGTGCATTTATGCCCATGACGATGGAACCCTCATTGTCGGCAACGATGAAGCAAAGCTGCTGGGTATTGAGGGCAACCGCAGGCTGGACAGCGGATCCATCATCGCGGGGCCTTTCTTTGTCATTGGAGAAGCGGGTGAGAACTTCCGCTCCCTGACGGACGCGGAGGTCAGCCGCTATTTGCAGGTATACGCCGAACCCCACCAAATCTCCCAGCGGGAGGTGCAGGCGGATATGGGCTTCACCTTCTACTGCTTCTGAGAGGTGTCATATGAAAATCAAAGCACGCATTGACAGAATGGTCAATACCGGCAACGTCAAGGCCATTGCCTCGGTATCTCTGGATGGGATGTTCGTTGTAAAGAATCTGAAGGTCATGGACGGGAAAAAGGGCTTGTTTGTCTCCATGCCCCAGGAAACCTATCCCGGGAAGGATGGACAGAAGAAGTACAGCAATACCTTCTTCGCCCTGACCAATTCCGCGAAGATGGCGCTGCAGGAATCGGTTTTGCAGGCTTACCAGCAGCAGATCGATCCCAATTACACGCCAAAGCAGAGCTATGAGGAACAGGGCTTCCCCCAGGAGGTTCAGCACCAGCGGGACTACTATCCCCAGCCCCAATACTCTCAGCAGTTCCCGGAACCCCAGTACCCGGACTGGGTCAATGAATGCGATGACGGGATGCTTCACATGGAGATGGGCGGCATGTAACAATCAGCGGTTTGCCTCTGCCAAAAGCAGGGGCTTATTTTTTACGCAGAAAGGATGAATTCATGATATTGAACCTGAAACGCTATCTTTCTCTTCTTCTGGTTCTGATGCTCCTCATTGGCATCGTACCCACAGCCTACGCCGCGGAGCCGGATACCGGCAGCGTAGTGCAGGAGGACACTACAGAGCCTACCGAGCCGACAGACCCGCCGGGAGAGCCGACATTATCTGCCCCTGCGGCCTTGCGCGCTGCTGGGGACTACGCGGTGATGTCCATTGCCAGCACCCAGAACAGCATTATGCTGTTTGATTATGCCGACAACGGCAACTACACCACCGTCCTCAATTCTCAGGTTGCCTGCGCTTACAAGCCCAATGGCAGCGGAACCACCCGGACGGCGTACATCAAAAATCTGGGCTGGCACTTTGCCCGGTACGGCGGCGTTGCTTATCCTGACGATCCTCTGTACTGCATTGAGCCCTGGCGAAGCTACGGCGCCAGCACCTCCGGCAACTCCGTGGACAGAGGTGTGACCTTGGACGGCAGCGGAAGCACCACCGGCAGCAATGTGTGGTACGCCTTGCCCGCCGCCCGGAGAGAAGCCATTGGCCTGATCCTCCTGTACAGCAACCAGATGTGGGACAAGTCCGTCAGCGTCACCACCACAAAGAAGGACAGCAATCCCAACGTACCCCTGCGGATTGCCACTCAGTTCCTGATCTACGAGATTGTCTGCGGTCTGCGGAATCCCACCACATTCCAGAGCAATTCCACCAACGAATGCGGCACCTCCGGCGATATCTTCTACAATGCCGGAGAAGCCAGCGTTCCGTATTTCGCGCCCAAGTATAACGCGCTGGTGGACACAATTCAGGCGGCGAAGAAGATTCCCAGCTTTACCGCCTCCTTCAGCGGCAGCGCGCCCACCATCACCCTGAACGGCGAGGAAACCTCGGTTGCGGACAGCAACGGTGTCCTCTCAAACTTCTCCTTTACGGACGGCAATGGCGCAGAGTTCTACAAGAGCGGAAATACCCTGTACATTACGCAAACGGGAGATATTTCCGAGTCTACGGTATTCAAAGCGACCCGAAATCTGCCCTCCGCGTCCAGTTCCACATTCAATATTTGGTACATGTCGGGTTCCACCTACCAGACAACGGTATCCCTTGCCAATGCGTCCACGGGAAGCCTCAATGCCTACTTCAAGCTGAAGGCTGTCCCCCAGGTGGGCAACATCAGCCTGACGAAAACTACAGAGGACGGGCAGAACCTCTCTGGCTGGCGGTTTGGAATCTATTCCAATTCCGCCTGTACGAATCTGGTGTCCGGTCCTTACAGTACCAACAGCAGCGGCAAGATTACCATTACCGATCTGACAGCGGGTACCTATTACGTCAAGGAGCTGGGGCATACAGACAGCACCATCAACGCGAAGTATTACTGTGCAAGTACAAATCCGCAGAAGGTGACCGTAACAGCCAATGCCACAACAACGGTGCGGTTTACCAACAAGCTGAACACCGGCTCCATCAGCCTGACGAAAACCACCGAGGACAGCAAGAACCTATCCGGCTGGCAGTTTGGAATCTATTCGGATTCTGCTTGTACCACGCTGGTTTCCGGGCCGCATTCTACCGACACCAGCGGCAAGATTTCTGTGACCGGGCTGACCGCTGGCACCTATTATGTTAAGGAACTGGGGCATACAGACAGCGCCACCAGCGCTCTGTATTACTGCTCCAGCAACAATCCGCAGGCAGTGACTGTGACCGCAGGCAGCACAGCCACGGTCAGCTTCGCAAACAAGCTGATCACCGGCGGCGTGAAGCTGGTGAAGGAAACCAACACAGGAGCGAATTTGAGTGGTTGGAAGATCGGGCTATATACAGATTCCGCCTGTACCAGTGCGGTCAGCGGCTCTCCCTTCACGATGGGCACGGATGGCACGGTCATGGTTCCGGGCTTAACTCCTGGAACCTATTATGCCAAAGAAGCCGCGGTGACCGATTCGTATTGGGACTGCGACACTTCCGTGAAAACGGTCACGGTCACAGCCAACGGCACGTCTACTGTGACCTTCTCCAACACCCACAAGGGCCGGGGAAAGATCACCAAGGCCATGCCGGACGGCGGCAGCGCCGCAGGCTGGGAGTTTGAAGTCCGCGCATCGGATAATAGTCTCATTGGTACATTTGTAACAGGGGAAGATGGTACTGTTCTCACCGACTATCTTCTCCCCGGCACCTACACCGTCAAGGAAATCATCCCGGAGGGCAGTCCCTACACCTGTGACGCACCCAATCCCAAAACCATTACCATCGAAGCGGGGAAAACTACCGAGTTGACTTTTACCAACCGCCTGAAGCCGGGGGAAATCCTCATTCAGAAGGTGGACATCCATGGGGAACCCCTCGCCGGAGCGGAATTCCTGCTGGAATGGTCGGAGGACGGTCAGCAGTGGCAGACCGTGACCTATACGGATGCTCTGGATGTCTCCGAAGGAACCTGCACTTCGGATGGTCTTGCCGACGGAAAGCTTACCAGCGGGGAGGACGGCGTGGTTCGGTTCACGGGGCTGTCCCCGGGAAGTCTGTACCGGGTGACAGAAACCAAAGCTCCGGAGGGGTATCAGCTTCTTTCTGAGCCTGTCCACGAGGGAAGCATCCAGAAGGACGGGGAATACTTCATCCAGCTGACCGTGGTGAATGCCCCGGTATTCCAGCTGCCCATGACCGGCTCTACTGGCTATTCTGCCATGACGGCAGTACAGGTGGGAATCTGCGTTGTCCTGCTGATTATCCTGTTCCGTCTGGCGAAGAAGCGGAGATAAGCCCATGAATCCGCCCTACAGAGCAAGGGATAGGCCGCTGCCTGTCGAAAAACCATGGCAAAAATCAACACACTGATATTATGAAAGGAAATGCTTCTAATGAAACAGTTTACCAAAGCAATCGCCCTGATTCTCTCCCTCACGCTGCTCCTGAGCTTCCCCGTTGGCGCATCTGCCGCCGAGCCGGAGAACGCCACCATTGATACCGTCGCCAAAGGCTCCCTGACCATCTACAAGGTAGACCTGACCAATGCCGAAAAGGACGGTGTCTGGGATTCCAGCTATGTGTCCACCGGCGTCTACGACCAGACCGTAAATGATACCCTGAACAGTTATGCCCTGAAGGATGTGGAATTCACCTACCTCCGGGTTGCGGATGTTGTTCAGTTCACGGAGTCCACAGCGGACGGCGCGGATTTTGACCATGTGGAAACCCTGTACGGCATCAGCAAAACCGCGGGCGCTGAACTGCTCGCTGCCCTGGGTCTGGCAAACGGCGCCAATCGATATGAAAATGCGGATCAGAGTGACAAGCTGAACGCTTCCAATTACTACTACCAGTCCGATGCGCTGATTTCCGCCCTGAGCACCGCACTGGAAGCCAACGCCACCACCGTGAAGAACGCGCTGGAAGCCTACGTCACCGCTGGCGGCGGCACCGCCATGCCCCTGACGGATACCTACGGCAAGACCAAGGCAGAAAACCTCGACTTGGGCTTGTATCTGGTGGTGGAAACCAAGGTGCCCGAAATGGTCACCAGCACCTGCAACCCCTTCTTCATCAGCCTGCCCATGACTTCCGGTGATGGGAATGGCTGGATTTACGATGTAACAGCGTACCCCAAGAATCTGACCGGCGATCCCACCCTGGATAAGACCCTGCGGGAAAACAAGGACGATACCGGCAAGCACAATGGTACCTCCGGCATTACCGACGGCTACGCTGCCACCGGCACCGCATCCGACGGAGACATTGTAGATTACCAGATCGTCAGCACCCTGCCCAGCATTACCTCCGCGTCCACCTACCTGACCTGCTACACCTTCGTCGATACCCTGAGCAAAGGCATCACCTACAATAAAAATGATGTTGTTCTGGAATTCTTCTCCGACGCTACCTGCACCGATTCCATTGCCAAGTGGACGGAAACAGACGGCAAGTTCACCGTCACCTACAGCACCACGGATACCGGCGAGTCCAAAATGACCATTGCAATGACGGCGGAGGGTCTGAAAGAGATCAACACCTCCAAGGCGGTGTACGCTGAAAGCGCCATGGTCAATTCCGGCTACTCCGACTGTACCCTGCGGATTACTTACGCTGCCACCGTCAGCAGCAGCGCTGATGTGGTCTACGGCGACAACGGCAACCCCAATGAGGTGGTGTTGACCTGGAAGCGCACCTCTCAGGATTCCTATGATACCCTGAAAGATGCCGCCAAGGTCTACACCTACGGTTTGGAGCTGACCAAAGTGTTCTCTGACGGCAAGGGAGATTTCTCCAAGGTTCAGTTCATCATGCAGAACAAGACAGACGGCTATTTTGTCGAGGCGGCGCTGGATGAGGATTCCGGCATTTACTATGTCACCGACCATGTCACGGACAAGAAGGACGCTACCCGTTTTGTTCCCGTCAGTGGGGATGGCAAGGGAAAAATCATCCTCAAGGGACTGGAGGACGATGAATATACCATCACCGAAATCAAAACCGCTGACGGCTACACCCTGCTGAAAAACGCTATTACGGTGGTGATCACCCGGAATGAAGGTTCTGCCTCTGCCACGGTGGACGGCAATCAGGTGAATATGCTGACGGACAGCGGCAGCGCCAACGCTCTCGCCCCTCTCAGCGTGGTGAATACCAGCGGCTTTGACCTGCCTGCCACCGGTGACCGGGGTGTGTGGATCTACGGTCTGGCTGGCATCCTGCTCATGGCGGGTTCTGCTGCCTGCATTATTTTCGCCACCCGCAAGAAATCCAAGTGAGCATCTTTCATCTGCCCCGGAGGAAACTCCGGGGCGGCGCAGTCAGGGGAGAAAGCATGAAGCAAAGGTATCTGCAAATTCTCCTTGCGGCTGTCCTGTTCCTGCTGGCGCTGGGGCTGACGCTGTATCCCGTGGTCAGCAACTACTATAACCAGCGCCACCAATCCCAGATTCAGACCGCCTACCGAGAGGTGCTGGAACAGACGGACACCGCGGAACTTGAGCGTATCCGGGAAAATGCAGTGGAGTACAACAAATCTATCACCCCCGGTGCGGCGGAGGAAGCCTATTCGCAGGAGTCCATCACGGCTACATCAGAAGATTATGTTAACCAATTAGATGTAGGCGGGAGCGGAATCATGGGGTATGTGGAAATACCGAAGATCAGCGTAGACCTTCCCATTTACCACGGAACGGGAAGTGATTCGCTGGACAGAGGAACCGGGCATCTGCTGGGTTCCTCCCTGCCGGTGGGCGGCGAGAGCACCCATGCCATCATCACGGGACACAGCGGCATGGCATCCCAGAAGATGTTCACGGATCTGGAGCAGCTTCAGGAGGGGGATGTGTTTTACCTTCGTGTGCTGGACGAGGTTCTTGCTTATCAAGTGGATGCCATTCACACGGTACTGCCCCATGATACCACCTATCTGGGAATCGTTCCTGGACAGGATTTGTGTACGCTGGTGACCTGCACACCCACAGGGATCAATACCCACCGCCTGCTGGTACAGGGAAGCCGGATTCCCTATGAACCAATAATAGAAGCTCAGAATGCAGATTCGGAACATGAGGTTGCTGCTTCTTCCCACTGGGAGGATCAATACTGGCTGGGCATCCGCTTGGGACTGGTGGCAATGGTTTTTCTGACGCTGATTGTCAATGTTCTGCTTTACATCCGCAAAAACAGAGGAAGGGCGGCCCGCAGGAAAGGTGGCCGCTATGTCAGAAAGTAAGGGAAAAATCATATTTGCCATTCTGGCTGTGCTGCTTCTGCTGTTCGGCGGCGGTGTCACGCTGTATCCCTTCCTGAACGGGTTGT
Organism: Clostridiales bacterium; assembly: GCA_022786995.1. Classification (GTDB taxonomy): domain Bacteria; phylum Bacillota; class Clostridia; order Oscillospirales; family Oscillospiraceae; genus Faecousia. The sequence goes on from JALFUW010000001.1 coordinate 11,328, forward strand.
GGGTGGAGCATACCATGCACAAGGATGCGGAGAACTTCCTGCTTCTGTTGGAGGACAGCCCAGAGGAAACCAAGGGAGGAGTTTCCTATGTCATTGCAGAGGAGCCGGAGAAGGAGAAAGGCACTGTGCCGGAACAGTATCCCCAACTCTGGCTGGACATGAAGGCCTACAACGAAACCATCTTCCGGGAGGGGCAGGAAGGTCTGTCTGACCCCGCTGCCTATGAGAAGCCCAGCTTCCATCTGGGGGATTATGGTCTGGACAGTGAGGTCTTCGGTGTCCTCTCCATCCCCCGGCTGGAGCTGCGCATGCCCATCTATCTGGGCGCGACCGAGGAAAACATGGCAAACGGTGCTGCCGTCATGGGTCAGACCAGCCTGCCCATCGGCGGCACAAATACCAACTGCGTCCTCGCCGGGCACCGGGGCTGGAACGGCGCTGCCTATTTTCTGTACGTCGACCGACTGATCCCGGGGGATACGGTTACCGTTACCAATCTCTGGGAAACCCTGAACTACAAGGTATCTGACATTAAGGTCATTTCCCCCAACGATGTGGACGCCATCCACATTCAATCCAACCGTGACTTATTAACCCTGCTCACCTGCCACCCGCCTGCTTCCGGGGGGAAGCAGCGGTATCTGGTATTCTGTGAGCGCACTGACAATATGGAGGTTTCATGAAGAAAAGAATTGTAAGACTGTTCACCATGCTCTGCGTCCTGACGCTGTTTGTGGCCTTTATGGCAATTCCTGCCAGCGCCACCGCCGCTGGCAACGTGTCCGGCGCGATTGAGGGCACCTGGAACGCCGCCAAGGGACAGGTGCAGACCATCGTCAACAATGTGGTGTTTCCCGTGATTGACATGATTCTGGCGGTGCTGCTGTTCGTCAAGATCGCAACGGCGTATATGGACTACCGCAAACACGGACAGTTCGAGTTCACCGCCCCGGCAATTCTCTTTGCCTGCCTGCTGTTCGCTCTCACCGCGCCCAGCTATATCTGGAGCATCCTCGGCTGATGGGCGGTGACGGCCTTTGTTTGACTGGTTAGGGGATATCCTCTCAGGGCTGGGAGATGCCCTGAGTGTGGTATTCGAGGGAATCGGCGCGGACATCGCCGTGGATATCTGGAACGCGTTGGTGGAATGGATTTACAACACGGTTTTTGACGCGGTGGCTGACCTTTTCACCAGCATGAACAATATGGGCGCGGAGATTTTCAATTTGAGTTGGGTGAACGCCGTGGTGCGGCTGTTCACCCTGTTCGGCTGGGCGCTCTTCGCCGTGGGCGTGGTAGGCGCTGTGTTCGAGGTGGCCATAGAAGCCCAGTCGGGAAGAACCAGCATCAAGGGCGCTGCCCTGAATGTGCTGCAGGGCTTCTTTGCCTGCGCGCTGATAGGCGTTCTCCCGGTGGAGCTGTACAAATTCTGCGTTTCCCTGCAGAACAGCTTCGCCGGTGATTTGACCCGCATCTTTTCCGGCGCACAAGGCTCCACCATTGGAGAAATCACCGCATTTATCTTGCGAACCGTGTTTACCTTGGGAACACCCACGGAACCTGTGCTGAAGCTGCTGTTCTTTCTGCTGTCCTTTTCCTACTGCGCCATTAAGGTGTTCTTCGCCAACATCAAGCGGGGCGGCATTCTGCTGATTCAGATTGCGGTGGGGTCGCTGTACATGTTCAGCGTGCCCAGAGGCTATACCGATGGCTTCAACCAGTGGTGCAAGCAGATCATGGCAATCTGCCTGACAGCTTTTCTGCAAACCACCCTGCTGTTTCTCGGAATGCTGACCCTGCAGGACAATATGCTGATGGGCCTAGGAATTATGTTAACTGCCAATGAGGTGCCTCGGATCGCCCAGCAGTTTGGACTGGATTCCAGCGTCCGGGTGAATGTGTCCAGCGTAGTCTACAGCACCTCCTCGGCGGTGAATCTGGCGAAAAATCTGATGAGAAAGTGAGGACACCCATGAAAACCTATATCTATCCCCAGAACCTGAAAGCCAAGCCCCATCTCTGGCTTTGGGGTATGCGGGATTTTGTGATTCTGGCAATCGCGGCTCTGCTGTCGGTGGTGCTGTTGGTGCATTCCGGGCTGCTGTTCCCCCTGGCGGGGACTCTGTGCTTTGCCTTCATGACCATCCGCATGGAGGACACCACCGTCATGGACTATCTGGGGTATGCCACCCGGCACTTCGTGACCAGCCAGAAATATTATGAATGGAGATGAGTCATGGACAATACAAAACGAAAGCGTCAGGAGAAAAGACGGAAAAAGCCCCGGGGCCGCTCTGTGCAGGAGCTTATGGGCATCCGGGGCTTTACCCGGTACGGTCTGGCTACGGACTATGGAGAACTGCTGCTGTTCCGGGTGTCTCCCGTAAACATCTCAGTGCTGTCCTCATCCAATATTGATGTGAAAATCCATACCCTGCAAACCGCCCTGACGGTGATGCCGGATTTGGAAATTATCTGCACCGACTCCTGCGAGTGCTTCGATGCCAACAAGGCATACCTGCGCCAGCGGGAACGGGAGGAGAGCAATGCCTGTGTCCGGCGGCTTCTGCATCAGGATGGAGAAATGCTGACGGAGCTGCAGGCTGAGATGTCCACCGCCCGGCAGTTCGTGTTCCTGCGACGCTGTTCCGGGCTAAAGCCGGAGCAGGTGCTGAGTCTGGTGAATGAAACCCACAAGCAGCTGGCAGGGGCGGGCTTTGAGGTGCAGCGGATGAAGAAGCCGGATATCAAGCGATTTCTTGCCATCTACTTCGGCGCTTCCATGGACGGCGACCGGATGCCGGATGTGGACGGTGCCCAGTATGTGAAAGGGGTGAGGGCAAAATGAGCCTGTTTGGAAAAAAGAAGAAAGCACAGGATACAGGACAGGAATACCGAACAAAGGATTTCTTTGACTGCATTCTGCCGGGAGCCATAAAGTTCTTTGCCAATTATTACATTGTGGGCGACACCTACCGCTGTGTCTGGGTTATCCGGGAGTATCCCCCCACCACAGAGAAGCAGGCGATTCTTGCCCAGCTTGCCGACCGCACCGGGGTCACCCTGCGGCTGTACCACCGCCGGGTCACGCCCGTGGAGGAAAAGCAGATTGTCAACAACGCCGCCCGGAAGAACCGGCTCATGGCGGGAGATCACGATATTACCCAGGCCATGGAGGCGGAGGGAAACTTGCAGGATGTGCAGACATTGCTCGCTACCATGCGCAACAACCGGGAGATACTGCTCCATTGCAGCGTATACATGGAGCTGAAAGCCAAAAGCATGGAGACTTTGGAGCAGCTCCAGTCCCAGATTGCCATGGAGCTGACCCGGGCCAAGATCACGGTGGACAAGCTGACCCTGCGGCAACAGGAGGGCTTTCTGTCGGTGCTGCCCTTTGGACGGAACCAGTTTGGCGACCAGTACGAGCGTGTTCTGCCTGCCGGTTCCGTTGCCAATATGTACCCCCTGAGCTTCTCCGGCAAGACCGACCCCAAGGGTTTCTATGTGGGCAGGGACAAGTACGGTACCAACATTCTGGTGGATTTGGACAGAAGAAGCAACGACAAAACTAACGGCAGCGCCCTGATTCTGGGCAACTCCGGGCAGGGTAAATCCTATCTGATGAAGCTGCTGCTGACCAATTTCCGGGAGTCCGGCAAGGCGGTGATCTGTCTGGATGTGGAAGCGGAATATGAGGATTTGACAGAAAATTTGGGCGGCTGTTATGTGGATTACATGACCGGGCAGTACATCATTAACCCCTTGGAGCCGAAGGCATGGTCTGCCGATGGGGATGAGATTGATGAGGAAAGCCCGGAAGCCTTCCGAAAGGTCACCCGGCTGAGCCAGCATATCGCCTTCCTCAAGGACTTTTTTCGCAGCTACAAGGACTTCACGGACGCTCAGGTGGACACCATGGAAATCCTGCTGGAAAAGCTGTATGCCCAGCGGGGGATTACGGACAGCACGGACTTTTCCCAGCTTACCCCCATCCAGTATCCCGTGATGGCGGAGTTTTACTGGCTGTGCCAGAAGGAGTACCTGGAATACGACCCCAGTGAAAAGCACCTGTACACCCAGGAAATGCTGCGGGAGATCTGTCTCGGTATCCACTCCATGTGCGTCGGCACAGAGAGCCGGTACTTTAACGGTCACACCAACATTGTGGATGACAAATTCCTGTGTTTCGGGGTGAAGGGCCTCATGGATACCAACAAGCGGCTGAAGGACGCTATCCTGTTCAATATCCTGTCCTATATGAGTAACCGGCTTATTGGCATCGGCAACAGCGTGGCATCCATTGACGAGCTGTACCTGTTTCTGACCAACCAGACCGCCATTGAGTACATCCGCAACTCCATGAAGCGTGTCCGAAAGAAGGACTCCTGTGTAGTGCTGGCGTCTCAGAACATTGAGGACTTCCTGATCCCCTCCATCCGGGAGTTCACCAAGCCCATGTTCTCCATTCCTACCCACCAGTTCCTGTTCTATCCCGGTTCTATCAATCCCAAGGACTATATGGATGCCCTGCAGGTGGATGAAGCGGAGTATGACCTGATCCGAAACCCCGACCGGGGCGTGTGCCTCTATCGCTGCGGCGGAGAGCGGTATTATTTGCAGGTACAGGTGCCGGACTACAAGGAAGCTCTGTTCGGAAAAGCGGGAGGAAGATAGTGGGTATCTCAGTCGGCGCGGCGCTTAAGAAAATCGCTGTGGCGCTGGTATCAGACAAGAAAACGCTGAAAAATATTGCTATGGCTGCCCTCGTAATCATAGTCGCCCTGCTCATGCCCATGGCTGCCATCATCGCCGTGTTCAGCGGCACTCTGGAACTGGATGTTGCCGCGCTGCAAGAGCAAATTGCCGAGGAGATGTCCGACAGCGACCGGCAGATGCTCCAGCAGGTGGAGGACAACATGAACGCCATCCAGACCGCCCTGCGGGAAGCGGACATGGCAAGCCGTGTCAAGGAAGCCCAGGTGCTGTACATCCTCGCCCTATACGACCATTCCAGCCAGCCGGGATTCGTGTCCCGGCTGGTTAGCTGTTTCCAGCCGGAGCAGACGGATGACCAGCTCATCGCCGCTGTCAACAGCGCCTTCGGCACGAACATTGTCACGGAGGACTTTACGAAACTGGTGGGCAATGTGCGTTCTCAGTATGTGGACACCTCGAATTTTGTGTATCCCACCACCAAGAACAATCTGGACTTAGTGCAGTGGGCGATTGCGGCGGAGGCGGCAGGCTGGGGCTATGTGTGGGGCACCTTCGGGCAGGTGCTGACGAGGGACGCGCTGGCAGCCAAGGTTGCCCAGTACCCGGACAACGTAGGCATCTATGAGGAGTACATCCGCAGCCACTATCTGGGCAAACGCACAGCGGACTGCGCCGGATTTATCAAGGGCTACTGCTGGTACAACCCGGAAACCGATTCGGTCAGCTATGCCACCAACGGAATGCCAGATATGGGTGCTGACCAGATGTACCGGACAGCAACAGTGAAGGGACCCATCTCCACCATGCCGGAGATTCCGGGGCTGGCTGTGTGGCATCAAGGTCATATCGGCATCTACATTGGAAATGGCTATGCAATCGAGGCCATGGGTACCCGGTATGGTGTGGTAAAGACCCGTGTAGCCGCCCGCAGCTGGACCCACTGGCTGAAAATTCCCTACATCAACTACATTGAGGAAACGGAGGAAAGCCCATGAGAATCAATGCAGCCTTTCAAGGTAAGCAGCTATCTATGGAGGAAGAACCTTGTGAAGTCAGGAAGGTCATCTCCCTGCCGGATAAGGAGTACGCCTTTTTCAAAAAGCATCTGATGTATGAATATGATTTCCTCCGCAAGAACGCGGATCAGATGGGCTTTCGTAACGGAACCCGACAGTGCGTCCTTGTCATGGGGGAATCCTCTGAGGATGGTGTTCTGGTGGATAGCAGTGGCTATGGCTATGCCCGGTACACCGCGCCCTTTCTGGGTGCCAGAAGTTACATGACCCTGCGGGAGCAGAATCTGCAGGCAAACGGGGAACTGAAACACCTGACATCGGATGACCTTGCTATCCTCCACGCCAAGCACACCCTGTGGGTTTATGGTGTGGGCGGAGAACAGGCGGATTTCTCCCATTGCCGAATCGCGGGACTGTCCTTTGGGGATATGCAGTTCAATGGCGCCTGCTTCCGGGACGCGGTTTTGGAGGATGTGGATTTGAGTGGCGCGGGGGTCTGCAATGCGGACTTTACCGGGGCGCGGTTTGTCCATTGCAGGATGGATGGTATTGCGGCAGAGGAATGCGATTTCCGGGATGCTGTGTTTGAAAACTGCACGCTGGCCCAAGCCCATCTTGCCCACAGCAACCTGATCGGGGCAGCCATGAAGGACTGCATCCTCTGCGGCGCGGATTTGCGGAACTGCTGTGTGGAAAACCTCAGTCTGGAAGATACCGAGCTGGAGGATGCGTATACCCAGGGAATCGTGGAAAAGGAACAGGATTGGGAGCGAAGCAGTGGTCCCTGCATGACAATGGGATGATTTATTGCTTGTGCTTCGGTTCCCGGATGCTTCTTTGTTGCTTTCTGTGAATAGCTATTGTGAGTTTCTTACGGTATGCTTGGCTTGCAAATCAGGAAAGGAGTAAGACCCATGGAAGCAACCCGCAACCTGTGCGCCCAGATCCCCATCTCCCTGCATGACAGGGTCAGGGAGGAGCGGGAGTCACTGGGGCAATCCCTCAGCGAATACGTCACCCAAATTCTCAAAGAACATTTTGAAGGAGGAAAAACCACTATGGCGGCAACCAAAACCCTTGCGTTCCAGATCCCCGAGGAACTGGATCTGCGGATCAAGCAGTATCTCGCGGCGGAGAAGGAGCGTACCGGGAAGAGGGTCAGTCAGCGGGAGTTTATCGTCGGGCTTATCGAGCAGGCGCTGGATGCCTATGAAGCAGCGGGTACCACCGCTGAGTAACATTCACCTATACCGCCGGGGGTAACATGCCTCCGGCAATCTTTTTATTTCAAAATAGGAGGTCATCACTATGAAAAAGTGCATTATGGTCAGTTATGAGGAAGAAAAGCTGCTGGCGCTGCGCATGTACGCAGAGCAGCGGGGCGCTTCTGTTGAGGAGGAGCTGGCGCAGGCTGCGGAGGCGATGTATCAGAAAATTGTCCCCGCCAATGTCCGTGCCTTTGTGGACATGAAGGTGGAGAGCCAGAAGCCCAAGAAAAAGGCGCGGGATGTTCCTTCCTCTGCTGTCGGGGACTAAGTGTGGAGGAACGAATCACACGGGGAAAGGCAATCCGGCTGAAATGTCTGGATTGTTGCTGCGGCAGTGCGTTGGAGGTTCGTTTGTGCGAATGCCGGAAATGTCCGCTCTGGCGGTATCGCATGGGGCGGGAATCCACGCAGGATGCGCGGGAGTTTGAACCAAAGGGTGCGGGTGAAGTCCCTGCCCACCCGGGAGGGAAAGAAGCGTGAAAACACGGGCATACGCAGAAAAATCCGGCTTCCCCAGCCCCTTCCGCATGGCGGTCAGGTGGTGATGGTGTTTGCGGGATCAGAATTTCGGCATCGAGATCGAAATGACGGGAATTACCCGGAGCGCGGCAGCGAAAATCATCTCAGGACATTTCGGAACCACGGCTACCCATGTAGGCGGCACCTACGACACCTATACGGTGGAGGACGATACCGGCCGGAAATGGAAGGTGGTCAGCGATGCCAGCATTCAGTGCCAGTCCCGGGGAGAACGAACCGCCAGCCGCCTGTACGCAGTGGAGGTGGTGTCGCCTATCTGCAAGTATGAGGATATTGAAACCATCCAACAGCTGGTGCGGGAACTGCGCCGGGGCGGAGCCAGAGTGAACGACAGCTGCGGCATCCACATCCATGTGGACGCGTCCCGGCATGACCCCAAAACCCTGCGGAACATCGTCAACATCATGGCGTCCAAGGAGGATCTGCTGTACAAGGCTCTGAAGGTGCAGATCGACCGGGAGTATTACTGCCAGAAGGCAGACCTTCGGTTTCTGGAGGATGTGAACCTGAAACGTCCCAAGTCTATGTCCGAATTTGAAACCCTGTGGTACAACGGATCTTCCCGGCGGGGTATTCACTATGACAGCACCCGATATCATGCTCTGAATCTGCACAGCGTGTTCAGCAAGGAAACCATTGAGTTTCGTATGTTTAATTCTACCCTACATGCCGGGGAAGTCAAGAGCTACATTCAGCTCTGTCTCGCAATTTCCCATCAGGCGCTGATCCAGCAGCGGGCCATGCGCACCAGAACCCAGTCCGAGAACGAAAAGTACACCTTCCGCACCTGGCTTCTGCGGCTGGGGCTGATTGGCGATGAGTTCAAAACCGCCCGCCAGCACCTGCTGAAAAATCTGGACGGCAATATCGCGTGGAAGGATCCTGCTCAGGCCATCCGCCAGCGGGAGCGGCAGATGCAGCAGAGGTTAGAGCAGTCCCGTGAATCGCAAGCGGTTTCTGTTGTCGAGCCGGATACTGTGCAGGAAGTTAATCAGCGGCAGGAGGGGACTCCTGCTTTTTCTATGGAAGAACAATGTTAGGAGGAATCATGGCAAAGTTATACGTTGCCTACGGCAGCAATCTGAATAAGAACCAAATGCGGGGACGCTGTCCGGAATCTGAATTTGTAGGAACGGGTGTGGTGGAGAATTATGAACTGCAGTTCAAAGGTTCCCTTCACGGTGCCCATGCGACCATTGCGCCCAAGGAAGGGTCATCCGTACCCGTCGGCGTTTGGAAAATTCAGAAACGGGATGAATCCCGTTTGGATTTGTACGAGGGGTATAACCCGAAGGGCTACTGCTACTACAACAAGGAACAGATTCCTGTGAAGATGGGCGATGGCAGTACCCTCACTGGCATGGGCTACATTATGGACCCCCGGATGGATTTCGGAAACCCCAGCAAGAGCTACTATGACATCGTCCGTCAGGGCTATGCGGACTGCGGGCTGGATACGGCTGTGCTGGATCAGGCGGTGAGCGACAGCCTGGAGCTGGCGCGGCAGAGAATGGAGTGTGAGGATATGCGTTTTTTCTAGGGGGAATCTGTTTGTCGAAGCAAAAACGTCTGAAAAAAGAGCTGGGCACCGGCTATCGGTTTGAACAGCGGTTCTCCGCGAAGAATCTGGCCCGGCTTCTGGAACGGCTGGAGGGGAGCAACCATTTTCGTGTGGTGGCAATCCTGACGGCAGGCGCTGTGCGCTTAGAAGCGGTGGTGTACTGGGACAACGGCAAATACAGTCTCGGATACGACCTGATGGTGAAGGACACGCCCTTCAGCCCGGAGTGGATCTGCTATGAGAACCTGCCCGACCCGGTGCGCTACGATGCCTGGAATTTGGAACGGGAGATGTTCCAGGTGCTGAACCGGGCGGTGGAGAAATTTGGCCTGAGCTATACGGAATGCCGCTTCCCCAAGCTAGACGGCAGCAGCGTAAAGCGAAAGTAAGTGTCCAAGCAAGGGATTGATTTGGAGGTGAAAGCAGTGAAAAAGAAGCTGATGATTGCGTTGGCATCTCTGGCGGTGATCGGCGCGGCTGTGGCAGGCTTCCTTCATCGGAAGCGGTAAAAACGGTGGGTCGAAAAACAAGCAGGAGAAAGGGTGTGGGTCGTAAACGCCCCACACCGAGTCTACAGGGGCGGGCAACGCCCGCCCCGCAACGGGTTTTCGGATTCAGGAACTGTGGGTCGGTTCGCAGGGGGTGGGGTTGCACTGTGGGTCACGGAAGGCGGATTCCCTTAGTGCCCCAACAAATTCGCGCGGGTCAGACTGTGGGTCGTACCCAAAACAGGAGGTGTTTTGACATTATGGCAGAAAAAACAGAAGGCAAGCGGAAATTCGCACTCTGGATTGGAGAATCCACGCTGGAGCAGGTGCGCAAGTGGTATAAGGCGGACAACTGCTCCAGCCAGAGGGAGTTTATTGACAAGGCTATCCATTTTTACATCGGGTTTATTTCCTCGGAAAACAGCAGCGATTACCTGCCGAAGATCATTATTTCCACCCTCAAAGGCATCGTGAATGACAGCGATAATCGGATCAGCCGCATCCTGTTCAAGCTGGCGGTGGAGCAGGCAATCACCATGAACGTGGTGGCTGCTACCTGCAATATCAGCCGGGAGCAACTGGATAAGCTCCGGGGTACCTGTGTCGCTCAGGTGAAGCGAACCAACGGAAGCTACTCCTTTGAGGATGCCTTTGACTTCCAGAAACGGTAGCTGAATGCCGAGACTGGTGACAAAGTTTAAGTACCTGAAGCCGGGGAGTAGCGGCAAATCTGTGGGCGGTTATGCCCGGTATATCGCCACCCGGGAGGGGGTGGAGAAGCTGGATAACAGCCACCGCTATGCCCCCACAACGAAGAAACAGCAGGCTCTCATAGAGAAAATCCTGCGGGATTTCCCGCTAACAATGGGGAGCCAGGAATATGAGGATTTCCAGAGGGAGCAAACGGTGGGTAGTGCGTCTGAGTTCATTTCCATGGCGATTGAGGAGAACCTGGACGCTGTGGCGAACACGAAAACCTATGCTGACTACATTGCTACCCGCCCACGAGCGGAGCGGTTTGGCAGCCACGGGCTGTTTACGGACGAGGGTGTGGAGGTGCAGCTGAGTAAAGTTTCTCAGGAACTAAACGCCTATACTGGCAACGTGTACACGGCGATTCTCTCCCTAAAGCGGGAGGATGCCGCCCGATTGGGCTTCGACAACGGCAGCCGTTGGCGGGATTTCCTCCGGGGGCAGACCCAAACACTTTCCGCAAATCTCAAGATTCCCATGGATCACCTGCGGTGGTACGCCGCCTTTCACAACGAGGGCCACCATCCCCATATCCACCTGATCGCCTACTCCACAATGCCGGGGGAGGGACATCTGAGCAAGCAGGGTATGGAGAACATGCGCTCCACATTTGCCAGGGAAATCTTTTCCCAGGAGCTGCTGTTTACCTACCAGCAGCAGACCGAATACCGGGATCAGCTGCGGGAGCAGGGCAGGGAAAGTATCTCGGATATCGTGGCGCAGATCAACGCAGGAGAATATCAGAATCCCCGGATTGAAGAACTGCTGATCCGGCTTGCTGATCGGCTTTCCCGCACCACCGGGAAGAAGGTGTACGGCTATCTTAAGTCGGATGTGAAGGCTATTGTTGACCAGATCGTAGCGGAGCTTGCAGGAGATGAAAATATCCGAAAGCTGTATGATCTGTGGTACGAGCAGCGGGAAGATGTACTGCGCACTTACACCGATACCTTCCCGGAGCGAATTCCCTTGGAGCAAAATAGGGAATTCAAATCCATTCGCAATGCGGTGATACAGGAAGCACTGAAAATAACGCCGCAGGTTTGGCAACAAACAAATGCCGGACAGCGGCTGAGGACTGAGGAAGAACTATTGTCCCATGAAATCGAATTCTGTCCTCCATATCCGCGTCGGCAGTACGAAAATGGAGACGATGATGGAGCAGATTCCAACATTCCAGAGGAACAGGATTCTTCCGCTCCTGAGTATCTATCCGAGAGTGTTAGTAACCCTGCCCCAGTGAATATCCCCAGTACAGCCCGCTCTGTCAGCACCCTTATGGCCCAACTGCTGCGGCTGTTTCAGGAACAGGATCAGCAGCGGGAGCAGAACCAACGGCAGCAGATTGACCGCAAGCAGCGCCGTGAAATCAACGAGAAAAAGCAGGCTATGGGCATCCGGGATTGATTTTCAAACAGGCTACCGCCAAGGGGGCAGTCTGACTGTAGGATGACACCAGCTCCCTGTCATCATGACACCAGTTGGAACTCTTCACCTGAAGAATCTACAGCAGAAAGGAAAAGTGAGATATCCTGTTTCAAAAAACTGAAAAGTATTTATCCCTAACTTGATGAAACGATTGGAGGCAAAATGGGAAGTTTTATACCGTTTACGGAAGAACAACGGGAGCAGGCCAGACGGACAGATCTGGCGGCGTTCCTGCGGCAATGCGGAGAGGAGGTGAAGAAGTCCGGCACGGAAAACATGTGGCTGGATCATGGGCAGAAGGTGACCATCCGGGGCAACCTGTGGTTCCACCAGTACGAGCAGGTCGGTGGTGATGCCATCGACTTTGCCTGCCGTTTCTATGGCATGGACTACCCAGGAGCGGTGCAGCTCATGCTCTCCATGGGTGTCGGTACCATCCGAGAGTCGGTGGAACCTTTCACTCAGAAACCGCTGGAAATCCCGCCGAAGCACGAAAATATGCGGCGGGTCTATGGCTACCTGATTCGGCGCAGGGGCATCGACAAGGATGTGCTGGACGCCTTCGCCTACCGGGGACTGGTGTATGAATCTGCGGACTATCACAACGCGGTATTCGTGGGGACAGACCGGGAGGGAAAGCCCCGGCATATCCACAAGCGAAGCACCGCAGCCCAGGGCGGCTTCAAGGGGAACGCACCGGGCAGCGAGCCGGAGTACAGTTTCCACTGGATTGGGGGCGGGGACACCCTATTCTTGTTTGAAGCCCCCATTGACATGATGTCCTTTATCACCCTGAACAAACAGCACTGGAAATCCAGCAGCTACGCCGCCGCCTGCGGTGTGACGGATAAGGTACTGTGGCAGACACTGATAGACCGCCCTTACATCACAAAAGTGTGCATTTGTCTCGACAATGACGAACCGGGGCAGAAGGCAGCGCAACGGATTTCCAAGACGCTCGGTGATAAGAATATCTGCAATAAAATCCTCGTTCCCACCCGAAAGGACTGGAACGAGGATTTATTATTTCTGCGAAAGGAGGAAGCGAAATGAATGGAATTCCCATGCTGATTCTCTCGGTGGGCAGCATCATCGCGGTGCTGTTCTTCGTGACCTACGCCTCCCAGAAGCACGATCTCAACGGCATCAAGGACAAAACCGTGGGCAATGGTCAGCACGGCACTGCCCGGTGGGCAACAAAACAGGAAATCCGCCGAACCTATCACCATGTGCCATTCACCCCGGAAGCGTGGAGAACAGCAGCCAGAGACGGGAAACAGCCCACCGCCAACGGAAAACCTCTTCCCCAGGGCATTGTGCTGGGCTGTCAGGGTGGCAGGAAAACCACAGCTATGGTAGATTCAGACGATGTCCATGTGCTGATGATTGGTGCCTCCGGCGTGGGCAAGACCGCCTACTTTCTATACCCGAATCTGGAATATGCCTGCGCCAGCGGCATGAGTTTTCTGGCGTTGGATACCAAAGGCGACCTTGCACGGAACTACGGCGCTATCGCCCGAGACATCTACGGCTACCGGATTTCTGTAGTGGATTTGCGAGAGCCTACCCGGTCAGACGGCAACAATCTGCTGACCCTGATCAACCGCTACATGGACGATCACCGGGAGAATCCCCGGGAGATATCTGCCAAGGCAAAAGCGGAAAAGTACGCCAAAATTCTGGCAAAGACCATCATCAGCCCCGAGGGAGAGGGCAGCGACCACGGACAAAACGCCTATTTCTACGATGCGGCTGAGGGACTGTTAGCATCCGTTGTTCTGCTGCTGTCGGAGTTTCTTCCCCCGGAGGAAACGGATGGCTATGAAACCCGGCACATCGCTTCCGTGTTCAAACTGGTGCAGGAACTCCTGATGCAGGGACAGCGAGGCGGAAATCAGTTTCAGGAGCTGATGCAGCTTCTACCATCGGATCACAAGGCAAAATGGCTGGCTGGTTCCGCTTTGACAGCCTCCGACCAGGCGATGAATTCCATCATGTCCACGGTGCTGTCCAAGCTGAATGCCTTTCTGGATACGGAGCTGGAACAGGTACTGTGTTTCGATGGCGGCATCGATGCGGAGCTGTTCGTCCGTGAGAAATGCGCCATCTTTCTAATCCTCCCGGAGGAGGATGCTACCAAAAATTTTGTTGCCAGTCTGATGATCCAGAACCTGGCCCGGGAGCTGTTTTCCGTGGCAAACGAGCATGGCGGGAAGCTCCCAAACCGTGCAGTGTTTTTCTGTGATGAGCTGGGAACTATGCCGCCCTTCGATATTTTGCCGCTGTTTTCCGCAGGCCGATCCCGGCGCTTGACGCTGGTACCCATCATTCAGAGCCTTGCCCAGTTAGAAAAGAATTACGGAAAAGAGGGGGCTGAAATTCTGGCTGACAACTGCCAGGACACCATCTTCGGCGGCTTCGCTCCCAACAGCCAGACCGCGGCAGCCCTCTCCGAAAACCTCGGCAGCCGCACAGTCCTGTCCGGCTCCGTGACCCAGGGAAAGGACAATAACTCTCAATCCCTGCAAATGATGGAGCGACCGCTGATGTCTGCCGACGAGCTGAAATCCATGCCCAAGGGTAGTTTTGTGGTGATGAAAACCGGCACCCATCCCATGAAAACCAAACTGAAGCTGTTCTTTGAGTGGGGCATCCGCTTTGAAAAGCCCCTGCAGCTGGAGGATCGCGGCAGCCGCCCGGTGCATTACGCGGGGAAAGCAGAGTTGGAAAAAGCGATTCTATCTGAGTATCCGCTGGCCTATTCTGAGGAAACCCTGCCTGCAAAACCAAACCTGAAAACCGCTCCCATGTCTGAAAAGACGGCACTCAAAACATAACGAAAAACAGGTGGGGCAGTGAAGCCCCACCTGAACAGGAGGAACAATATGCGTAATTTCACAGAATTATACCGAATGGATCTACCTCATAGGGCGATCTCCGTGTACATCTACCTCTCCGACCGCGCCAACAAAGAAGGCATCTGCTGGCCGTCCATTCCCACCATTTCCAAAGATCTGAAGCTTTCTGAATCCACAATCCGCCGGGCACTGCATGATCTACGCAAAGCTGGACTTATACGGATGGAACAGCGATATCGGGAAAATGGTGGGAACAGTAGTTTAACATTTTATCTGTAACACGAATGCCCACATATTCTATGAATCCTCGGGGCGATGAAGTGGTTGATGCAAATATCGCCTAATTTGTTTTCTTAAAAATTTTTTTCTTTTCCGTGCAATATAAGCCGACCTTTTTACGCCTATACAAGTGAAACACTTTGTTATAAAATAGACAGACAACTGGAGGTGATTCCTTGGAGGATCAGGGTATCATTGCCTTGTTCTTCGAAAGGTCAGAACAGGCCATTGAAGAAACAGACAAAAAGTATGGCGGGTACTGCTACAGCATTGCCTACAACATTCTTTCCAACCGGGAGGATTCGGAGGAAAGCGTCAGCGATACATATCTGGCGGCGTGGAATGCCATTCCACCCCGGCGTCCCAATTTTCTGAACGCTTTTCTTGCCAAAATGACCCGGCATATCTCCATTGACCGCTGGCGCAAACTCAGCGCCCAAAAGCGGGGCGGCGGGGAGATCATTCTCGCGCTGGAGGAACTGGAAGAATGTGTTGACACGCACGATGTAGAAACTGAACTGGCGAAAAAGGAATTGACACGGGTTCTCAATGCGTTTCTTTCTTCTCTGCCGGAGACGGAACGGAATGTATTCCTGTGCTTATACTGCTATGCAAAGATACACTATGACCTCGCTGATAGAAGAAATGGGCACCCTCAAGAGGTGCCCAAATTGATTCATCTCACTATTTGCTCATCGTCGTCATCGTCGTCATCGTCGTCATCGTCTGAAACATCTATGGTTTCTTCCCACTGGAAACGTCCAGGGATATGACCACTGTCGCCTTCCTTCTTCGTTCTATCAGAGGGATCGATATCCCAACCACCACCTTTGTAGTAGCCATAAGGATACTGTTCAGAATAATTTCTGCTCATGATAGTTCTCCTTTCAAAACATCGTAAGTTTTCAAACGGTTATGCCTTCTTATACCGTTCATTATAACTACGGGAAAAGGAAAAATCAACAGCAATAAAAGAAATGTGCGTATACTAAAAGTCAATGTTTGGCGCTATGCGGATGCGAAGCAGTGGGAAACTAAAGATTCCTTGGAAGAAGTGCAGATTTCTTCTTTCCGGGTGACTCCCTTTGGGGCTAATATTTCCTATATTCCAAAGCCGGATACAGTCGGCATTACCCTGAAACTGTGGCAGGACACGGATGATGAAATATATGCCGTTATGAAGGATGGAAGCCGTATAAAACTGGATTTGACAGGGGCAGACGCAACGATTCTTCAAGCGCAAGCGCCGATTGTCCTAAGCCAGTTAGGGCAATACCGCACAGAAAAAAGTGACAGATACGGCCAAGTGTGATATAATAAACTCATGGATAAACAGATGACGATTTCCGCATTCAGCGACGAACTGGCACAGGTGCGGACGAAGAAAAAAGCATTTCTCGACCAGATTGAACGGATCGTCCCGTGGAAGGAATGGCTTGCCATGATTCAGCCGTGCTATTACAAAGGAGAGCGCGGCAACAAACCCTATCCGCTGGAGATCATGCTCCGACTGTATCTGCTGCAAAACCTCTATGACCTGAGTGACGAGGCCACGGTGGCAGAAGCCATCGACAGCCGCGCATTTTCGGAGTTCTGCGGCGTCGATTCCAGCAACCAGGTTCCGGACGGGGATACCCTTGGCCGGTTCCGGAACTTGCTGATCAAGAACGGACTGCAGGAGAAGCTGTTCGCTCAGGTGGTAGCAGCGCTCATGGAACGTGGCCTCATTCTGAAAAAGGGCACCATTGTAGATTCCACCATCATTTCCGCCCCCTCTTCTACCAAGAATAAGGAAAAGAAACGGGATCCGGATGCCCACCAAGTCAAGAAGGGCAACACCTGGCACTTTGGGTACAAAGCGCATATCGGCGTGGACAAGGACAGCGGACTGGTTCACACAGTGGAAACTACACCGGCAAATGTCCACGATGTTGCGGAAGTGCCGAAATTGTTGACGGGAGAGGAAGAAACAGTCTATGGAGACAGCGGTTATCTCGGCGCAGGTAAGCGCGAAGATGCCGTAGTCCGAAATAAAGCTGGCCGGAAAATTAAGTACAAGATCAATCGTCGTCCATCGCAGATGAAGAAACTGAGCAAAAGCGGGCAGTACGCAGCAAAGAAAGCGGAACGGGCGAAATCCTCAGTGCGAGCAAAAGTAGAGCATGTATTCGGTGTCGTTAAGAAGCAGCTGCGCTTCCGAAAAACGCGATACCGAGGGCTTGAAAAGCAACAAGCCAAATTCAATATCATGTTTGCGTTGGCAAATCTGATTCTGGCTGACAGACCCTGTCTGGCAGCTTGAGTCAGTGCGCCTTTGCGGGCAAAAAATTCAGAGGTTATCCACAGTTTTTATTGGGCACCTATTGTATAATGCGGATTGTGGCATTTGTGCGGTGTTGCCTTAGATTATATTCTGCTTGAGGATGGGACAAAGTTGTTTGCGCCCAGTATCTAACTTCGGCAGAAAGGTTCAATGATACAAAAGCGATTCCCAGAATTGCGCAGCCGCAGACTGAAGGTCTGCGTTCACCGGGGCTTGGGGCAGCGCCTCAACAAGCAGAAAAACCATTCGTTCCACGAAAGCGGAATGGATGGTTTTTCGCATTTGTATATACAGATGCATTGCTACTATGAGGCTAGGAAACTTGCTTCCTTGATAACAGCGCATTCATACTGGCAATGCCTTCTCAAATACCAGCAGACAAAACGGTAATATTTCGGTAAACTTATTTCTGAGCTGGTATGCTATGATAGAGAAAACAGAAAGGAAGTCTTGCATATGTCTGCGAACAGGATTCTGATTGTTGAGGATGACAGCGCAATCGCCGATTCGGTTGCCCTGAACCTCAAATATGTGGGCTATGAATACATGGTCTTTGATGACGGGCAGAAGGCCGCAGACTATCTGGATGCGGATCACGCCTTCGATCTGGCCCTTCTGGATATCATGCTTCCAGGTATGGACGGCTTTGCGCTGTTTTCCATTATGGAGAAATACAATATCCCGGTGATCTATATGACCGCCAAAACGGACAGTGAATCAGAAGTCCGGGGGCTGCGGGATGGGGCGGAGGATTATGTGGTCAAGCCCTTTGATATGGTGACCCTACTGGTGCGGATGGAGAAGGTACTGGAGCGAACCGGCAGGCTCAACCGGGTGTATCGCTGTCTGGATCTGGTTCTGGACGCGGAAAACCGGACACTTTCCAAGGCGGGGGAAGAAATTATCCTGCCGCCGTTGGAATTTGATGTACTTACCGTTCTGATCAAGAACAAAAACCGCACGGTTTCCAGAGAACGGATTCTGAACGAAATTTGGGGAGAGGACTATTTCGGCGACATCCGAACCGTGGATGTGCGGGTGGCCAATATCCGAAAAAAGCTGGGCTTTACGGACGAAATCCGCACCATATCCAAAACAGGATACCGATTGGAGGATCGAAGAAAATGAAGCTCTGGAAAAAGATTTCTCTGATTTGCGGTGTCATCCTGATTGTAGTTGTTTCTGTATGTTCCGGCATTCTTCTTATGCAGACGCGGCAGCAGATGCTCTCCTTGAAGTATTCCAGTACGGAGCAGAAGCTGGGCAGTCTCACTCGCTCTTTTTCGGAAATGATGAACCATTACTACTCCGAAAACGATTCGGAAGTGGTAAACCGCTCTCTGGCACGCTATTGCTTTTCCTATTATGCAGACGCTTCCGCAGTGCTGCTGATCGGTGACGACACCGTCTACTCCCGGACAGATATCCGCCCGGAGGAATATCTAAGTATATCCCAGCATGATTCCGCAAAACAATTTACTGGCAAAATCGGCGGACGGCATATCCTGATCTTTGGCAGTGCCGTTGATCTTCTCAGCGTGGGAGACAGTATCTGTGCCGTTTATCTTGTAGAAGATATTACGCCCGTCTATGACAGGATTACCAACCTATTCTGGATGTTCCTTGGAATCGGAAGCAGCATGATCCTCGTGGGGCTTCTCCTGATCATGGTGCTGGTACGGTGCTCCCTGAACCCACTGTCAGAACTACAGGCCACCGCTGCCCGGATTGCGGAGGGTAATTATCAGGAGCGGACAAGCGTCGAACATACCGATGAAGTGGGTGCCTTGGCTGTAGATTTTAACCGAATGGCGGATGCCGTGGAGCAGCGCATTCAGGAACTTACGGAGCAGGCTCGTCGTCAGGAACTTTTCATCGGCGGAGTCACCCACGAATTCAAGACGCCGCTGACCGCCCTGATTCTCCACGCGGATCTGTTGCAAAACACCTGCATGGAGGAAGAAGAGCAACTTGCTTCCCTCCAGCATATTGAGCAGCAGGCAAAATGGCTTGAACGGCTGGTGCAGAAAATGCTGAAGCTGATTACCCTACAGCAGGCGCTTGTACTGAAACCTGTATCCGTGCCCGAACTTCTGGAGCAGGTTCGGGATACCGTGGCGGAAAAGTTTCGTGCCTGCGGGGTTACTCTGGAAATCCAGTGTCAGGTGGCTTTTATGTCGCTGGATGCTGACCTCATGTGTTCCGCCCTTGTGAACCTGACGGAAAATGCCTGCAAAGCATCTTCTTCCGGGCAAACGGTTATTCTCCGTGCCTATGATTCCACGCTGGAAGTAGTGGATAACGGTATCGGTATCCCGCAGGACGCCCTGTCCCGGATTACCGAGCCGTTCTATATGGTGGATAAATCCCGCAGCAAAAAGCACGGCGGCGTGGGTCTGGGACTTGCCTTGGTACAGGAAATTGTGAAAGCCCATGGCGCGGCTTTGGTGTTTGACAGCACCCCCAGTCAAGGTACAACTGCCCGAATCCGCCTACATCCGTAATTAAACGGTAATCACATGGTAACGACTTTTCTGTATGTGCTGTTTACAATGAAAGCACATCAAAGAAAGGAGCACACAACATGAAAAAACGAATTTGTGCAATATTGGCGGCAGCCATGATGTTCTCAACATTTGCAGGATGTCATAAGGTGCAGGACAATTTCCCTGCCAATGAAATCATCTCGAACAGTACGGCAGATACGGCTGAGAGCAGCGGGACTTTGCTTGCGGACTTCCCCGTACCGGATCGGTTCGCCGGGGATTGGACCGGGGTGGAGGGTTGTGTCACCGTCCACGTGGATGCAGCGATTTCCCTCCCGGAGGTGGACACCATTCCCACGGCAACGGTGAAACGACATTTCTTTACCCAGGAGGACGCGGATAACCTCCGGGAGGTGTTCACCAGCGACACCCCCTTCTATGAAGAAAACATTGTAACAAAGCAGTCCCTCCAGAAACGGCTGGAAGTGTACTATGACATGGAGCGGGGCGTGATTCCCATTCAACTGGACGGAGGCAATACCAAAGAGGTGCTGGAAGGTTACATAGAGCGCACAAAAGCAGCAATCGAGGAAGCCCCGGATGAATCCGATTGTATCCCCAAGGATTTCATCCTTCAAAAAGAATCCGATTACCCTGAGCGTGATGAACTGTCAGGCTGGTCAGAGGCGGATGGAAGAAAAATCCATTACAGTATTCATAATATGCGGGACTTTGGCATTGGAACCAGTGCAACAGTATATCTGGACGGTTACGGCAACAACAATTTCTGCTGTGCCTATGAATTGGAAGAAGTTCCAGATATGCTTACCTCTATAGAACCAACCATCTCAGAAAAGGAAGCCATTGCCATGGGCGATGCGCTGCTGGAACGCCTTGGGGTGCGGGACATGGTCTGTGACCAGATCAGTGCAGTGAACTACTACACGGTAAACTATTTGCTGTCGTATTACACAGACAATTCGATTGCGGGGAATAGCATCGATGAGATTCATGACGCCGGCTACAAAATGCGCTATGTCCGCAGTGTGGGTGGGGTTCCTGTTATCTATACGGAGAATTCCGGCTCTGCATCCCCGGAGGGAGAGTCTGACCTTCAGACCTGGGGCTATGAGCAGATGGAAATCTATGTAAACAAAGACGGTGTTGTTTACTTCTTGTGGGCACAGCCTTACGAGCAGCCTAAAGTTGAAACTATCGCTGCTGAGCTTCTTCCCTTTTCCGATATTCAGGATATCTTTGCCAAGATGATTATGGTTACCAACGAAGACCTGCTGGCAATCAACATCAAAAACGGTTTTGAGGTTCATGAAAGCAAGGATGTTCATGATGTAACGCTGCGCCTGATGCGCGTTCGGGACAAGGACAATGTCACGGAAGGCAGGTTGATTCCCGTATGGGACTTCTGGGCGCTGGACAAAGCCCACGCCGTTGACCGCAGCTACAGCAAATATGTTTATGAGGATGGATATGAACGGGTCGTCCTGACAATCAACGCCCTGGACGGGACGATTATTGACCGGAATTTGGGATACTGAAACTGAAGTAATTGTCTGGCAATAGCCTCAGAATAAAACGTCCAGTAAGCGTAAATGTTTACTGGACGTTCTTCATAATGATTGTCTATTCTTAAGATTGTAAACAATCCTTTAAGAATGCCGGGAGGCATTTGTACCAAACAGGCAGATTATAAAATTGATATGGAAATATCGTTACCATCTATTCTGAGGGTAGAATATTGCTGTTATAGAACCTTCATGGGACTTGATTCCCATAGTGATGGTTGACGGTATTTTGTATTTGGATACAGGCAGAACCAGTACAGTAAAATTCAGCTGCGGGAATATGGATTGGGAAATCACTTCTCAGGTGCCTCAGAGCCAAAAGCCAACCATCGATGACCGGTCAAATTTCGGAACGGGTTATGGTTATCAGTATGGAGCTGAAGAAGGCACAATTGAGATCTATATAAATCAGAAATGGTGTGTCTTTTCTGCAGAAGGAACAAATTGAGTAGATAATAATTATGCCCTGGTATGGACCCTGACAGATCTATACCAGGGCATAATTATGATTTGATGTATAAATGAAGGGCCTTATGAAGAGTAATTCTCCTCGTTTTAGAGATAGCTTAGAGTCATAGATTGTAGACTTGTTTCCAAATGCAGTAAATGTAAAAGGGGACCATGGAACATGAGAATGAAATTGATAAGCAAACAACCAATTTCAAAGCAAATAATAATCTATTGGTCGTTTCTCCTTCCCAATCTATTTGGTGTGCTGTATTTCTCACTGATCCCTATGATGCAGGTCCTGTTCAGATCCTTTCAAAGTGCCATCGGCGGCAGGTGGGTGGGGATCCAGAATTATGTGACTGTGATGGGAAATGCCGCTTTTCAACGGGCCATTGCCAATACAGGTAAATTTACAGCAGTTTGTATTCCATTGCTGATCGTGATTTCTCTTGCCCTTGCAGTGTTGCTGTATTCTATACCTGCTGTTGGCAGCGCCTTACGCAGCATCTTTCTGATGCCCATGGCCGTCCCGGCGGCCTCTGTGGTGCTGGTGTGGAAGGCGTTATTCCACAAAAAAGGACTCATCAACGGTGCTCTTCTTGCGCTGGGCGGCAGCGGGGTGGACTGGATGGGCTCCGGGGCGGCTTTTTGGATGCTGGTCATCAGCTACCTCTGGAAAAACCTGGGATATACCGTGGTTTTGTGGATGGCCGGTCTTGCGGGCATCCCGGAGAGCGTGTATGAAGCAGCCCAGGTGGATGGAGCCAATGCCTTGCAGACCTTTCTGCATATTACCCTTCCAAACCTGAGAGGGTCAGCCTATACCATTACCGTACTGTCTCTGCTGAATTCTTTCAAGGTGTTCCGGGAGGCGTGGCTGGTGGCGGGAGATTACCCCCATGAAAGTATGTACTTATTGCAGCACCTGTATAACAACTGGTTCCGGGAGCTGGATTTTGATAAGATCGCCGCGGCCTCTGTGATGACTTCAGCCGTAGTTTTCATCCTGATCGGATTTCTGCGCAAAGCCTGGGATGGAGAGGATTAGAATATGAAAATAGTCAGAAAATCTATGCTTTTCACGGCTTTGCTGGCACTGACCCTTTTGCTCTGCTTTCCCATTTGGTTTGCGGTAACAGGGGCGTTTTCAGCCCAGTGGGAATTGGAGGTGAAATTGTCTCCGGTTTTTGTCAACACCGATGGTATGGCGGCATGGTCCGTGCTGCCTGCGGCGCCCACGCTGAAATCTCTGGTGGAGGTGCTGCTGGACAGTCCGGGCTTTTTCACCATGTTCTGGAACTCCGTTACAATATCCGTCTGCATCCTGGCGGGGCAGTTATTGGTGGATGTTTCCGCAGCTTGGGCACTGGCCCAGTTCCCACTAAAAGGGAAAAAGACGATCCTCAGCCTATATATCGTTTTGATGCTTATGCCTTTTCAGGTTCTAATGTTTCCGCAATATCTGGTGTTGAACAACCTGGAATTGTTGGATACTCTGGGAGCTGTGATTTTGCCTGCCGTGTTTTCCACATTTCCTGTTTTCATCCTGCACCGCTTCTTCAAAGCGATACCCCAGGAAATCCTGGAGGCTGCCCGGCTGGACGGTGCGGGGGAACTGCGGATCTTTTGCCAAATTGGCATCCCCATGGGTGCACCGGGTATTATGTCTGTATGTATCCTGACCTTCCTGGATTCCTGGAATATGATCGAGCAGCCTATGACCTACATAAAAACCAAGTCACTGTGGCCACTATCCCTATTCCTGCCGGAAATCGGTATGGAAGAAATGGGCGTGGGGTTTGCGGCGGCACTGATGATGCTGATCCCGGCTCTTTTGCTGTTTTTGGGATGCCAGGAGTATTTGGAACAGGGAATTGCTATGTCGGGAGGGAAAGACTGAGATGTATCTGAAAAAAGAGAAAGGCCGTATCTGGAAGTTGGTGGGATTCTTCTTCGTCGGGATGATCCTGTTTACGCTGCTGTCCAGAGCAGTCTACCAGCACGGCACTGCCGTGGTGACCACTGAGGCCCCCAGCAGCGGCGTCATTAGAACTGGAACAGGAACCTACAACCTTCATCGAATGGCAAAGTGTGTATCCACAAAACATTCCTGCAGGTTACGCACTGGAATACGTTGGAGATCGGGCCTACGGTCAGCAGAGCATTGAGTGGAAGAATCAGGATGGTAACTTGATTTCCTATACACTGTATTTCCGATTGGGTCAGTATGGACGTGAATTTGAAGGCTCAGGTGAACCGGAAGTCGTATCGATCAATGGTCATACAGGCTACAAAACAGGAAATAGTCTGCTCTGGACTGACGAAGAACTGGGCTTTGCCTATGATCTTCATGTGACCGGAGATGTGGACTTGATTGCATTGGCCCAGTCTGTTGCTCCCGGCCCGGAACTGCCCATTACCAACAATGATTTTACAACGAAAGCTTTGGAACAACTGGGAGATTACAGTATCACTGTATTGCCGGACAATATGGTGGAAGATGGCCTTACCGGTGCCCCTCTTGAAGGTGAAGACGATTGGTATTCCTATGTCCGCAGATGGTATTATGATAAGACAAACAACGATCAAGTCTATTTTACCTATGAAACATATCTGACAGACTGCACCACCGAAGAAGAGGTCCTCAGGCTGTTTGTAAGCGGAATGACAGAGCCTGAATTTGTGACCATTAACGGTTATCCAGGCATTACCATGCAGGATGGTAACAGAGCTTACGTTGCATGGATGGATGGCGATGCGAAGAAGGGTGTCAGCTTCCAGATGTTCAGTGAGCAGTTTACTGTTGATGAACTTCTGAAAATGGCTGAGAGTGTACAGAACCAATAATACTTAATACTATCACCCCGGAACCATATGTTGATATGGTTCCGGGTTTTTACATCTTCTCAATTTTAGGAAAAGTGTTATGATATAGTGTGACGTAACCAGATAAGTTTCGTACTACTAGGGTGAGGAACGAATTGAAAGGATGTGAACCTCATTGGAAGATATAAAAATCGTCGAATTGTTCTGGGCAAGAAATGAAGATGCCATTGCCGAGACAGATGCTACATATGGCAGAAAGCTCCGTGCACTGGCAAACAAAATTCTGAACAATCGAGAAGATGCAGAAGAAAGCGTGAGTGACACCTATATGAAAACATGGGAAATCATCCCTCCCCAACGTCCTGCCTACTTCTATGCGTTTATCGCTTCCATCTGCCGCCATCTCTCTTTTCACAAGGTTGACTGGAAACAGGCAGCCAAACGAAATGCCGAGGTCGTAACTTTGACAGAGGAAATGGAGCTGTGTATCCCGGATACCAGCCGAGACCGGGAACTGGAAGGAAAGGAGCTTGGGCGAATCATGAATGCCTTCCTGGAGAGCCTCCCCAAAGACACCAGACTGATTTTCCTGCGGCGTTACTGGCACGTGGATACCATTGCAGAAATCGCTGCAAGGTATGGAATGACAGAAAGTAAAGTGAAAATGCAGCTGAGCCGCACCCGCGCAAAGCTGTGCTCTTATTTGGAAAGCGAGGGAATCTACGTATGAATGGACAGAATCTTCTGATTGGCCTGAGCCATATTGATCGAAAGTTTATTGAAGAATCAGAGAGTGATACGGTTTCCGGTATGAAGGGTACTTATGATAAATCTGGACAGGGAAGAAAGTTATTTCGCAAGCCTCTGCTAATTGTAGCCATTGTTGCTCTGATGCTTTTTCTGATGGGCTGTGCTGCAGTGGTACTGCTCCATCTGAATGATTTGAAAATAGGTGAACGAACTTACACCCAACATCCTCTTTACCTGGAAGATGGAACCAAAACCCCAGCTACAGAAAAGGTGAAGGAGATCATTTCCGTACAAGGTGTTGCTGAAAGCCCCAATCAGCAGGCTGCAAAAGAATGGTATGAGTTTACCAAAGCTTATGATATTGCGCAGAAATACCCAGACGGTATCCCTGACTTTACGGCCCCCGATGCCTATGATGCCTACTGGGTTCTCACACAGGAACTTGTGGACAAAGTGGATGAAATTTGTAAGAAGTATGATCTGAAGCTGGCAGGCGAAGGCGCCCTGCTGCTGACACAGGCGGAAAGCCGCATCCCGGAGATCCTTGGCATCGATGGCATTCTCAAAAAAGACACTTCGGCGCAGGCTTCTTATGTTGGAGGCAGGTTCTATGAATGCGGAAACTTCAATCTGGACTACCGTGTTACAGTCGATGGCCTTCAGGAAGTGAAAGTAGGATATTCCTATGCAGATAAGGCGTATTTCTCATCCTGGTATCTGATGATTGAGGAACCAGAGTCTGCCCGGGAGTGGAATTACACCACAAAAGATGGCACGGAACTGCTGCTGGTGAAGGATGCAGAATATGGTCATATCTTCTGCGACCGGGAGGACGCATTCCTGCATATCCAGCTTGGTGGAAAGATGGAAGAAGTTCCGAACATGACAAAAGCGGAAATGGAAGCGGTTGCGGAGGTTTTGGACTATTCTTTGAAGTCTGGTAAGGTGGAGAATATGCACGCTTTGGCCCTGGAACTGGATGAACTGTACCGCACGCCCACCCCTGTTGATCCAGAGGAAGAGGCCCGGCGGCAGGCAGAATTTGAAGCTCACGAACGGCATGACAGCTTTGCGGATTTGATTGCCGATATGCGGGACAATGAGGACTATTTCACCAGATACAGCGGCAATACCTATCTGGACTTCTGGGAGACCATGGAATACTGCTTGATGGATGCAGACGGGAATGGCACAGAAGATCTGATTCTTGGAAGAAACGGAAATATTAACGCAATCTGGACCATGAAAAACGGAAAAACCGCCGGACTTCAGGGTAGCTGGGCGCAAGGATACCTTTGTGAAGGATATATTTTTGAGTTCGCAGTTCGGGAAGACGGTTCCCATTACCATAGCTACACAAGCCTGATAACCGGAGAGGGAATGGGGGAGGTTTCTTACTATCCCAGTGACGGGGTCTGGCGTTACCAGAAAGGAAATGATATCAAAGAAATCACAGAGGCGGAAGCCTTTGAGATCATGAATTCCTATGCCCATGTTGAGCTGCCGGAAATGAAGCCTGTTAAGGATTTCCCGATGAATTAACACTTGCATTTCACTTTTCAATCAAAGTACCAGCCGATGAACGCAGAGCCAGCTTCCCAGTGTAGGAAAGCTGGCTCTTTCCTTTTTTACAAAAAATGTTATCATGAGGTGTGAGGTTTTAAGACAAAAAACGGTCTATAAGGGTGAGGAACGAAAATGCAAGTGAGGTGACCCAAATGGACGATAGCAAAATCATTGAACTGTTCTTCGCCAGAAATGAAGATGCCATCAAGCATACGGATGATACCTATGGTCGTCGGCTCTTCCATCTGGCAGACAACATCGTACACAACGATCAGGACGCGGAAGAATCGGTGAGCGATACTTACATGAAAGCATGGGATACGATTCCTCCTAAGAAGCCCGTGCACCTGTTTGCTTACTTAGCCAAGATCTGCAGGAACTTTGCTCTGAAAAAGCTGGATTGGAAGGCCGCGGCCAAACGGAATGCGGAGGTGATCAGTCTGACCCAGGAAATGGAAACCTGCATCCCGGATACATCCCGGGACGCGGAAGTGGAAGCGCGAGAGCTGGGCAGAATTCTGGACGCGTTTCTGCGGACGCTGTCTGACGAAAACCAGATGGTATTCCTGCGCCGTTATTGGTATGTGGATACTATTGCGGAAATCGCAGCCCGGTATGGTATCAGCGAAAGCGCCGTCCAGATGCGTCTGAACCGGACCAGAAGCAAATTAGCCGCTTACCTTGCAAAGGAGGGAATCCGCGTATGAACGGAAAGGATATTTTACTGGGGCTTAAATATGTGGGAGATGATCTGATCGAGAAGGCGGAATACGGTCAGTTTCCCGCGAGAGCCGGGAAGACGGAGGAAAAGGGAACCAGCCGCAGGTCGATCCGCAGACCGCTCTTGATTGCAGCGGTCATTGCCCTGACGCTTTTGCTGGTGGGCTGTGCGGTGGTTTATGTGCTGAGAATGCAGGATGTGAAGATCGGGGAAGCAACTGAGACTCGCGACTATCGTCTGGTGGATGGAACCTATGTGGAGGATCCCCATGAGGTCAATCAGAATGTGCTGACGCTGGCGGGATTGAAAGGAACCAAGGCTTATCAGGCCTGTGCAGATTTCTTCGCCTTCAAAGAAGAATATACGCAGAATATGGAAGCCATGATGAACAACGGCACCCTGCCAGAAGACTTCTTTGAAAACGACACTTACGGCAAGGCCATGAATGCAAAGGCATCAGAATTGGCAACACAATATGGTCTAAAACCGGAAGGAGAATCTCTGAACTTCCGTACCACCAGAAATATGTGTGATGCGCTTGGAATTGAGCGGTTTGTGAAGGAGTCTGAGGAGATCAGCGCCCGAGTCTCCGGAGGAAGCTGCTATAATACGGGCAACTTCTACCTGTATTTCGACTTTGATTTCCCGGAAGAACGGAACTACGAGGTGTTGAGCACATCTGGATATCTCCGCTGGAACCGGACGGACTGCTTCAGTCAGGATTATGTTGCTTTGGTGGATACGGGCGACTGGATCGAGCGGAACTATACAACCGCTTCCGGCAGTAAGGTGCTGATCCTCCAATCTCCAACTCAAGAGACTGGATATATCCTCTGCGACAGAGGGGACGCTTTGATGAGCCTGAGTTTGAATGTGA
Organism: Clostridiales bacterium; assembly: GCA_022786995.1. Taxonomy (GTDB): domain Bacteria; phylum Bacillota; class Clostridia; order Oscillospirales; family Oscillospiraceae; genus Faecousia. The sequence goes on from JALFUW010000001.1 coordinate 39,820, forward strand.
ATATCGAGATTCTCAGTGAGGATCATGGTGTTGTTACAGCCGAATATCAACACATGACCGATAGACAGATCGAGTTGGTAGCGGATGCCATTGACTTTGCGATCCAGCCCAGAATTCCCACCCAGGCTGATGTGGATGCTCAGGCGGAGATTCCTCAGGAAGCCACACAGAATGGCTATACCTTACGGCTGAAATCCGTGGAAACCGATGGCTATGTCGCCCGGATTCTTTTGGGCGTCACCGCTCCCGAAGGCACGGTGCTTCCCACAGAGGGCAATATCATTTTTTCCAATCAGTGGGGTGATCTAACCCCTGCCAGCGGCTCCGTCAGTGACAGCGGAGGAACCATTGAAACCATCGACGATGGCGATGGCAGAGATAACACCGTTGATCTGTTGTTGGTGACGGATTGCACCATGGCAGACGGGAGCGCGCCTTTTTCTGCCGGAACTACTTGGAATCTGTATTTGGTTGACATCGTTTATTCCAATTGGGATGCTGCCAACAGCCACCTGGTTAAGGATATCCTTGCCGAGGGAGAATGGCAGTTCTCCATCACCTTTGATGAGACCAACGGCGACTACCGGGAGATGGAACTGCTGGCAAGTCCCATGACGCTGAAGGCGTGCATTGGCTGGAGCGAGGACGGTACGGATGCGCTGGAGGCGTTTACTGTCACATCCTTCAAACTCCGCAAATTCAGCAGCAGCTTGCAGTGGGACCTGATTCCCGACTACCACGGAACCAAGAACTTTGGTTCCTCTGCGGACTTTTATGGCTGGTCTGATCAATCGGGTTATCACTCTGCCTGTGTCGTTATGAAAGATGGTGCAGAGGTTGACCTTCCGATTAGGCATAAGGTCGTCGATTTGGATCAGGTGGACTATGTCCTCCTGCCCGACGGCACCAAACTGCCGGCCACCAATACGCACTAACACCCCATAGCCGATCACGCAGGAGCCACTTGGTTCCTGCGTGTTTTTTTGAAATAATATTTCAGATTCTATGCAGGGAGCGCTGGACTTTTACGCCTATACTGTGGCAACCAGCAGCTAAGATTGCGTATCTGGTTGTCAGGTGGGTAGGAATCGATAATAGCATTAGGAGAATGTCGCATGACGACGCGCAAGTAGGTCAGCATTGCGGAATTCTTACTGCCTTCAAGTAATTTGCTCTGGTGGAGCGCCAGTTATTCCGACTTATTCCCATAAAAACCGGCTAAAATCTAAGGTTCCGTCTGCGGCAAGCACCTCGTCGGAGGGAAGCTTCAGTACCCATTGTCCATTTTCAAATAGCAATTGAATCTTCTCCCGGAACTCCTCCGGTGCCATCTCATTGTAATCCGTGGTGTGAATTCGGTTGATGTCATCAACGGTACAAGCTTCCCCATTGATGGTCGGTTCCATATGCGCTTGCGGAGCGTACAGGCCCAGGACATACTCCCCGCCTATGTAACCGAAGTTTACATAATCTGTACCGCCTGAACCATCACACATAACACTCATGCCGTTACCATGAATGGCTATGCCATTGACACACCAGACAATTCCGGGAAAATACAGATCTGCAATTCGTTCCACCTGCCCCTCGGAAAAAGTAAATACTGCCAGACTGACTCCATCGC
>JALFUW010000037.1 GCA_022786995.1 Clostridiales bacterium
CGATGGTTAAGAGCCATCCAAATAGTTGGTATTGATTGTCATGAGGGTCCACCTGTTCCCATCCCGAACACAGAAGTTAAGCTCATGTACGCCGACAATACTTGGCGGGTGACTGCCCGGGAAGATAGGTAATGCCAACACAATGACCTCGTTCAGCAGAACGAGGTCTTTTTCATAACGTAGACGAGGGACGTCTCCCTTTGACAGTCCACAGGACTGTCAAGACGGCAGCGACAATACGTTGGCCTGCCCGGGAAGATAGGTAATGCCAACACAATGACCTCGTTCAGCAGAACGAGGTCTTTTTCATAACGTAGACGAGGGACGTCTGCCTTTGACAGTTCACAGGACTGTCAAGACGGCAGCGACAATCCTTGGCCTACCCAGGAAGACAGGGTATGGCAACACAGAAACCTCCTACAGTTGGAGGAGGCTTTTTCCGAATTGAAAAAGACAACGGGCTTTTCTGCCTTAAGTGACAATCCTTGGCCTACCCAGAAAATAGGTAATGCCAATACACGGCTTCGTTTGCACGAACGGGGCCTTTTCCATAGCATAAGGGCAGAGCGACAGATAACCAGAAGGGGATGAATATGGGATTTCAACCACGGATTGACATTCATGCGGATGATTACGGTATGACAGACCAGAGTAATGCGCGTATTCAGGCCTGCTGGGAGCATGGCTGCGTCAATGGTATCAGTGTAATGGTAAACGGCACCGCGCCGCTGCTGCCAAACGGGGCCAATGTTGCGGTAGCCCTGCATTTGAATCTTGTGGAGGGAAAGCCCTTGTCTCCGGCGGAGAAGATCCCGCTGCTGGTTCGGGATGACGGCTATTTCCGGCACTCTTTTTTTGGACTTCTGGTGTTGTCCCTTTCACCAGAGCGAAAGGAAATGGAGCGGCAGCTGTACATGGAGATCGATGCACAGTTTGCGGCCTTTCAGTGCTTGTATCCGAATGAACGGGAAGTGCTGGTGGACAGTCATCAGCACACCCACATAATCCCGCTGGTGTTTTCAACCTTGCTGCGGGTTATTTGCGATCGCGGCCTGCGGGTTTCCTATCTGCGAATTCCGGCTGAGCCGATAAGCCCCTTTCTGAAAGAACCGTCTCTGTATCTTACATACCGTCCTGTGAATGTGGTAAAGAACATCGTTTTGAATGTTCTATGGTGCTTTAGCCGCAAAAAATTCATAGAATCGGGGATCTCTACAGCGGTTTTCTGTGGGATTCTCTTTTCGGGTGATATGGATGAAAGACGGCTGACAATGGTGTTGCCTCATTTTCGCCGCCTGGCGGAGAAGCGGGGACAGAATCTTGAGTTCTTGTTTCACCCGGGGGCGATTTTCCCGGGCGAGCCTTTCCTAGACCCCGACAAGACCGGCTTCTGTGATTTTTACCGCTCACCAGGAAGGCAGACTGACGCAGAAACGGTGCGCTCCGAGCGCTGGTGTGAGTTGGTTGGAGAAAGCGCCGGTGTTCCCACGGTATAGATTGCCAATGGCACGATTTCCAATCAGACATGAGATGGTCGTCCCGGCGCTTGATGAGAACAACAGGTCGCATTTTGTACCATTTGCATTCGCTTATTTTGCCATAAATCAGACCCACTGCCTTTCTCAAAAATTGAGGTTTAGGCAGTGGGTCTGGTAATGATAGAAAAACATGACACCCCCCCGAAAGCCCTAGAGCTTTCAGGGGTTTGGTGACCCGCTGGAGATTCGTTGCCGCTGTGCGATGCACAGCGTAAGGAGTGACTGACGTCGAGCCGCCAGTCAGGGGCAGTCCACCGAACTGTCCCATTGAGTCTTTCGAATCTCCAACGGCAAAAAACCAGACACTCTAATGGGTGTCTGGTTTTTTGGTGACCCGCTGGAGATTCGAACTCCAGACCCACTGCTTAAAAGGCAGTTGCTCTACCGACTGAGCTAGCGGATCGTATTTGGCTGGGATGGCCGGATTCGAACCGACGAATGTCAGAGTCAAAGTCTGATGCCTTACCGCTTGGCGACATCCCAATGTTGGAGCGTCATCCTTTGAACGGACACAGTGGGGATTATATCATGAATCACGATATTTTGCAATCCTTTTTTTGCGAAAAGACGGTATTTTTTCAGGAGGGGAGGTGCGTCCCCTCCTGAAAATTGACCATTACAGTTTGCAGTAGGCGGCTGCGGTCTGGGCGGCCAGCTTGGCGTTGTTGTAAACCAGCCGGATGTTGGAGGCCAGGCTGTCGCCGCCGGTGAGTTCGGCAACCCGGGCCAGCAGGAAGGGTGTGGTCTTCTTGCCGTGGATGCCCTGGGCCTCGCACTCGGCAATGGCCTGATCGATGGCGGCGTTGATGGTGTCAAGGGGCATGGCGTATTCCTCGGGGATGGGGTTGGTCACCAGCATACCGCCCTTCAGACCCATCTCGTGGCTGGCCTTGAAGGCTGCGGCCAGCTCCTCGGGGCTGTCCATGCGGTAGTCTACGCCGAAGCCGGACTGACGGGTGTAGAAGGCGGGCAGCTCGCTGGTGCCGTAGCCGATGACGGGCACACCCTTGGTCTCCAGATATTCCAGAGTCAGCCCCAGATCCAGAATGGACTTGGCACCGGCGCAGACCACCATCACAGGGGTCTGGGCCAGCTCCTCCAGATCGGCGGAGATGTCCATGGTGGTCTCGGCGCCCCGGTGCACGCCGCCGATGCCGCCGGTGGCGAAAACCTTGATACCGGCCATGTGGGCGATCATCATGGTAGTGGTGACGGTGGTGGCGCCGTCCTCGCCCCGGGCGCAGAGCACAGCCAGATCCCGGCGGGAGGCCTTGGCGATGGCCTGGCCCTTTTTACCGAAGTACTCGATCTCTTCGGCGGTGAGACCGGCCTTCAGCCGTCCGCCGATGATGGCGATGGTAGCGGGCACCGCACCATTTTCTCGGATGATCCTCTCCACGTTCAGTGCGGTTTCCACATTCTGGGGGTAGGGCATACCGTGGGAGATGATGGTGGATTCCAGGGCCACAACGGGCTTGCCCTCGGCAATGGCGGCGGCGACTTCGGGATTTACGTCCAGATACTTGTTCATGTTCATAAGTGTCATTCCTTTATATAATAATTTGTATTTTCAGGGATTCATACGCTTTAGTAACGCCTGGGCAGACATCTCAGGGTTGATGGTTTCCGGGGATTCCATGGCGATGGAACCGGCGGCGAGACCTGCTTTGGCAGTCGTCTCCAGATCGCTGCCCTCTAAGTATGCCCAGACCAGCGCCGCCATAAAGGCATCCCCGCAGCCGGTGGTGTTCACCATGCGACCGGGGATATTGGGCAGCCAAAGCTTTTGCTGCCCCATGGCGGCGAATACGCCATCCGCGCCAAGAGAAATGAACATTCGGTGCACGCCCAGATCGGTCAGAGCATCGGCGGCTTTCTCCACATCCGCGTGATTCGCGATCTTCACGCCGGATAGCAGCTCTGCTTCCAGCCGGTTGGGTTTCAGGGTGTGAATGCGGTTCAAAATGGGCCGGAGTTTTTCTGCCTTGGCGGTGGAAACCGGGTCGACGAACAGGGGGACGGGGACATTCTCTGCCAGATATCGCAGGGCTTCGGCGGGGATGTTGGTGTCCGCTACAATCACCTGCGCGTTTTGCAGGATGGGTAGGTTTGCTGCCAGATAGGCCGGGGTGATTTGATCACAGATGGACATATCCGACACTGCCAGCGCCATTTCACCCGTCGGATCTGCCAGATACAGGTAGGTAGAGGTGGTTCCGCCACTGATCCGCAGTGCGTGGCTCAGGTCGATGCCCAGCGTTGAGCAGGAGGCGGCCACCCGCTGACCGTGAAGGTCGTCACCGTAGGCCGTCAGCAGTCGCACGTCCAGACCCATCAGGCTCATGTTGTGGGCGATATTCCGGCCCACGCCGCCCAGAGAGACGCTGACGGTGCCGGGGTTTGAGTCCGCTTCCACCAGCGGGGCGAAGGAGCGCCCGCCGATATCCACATTGACGCCGCCCACCACCACGGCATAGCTGCCGCTGCGCAGGACGTAGCCTTTTCCGGCGATATAGCCCTTTTTCATCAGGTTGGAGATGTGAACCGCCGCGGAGGATCGGGTGATACCCAGCCTGTCCGCGATTCCCTGCTGGGAGATCATGGGGTCAGTTTCGATGAGCTGCAAAATCTGCCGCTCCCGTTGCGTCATGGCGCTCCCTCCTTTGCTAAGCATATGCTTATTATATAAGCGTTTACTTAAAACGTCAAGAGGATATTTCTGTAGGGGCAGGTCATTGACCTGCCCTTCCGCGGAAGCGGTTGCGCCGGAATGCGGCTAACGCCGAGGGGCGGGTCGATGACCCGCCCCTACTAGGAAGGCTGCCCCGGCAGTCCCGTAGCCCCGGTGACCAAAATGCCCAGATTGGCTCTGTATATTTCGTCGAACTGGCCGAGCGGCAGGGGACTTTCTCCCCGGCCGGATTCAATGGTAAAGCCGGGGCGGCGCCACTGCTGGATGAACCAGTCTTTATACCCGGCGAAGCTGGACTCGTAGGGGGTGTCCTCCAATGCGTAGCCGCTGAGTCGGGCGAATTCCTCCGCCAGCGCCCGGGCACCGGGGACGACATAGTCCTCGAACTGCCAGTAAATGACATCACCCTGGGTGTGGAAGGCGATGACCAGCGCCGGGTCAACTTCCTCCGTGTAGCGGGCCATGGCGATGGATTCCCGCTGGTTCAGCGGAGCGCGGCCTACATAATCTCTTGGGCCGGGCTTGGTGAAGCCCTGGGAGAATTTGATCTCCCGTGCTTGCAGCCACCCGGCAGGGTATTGGAGATTCAGGTCAACCCCAAGCAGATTGGCCTTCCAGCCCTCCGGGAAGGGGATGGACGGATAATTGTCGGAAAGGGTCTGGGCGGAGGTATATTCCAGGGTTCCCGGCTCGATGGCCCCGGTGACAAGATCCACCCCGTCCGGGTCTACCATGGGCACGGCATAGATTGTAGCGGCTTTCAGAATGTTCCGGGCGGGCACACCGAAGATTCTTCCGCCCGTTTCCGCCGCCTGCGCCAGCTCCTCCAGAAATTTCAGCAGCACCGGGGTGGTGATCCACTCGTTGGCGTGGTGGGCGGCGGAGTAGAGAACCTTCCGCTCTCCGGTGCCAATGCGCAGGGCGAGAACGGGCCGTCCGAAAGCGGTGGTGGTCAGGCTTTCGGAAGAAAAGGCTGGATAGCGCCGCAGCAGCTGCCCAATGGTCTGCTCGCACAGCTCGGCGGTCATGGGGATGTCAGTTTGTACGATTGCCAAAATATCACCTCCCGGAAATATATGCCGTCAGGCGGAAAAAGGTGTTGACAAACAAAAGTATGACTGGTATGATCAATCATACCAGCAAGGAGTTAGGAGTCAGGAGTTAGAAGTTAGAAGTGAGAGGTAAGGAGTGCCTGTAGCTCCACACTCCACACTCCTAACTTCTCACTCTCCACACTCCACACGCACCAAAGGGGGGTATTTCAATGGAGGTTCCGCAGGGAAAGCACGCATGGATGATCAAAATCGGCGAGAAGGGGCAGTTCGTGATCCCGAAGGAGGCCCGGGATATGTTCGATTTCCAGCCGGGGCAGACGATTCTGGTGCTGGCGGACGAAAAAAGGGGTCTTGCCATCCCGCCCAGAGCCGACAGCCAGCGGATCATGAGCCAGATCATCGATGAACTGCAAAAGGAGGGCGAATAATATGGCGACCATTGTCTTTTTCTGCATCCCCGCCCACGGGCACACCAACCCTACCCTGAACGTGGTTCGGGAGTTGACGGCACGGGGGCACCGGGTGGTGTACTATTCCTACGACGATTTCCGTGAGAAGCTTGAAGATGCCGGGGCGGAATTCATTTCCTGCAACGGCTTTGATGCCCAAATGCACCTGACCCGAGAGGAGGGGGCGAAGGTCGGCTCCGATCTGGCGTTGTCTGCCCGGGTGCTGGTGGATACTACGCTGGCGTTGGATGAGCCGGTGTGCCGTCAGATGGAACAGTTGAAGCCGGACTGCATTGTGGCGGATTCCATGGCGGTCTGGGGCAAGGCTGTGGCGAAGAAACTGGGCATTCCCTACGTCTGCTCCACGACTACCTTTGCCTTTAACAGGGAATCCGCGAAGATCATGCCCCACAGTCTGAAGGAAACCCTTTCCATGATTACCTCCATGGGCAAGGTCAACGCCCAGGTGAAGCGGCTGAAGCAGCGGGGATATCCCGTGAAAAGCATTCTTGACCTGATTGGCAGCGACGAAACCGTGCACACCGTTGTCTACACCTCGCCGCTGTTTCAGCCCTGCGCGGAAACCTTCCCGGAGCACTTCGCCTTCGTCGGCCCTTCTATCCGCCCGGCCCGGTCTGAGGTTGAAAAGACAGGGGAGAAGCTGGTGTACATCTCCATGGGCACGGTGAATAACGATATGCTTCCCCTGTATCAGGCCTGCATTGAAGCGGTGAAGGACACACACTGGCAGGTGATTCTGTCTGTTGGAGATCAGGTGGATGCTGGGAAACTGCAAAAATTGTCAGAAAACGTTTTCGTACATTCGACCGTGGATCAGATTGCGGTTTTGGAAAAGGCTGACGCGTTTTTGACCCATTGCGGCATGAACAGCGCCAGTGAAGGTCTGTACTTTGGAGTCCCGCTGGTGATGCTTCCCCAGACTTCTGAACAGGGCGGCGTGGCGGCTCGGGTAGAGCAGCTGGGAGCTGGGCTTCGTCTGAAGAAAACCACGCCGGAGGTCATCCGCGGTACCCTTGAGACCGTTATGAACGATCCGTCCTACCGGGACAATGTGAAAAAAATCGCGGAAAGCTTTCGAGCTTCCGGCGGGGCAAAGGCGGCGGCGGACTGTATTGAGGACTGCCTTCGAGCAAAATAGATAACGCAATACGATGGTGAGCGAAGAAATTATGGAATATCACAAGGAACCCTTCCGAACTGAAAAAGCCCTTCCCAAAGCAGGAAAAACGCAGTAAGCGTGCCGGTGATCCCAGCTGGAATCAGAAAAGAGATTCCTGCCGGAAAGAAACTGCGCGTCCATTCCGCCAAAGCCGGAATGGACGCGCTTTTTTGCTCTTGGGAAAGCAAAATGCTTGCGCGCTAAATGCGGAAGATTGCCGGGAGGTTCATTTCGTGGGGTGCTTGCGCGCTATAGAACCGAGCGGCAGCGGGGAAAACCATGAATTGTAGGGAAAAATACTATGACGTTTACGGAAATGGCAATTTCACCACGAAATTTGACGCCGGGCTGCGGCGCAAACGTAGATTTCAAACCGTATACACGCGAAATAGAACGGTTATTCGCCTTCAAAACACGTCAAATTGCACAAACTGGATAAGCACGTTTGCACATTATTGACAAATCATAGGAATTGAATGATTTTTTACTTGACATTGAAAACGATTAAGTATACTATATAGCCAAGGAAGGGGTCAATGAAAACGTAAATTGTGAAATTTGCGAAGGATCCCCGAATAACGGTAACAATTACTAAGGAGGAAAAAACATGAAAAAACTGATGGCAATGCTGCTGGCTCTGGTTATGGTTCTGAGCCTGGCCGCCTGCGGCGGCAGCAGCGCTCCCGCCGCTACCGAGGCTCCCAAGGCTGAGGCTCCCGCCGCTACCGAGGCTCCCGTTCCCGCTACCGAAGCCGCTCCCGCCGAGGAAGGCAAGGTCTTCAACATCTACGCCTGGAACGAGGAGTTCAAGGGCTTCTTCGAGAAGTACTATACCGTTCCCGAAGGCATCACCGTCAACTGGATCATCAACCCCTCTGACGGCGGCGTTTATCAGGACAAGCTGGACGAGGCTCTGCTGAACCAGGCCAATGTCGCTGACGACGAGAAGATCGATATGTTCCTGGCTGAGGCTGACTACATCCTGAAGTACACCGATTCCGAGTTCACCCAGGACATTCAGGCTCTGGGCGTCACCGATTTCTCCAACACCTATGAGTACACTGTGCAGGCCGCTTCCGACGCCAACGGCACTGTCAAGGGTGTCTCCTTCCAGTGCTGCCCCTCCGCTCTGATCTATCGCCGCTCCATCGCCAAGGACGTCCTGGGCACCGATGATCCCGCTGAGGTTCAGGCCAAGCTGGACAGCTGGGACAAGTTCAACGCTGTCGCCGCTGACGCCAAGGCTAAGGGTTACTACATGACCGCCTCCGAGTCCGAGACCTTCCGTGTGTTCTCCGACAACGGCACCTCCGCTCTGGTTGACGACTCCGGCAAGCTGACTCTGAACGACTCCATCAAGGCATGGCAGGCTCAGGCTAAGGACTTCTCCGACAAGGGCTACACCCTGACCACCGGCATCTGGGACGACGAGTGCACCGCTCAGATGTTCAAGGACGGCAAGACCATGTGCTACTTCGGACCTGCCTGGTACTTCAACTTCTCCATGGGCAACGCTCAGGATCCTGAGAAGGGCTGCCCCGGCGACTGGGCGATCTGCCAGGGACCTCAGGCTCACTTCTGGGGCGGCACCTGGCTGCTGGCTGCTACCGGCTCCGACAACCCCACCATGCTGGCTGACATCATGGACACCTTCATCAACGATGAGGAAGTCTGCGAGAACCTGATCAAGAACGAGTCTCAGTTCACCAACAACCAGGCTGTCAACGCCAAGTTCGCTGCTGACCCCAACTACGGCAACGCCTTCCTGGGCGGCCAGAACGACGTGGCTGTCTTCGTTGACCTGGCTAAGAACATCAAGTTCGAGAATAAGACCATCTACGACCAGCTGCTGTGCGAAGGCCTGCAGACCTACTGGAGAGAGTACTGCGATGGCGAGGTCACTGAGGAAGAGGCCATGGCCAACTACTACAAGTACATCAACGAGAAGTATCCCGAAATTGTCACTCCCTGATGACTTGTAAATACCTGACATAACGCAACCTGTGGGGCAAGGCGAGAGCCTTGCCCCACTTAAGGTTATCTGTCATTGCGAACCAGCGCGTACGCTGGTGTGGCGACCAAAGGGAATGCTTGTGGTGCAATCCCCCCCGGAATTTTTGGAGTGATCTTCCCTTATAATCAACTGTCAATCGCTGCTTGCCCTGGCTTCAGAGCGTGTGACCGCACGGTTTGAATCGAAGACAAGAAAGCAAGGAGGATGTACTTATGAATCAACTGCGTGAAAAAGCGCCCGCGAAGCATAAAAGCATTAGCTATGCCAAGTGGGGCTACCTGTTCATCGCGCCCTTTTTCATCACCTATGCCATTTTCAAGCTTTATCCCCTGTTCCTGACCATTTACAACAGCTTCTTCGAGAACTACCGTTCCGGCCTGAAGCAGGTCGGCCCCAACTTCGTGGGTCTGGCCAACTACATCAAGCTTTTCACCCCGGATGCCAACGGTATCATTGACATCATTAAATATACCGGCAACACCGTGGTGCTGTGGCTGGGCGGCGCGATTCCCCAGATCGTCATCGCTTTGCTGCTGGCCATCTTCTTCACCAGCTACCGGCTGAACATCAAGGGCCAGCAGTTCTTCAAGACGGTCATTTATATGCCCAACCTGATCATGGCCTCCGCCTTCTCCATGCTGTTTTACACCCTGTTCTCAAACGTCGGCCCTGTGAACCAGCTGCTGATGCAGATGGGAATTGCCGAGAAGCCCATCGACTTCTTTGCCATTAAAATTACGGTGCGCAGCCTGATCTGCCTGATGAACTTCCTGCTGTGGTTCGGCAACACCACCATACTGCTGATGGCGGGCATCATGGGCATCGACCAGAATATGTTCGAGGCCGCCAACATCGACGGCGCCACCTCCACCCAGACCTTCTTCAAGGTCACCCTGCCGCTGCTGACCCCCATTCTGGTCTACACCGTTATCACGGCCCTCATCGGCGGCCTGCAGATGTTCGATGTGCCCCAGGTTCTGACCAACGGCGCGGGCAATCCCAACCGCAGCTCCATGACGCTGATCATGTTCCTGAACAGCTATCTGAAGACCAGCAAGAACTACGGTATGGCCGGCGCCATCTCCGTGATTATCTTCATCATCACGGGCCTGCTGAGCATTCTGGTATACCGTTCCCTGACCCAAAAGGACTAAGGAGGGAAGAACATGAATAGACTTTCTGATGAGAACCTGCGGGCAAGACGCCAGCTGAAGCTCAGCCGCTTTGTGGTGTATCTGATTCTGATTTTCCTGTCCGTACTGAGCCTGTTCTCCTTCTATATGCTGATCGTCAACGCCTCCCGCTCCAACGCGGATCTGCAGGGCGGCTTCCGGCTTCTGCCCAGCAACTACTTCTTCAAGAACCTGAAAAACGCCTGGACGGACGCTTCCATCAACGTTCCCCGGGGCATGCTGAACAGCTTCATCATCGCGGCCTGCACCGCTGTGCTGTCCACCTACTTCTCCGCCCTGACGGCTTACGGCATCCATGCCTATGACTTCAAGCTGAAAAAGCTGGCCTTCACCTTTATTATGGCGGTCATGGTCATTCCCAATCAGGTTTCCGCCGTCGGTTTCTACCAGATGTGCGTGAAGCTGGGCTGGACAAACAACTATCTGCCCCTGATCCTCCCCGGCATCGCCGCCCCCATCGTGTTCTTCTACATGAAGCAGTACATGGAGAGCGTTCTGCCCATGGAAATTGTGGACGCTGCCCGGGTGGACGGCTCCGGCGAGTTCCGTACCTTCAACACCATCATTCTGCCCATGCTGAAGCCCGCGCTGGCTGTCCAGTTGATCTTTACCTTCGTGGAATCCTGGAACAACTACTTCATGCCCGCCCTTTTGCTTGACAAGGCGGAGATGAAGACCGTTCCTCTGATGATTGCCCAGCTGCGCAGCGCCGACTACTCCAAGTTCGATATGGGCAAGGTGTATATGTTCATCCTGCTGGCGATTCTGCCTGTCGTGGTTGTCTACATCTTCCTGAGCAAATCCATTATCAAGGGCGTTACCGCCGGCTCTGTCAAGGGCTGATCCGAATGATCCACCGCGTCCCGCAGATTCGCGGGACGCGGTTTTTGTCCGCCGGATATGGACAAAACCGGGCTTTTCCTATGCAAAAAATTGGATAGCCGGGTTTTTGAAGATTGCCGCAAATAAGAAAATAACTATGCGCATAGAACAATTCATAATGAAATACCCATAAGATTTTTGTTGACTTTTCACGACAAATGTACTACAATGTATTCGTCGAGCAAGGGTGCGCCAACATCCTTGCTTTGCGTTTGGAAATGTGCCCGGGGAGTACGGGCGCGACACTGTAAGGAGGGTAAAATATGATTAGCTTCTTCGTATGTCTGGCACTTCTCATTGGCGGATACTTCATCTATGGCGGATTTGTATCCAAGACCTTCGGTCCTGACGACCGTGAGACCCCGGCAGTCACCATGGAAGACGGCGTTGACTACGTCGTTATGCCTACCTGGCGGATCTTCCTGATCCAGCTGCTGAACATTGCAGGCCTCGGCCCCATCTGGGGTGCTGTGGGCGGCGCAATGTGGGGCCCCAGCGTGTTCCTGTGGATCACCTTCGGTACCATCTTCGCCGGTGGTGTTCACGACTTCGCTTCCGGCTTCATGTCCATGCGGCATCAGGGCCTCAGCGTTCCTGAGCTGACCGGCATGTACATGGGCAATGCCATGAAGCAGGTTATGCGTGTGTTCTCCACCGTGCTGCTGTTCATGGTCGGCGTTGTGTTCGCCGTCGGCCCTGCCGGATTGCTTGCCTACCTGTGCGGCGGTAATAGCGGCGGCACCGGCATCCTGACCAACAAGTACTTCTGGCTGACCATCGTCTTCATCTACTTCTTCATCGCCACCTTCCTGTCCGTTGACAAAATCATCGGCAAGCTGTATCCCATCTTTGGCATCTGCCTGATCGTCATGGCCATCGGCGTGGGCATCGGCACCATCGCCAAGGGCTACACCATCCCCGAGATCTTCCCCCTGCGCAATATGCACCCCGCCGGAACCTCCATCTTCCCGGCCATGTTCATCTCCGTGGCCTGCGGCGCCTGCTCCGGCTTCCACTCCACCCAGTCCCCCATCATGGCCCGCTGCTGCAAGAGTGAGAAAATGTCTCACATGGTCTTCTACGGCGCCATGGTCTGCGAAGGCATCATCGCTCTGGTTTGGGCCGCTGCCTCCTGCGCTCTGTTCCCCATCGAGGGCGGTCTGATGACCGGCCTGAAGGAAGCTATGTCCGTTGGCCAGGCTGGCTGCGTGTATAACATCTGCGCCACCACCATGGGCGGCTTCGGCGCTGTCATTGCCATGCTGGGCGTTATCGCCTGCCCCATCTCCTCCGGCGACACCGCGTTCCGCTCCGCCCGTCTGACCATCGCCGACGCGCTGAAGCTGGATCAGAAGAGCTACAAGAACCGTCTGATCCTGACCATCCCCCTGCTGGCTCTGGGCGTTCTGGTTTCTCAGCTGGACTACACCTCCATCTGGAACTACTTTGCTTCCACCAACCAGATTCTGGCTGCCATCGTGCTGTGGACCGCTGCCATGTATCTGGCTCATGAGGGCAAGAATGCTTACATCTGCGCTCTGCCCGCTGCGTTCATGACCGCTGTGACCGTGTCCTTTGTGTTCAACAGCAAGCTGTACCTGGGCGGCATCCCCATCTTCCCGCCCATCTCCAAGATCCTGGGCATCGGCATCGCTGTGGTGCTTCTGATCCTGTTCATCCTGAAGGCTCCCAAGGGCCAGAAGGCTGCCAAGTAAACCGTACATTACCTGAGAAAGGAACGTTCCTATGTATATTCCGCCGAAAGCGCTGTCCGAAAAAATCCTGCTCCCGGAGGTTCTCCGGCCCGACAGGGTGACCTGCACCCATTACGAGGACTTCGGCCTGGGCGATAAGGCGCTGTATGTGGGAATGTACGGCTTCAGCCGGGTGGGTTACATTCCTTTTACCGCGATCACGCGGGTCTATAAACGCCTTGGCGTGACCAAGGGATTCTTCGAGCAGGGGAAGATTTATGGTACGCTGTGTTATCTCGTCGTCTGCTATGATGGCAAGCAGAAGGCATACCGCTTCACCCACGAGGAAAACCTGAACGCCCTGCTGGATGCGATCCGGGAAAAAACCACGATTCCCGTTGGAAAGCCCTGAAAGAACTCGTCCCCAAGCGCCCGCCGCAAGGCGGGCGCTTTTGCCCGCTGTCAGATATTGCTGCGGCTGGAAAAGGGTAATGTACATAGGCACCAACGCACGCAACGACCGATTTGGGGGTTTTTCACGATTATTTCCTTGAAGGCCGAAAAATATTGGTTCATTTTTCGCAGGAAACCCCTTGCAAATTGGGCAAACCGATGGTATAATATCCCCGATAAACGGTAGAATGTAGGCAAAGAGAGGCGCGAGCGCCTCTCTTTCTTCTTAGTCTTGAGGAGGTTATTGCGCCGATGAAGGTGACAGAACAGGTGGCGGAATTTGCCCGCCCCATTGTGGAAGCCCAGGGGTGTCAGCTGTGGGACGTGGAGTATGTCCGGGAGGGCAGCGAGTATTTCCTGCGGCTGTACCTCGATAAAGAGGGCGGCGTGGACATTGACGACTGCGAGGCCGTTTCCCGGGCCGTAGACCCGATTCTGGATGAAAAAGACCCTATTCCCGGGCCGTATCACTTCGAGGTCTGCTCCGCCGGACTGGAACGGGTGCTCAAGCGCCCTTCGGATTTCCAGCGGTTCTTAAGCAGCCCCATTACCGTGAAGCTGTACCGCCCCAGAAATGGGCTGAAGGAGATTCCCTGCGTGCTGAAAGCCTATGACGAGGGAAAGCTCACCGTAGAGGCGGGAAAAGAAACCATTACGTTTGAAAAATCCGAGGTCGCCCAGGTGCGGCTTCGTGTGGAATTCTAAGGAGGCACGTTTATGGCAAGAAAGACAGCCAAGAAGCAGGCCGAAGCCCCCAAGGTGGATATCGGCGCTGAAATTTTCGCTTCTCTGCGGGAACTGGAAAAGCTCAAGGGCATTCCCGTGGATTACATGGTGGAGCGTCTGAAACAGGCGCTGACCAACGCCTACCGCAAGGATCGGGAGGATCACCGGGATGTTCCCGCCGAGAATGTGGTGGTGAACCTCAGCGAGGAAGGCCTGAGCATGTACCAGATCAAGACCGTCGTGGACGAGCTGACGGATCTGGCGCTGGAAATTCATATTGACGCGGCCCGACGGATTAACCCCGCCGTGCAGCTGGGCGACACCGTCGCCATTCCTGTTGATATCGCGAAATTCGGCCGGATCGCCGCCCAGACCGCCAAGCAGGTGGTCATTCAGGGCATCCGGGAAGCCGAGCGGGGCGTTATGTACGAATCCTATTCCTCCAAGGCTCAGGAGCTGCTCACCGGCACCGTGCTGCGCATCGACCCCACCAGCGGTGATATGTTCCTCCGCATCGGCCAGGGCAGCGAGGCCTCCGACGCTGTGCTCCGAGCCTCCGAGCAGATCCCCGGTGAGAAGCACGCAGAGGGCGACCTGATCCGGGTCTACGTTCTGGAAGTCCATAAGATGGGCCGGGGCCCGCTGGTGCACGTTTCCCGCACCCATCCCAATCTGGTGCGCCGGCTGTTCGAGCTGGAGACCCCCGAAATCGCCGACGGGCAGGTGGAGGTTCGCAACATCGCCCGGGAAGCCGGTTCCCGTTCCAAGATGGCGGTTCGCGCCACCATGGAGGGCGTGGATCCCGTGGGCGCCTGTGTCGGCCCCCGGGGCGGCCGTGTGGGCGCCGTTGTGGAAGAGCTGGGCGGCGAGAAAATCGACATCGTTGTCTGGAGCGAGGATCCCTGCGAGTATGTCCGCAGCGCCCTCAGCCCTGCCGACGTGATCTCCGTCAGCTTGATTCCCGGCCAGAAGGCCTGCCGCGTCATTGTTCCCGATGACCAGCTGTCCCTTGCCATCGGCAAGGAGGGCCAGAACGCTCGTCTGGCAGCCCGGCTCACCGGCTACAAGATCGATATCAAGCCCGCCTCTCAGGCAGAACCCGCTCAGGAGCATGAGGAAGCGGAAACCGTCGCGGAAGGAACCAACGAGGAAGCGTAATTCGTTTCGATACAAGATACCAGATGCCAGATACGAGCTAGAGAACGGCTCTGTCTTTGGAGCAGTTGCCATCTACCGCATATCTTGTATCTTGTATCTCTGTATCTCGTATCTATACAAAGGAGGGGTGGTTATATGCAGAAGAAAATCCCCCAGCGGCAGTGTATGGGCTGCCGGGAGCGGAAGGCTAAGCGGGAACTGATCCGGGTGGTTCGCACCCCGGAAGGGACGGTCAGTCTGGACTTCGGCGGAAAGATGAACGGACGGGGAGCCTATCTGTGCCCCAATCCTGAGTGCCTGAAAAAGGCCCTGCGCTCCAAGGCTCTGGATCGCAGCCTGGAAGTGACCATCCCCGAGGATGTTTACGCCCGGCTGGAAAAGGAAATGGAGGCAGGCAATGGACAATAAGGCCCTGAACTACCTGTCCCTGGCCCGAAAGGCCGGCCTTGCCGAATTGGGCGAGGAGCCTGTGGGCGTGGCGGCCCGGGCCGGAAAGGCCTATGTGATCCTGGTCGCGTCGGATGCCTCCGACCACACCTGGCGGCGGGCAAAATCCTACGCCGCGGGCACAGAGCAGCAGTGCGTGCGGTTGGAGTGCACCAAGGACGAGATGGGACTTATGGTGGGCAGAACCAGCCTGGCCATCGCTGCCATCACCGATGTGTCTTTGGCGCTGGCGCTGGTAAAGACCCTGCCCAAGGCCGACCCCCAGGTGCTGGAAGTGCTGACTGCTAAGGCTGCCAAGGCCAAAAAGCGGCAGTCGGAGGCCAAGGCCCATCAGCGGAACATCAGAAAAGGAAAGAAGTAATTTTTGAGTTGACAGTTGACAGTTGACAGTTGACAGTGACTCAGTTCGATAACATTGCGTATCCAACCATGGAGGTGCTTTTATAGAATGAGTTTTGTTAAGTATCGTGTGAAGGAGGTCGCCGCGGATTTTGGCGTGGCCCCCAAGGAGATTTCGGAGATCGTTGGAAAGTACGGCGAGAAGCCCAAGTCCTATACCCAGGTCATGACCGACGCGGAGCTGAATGTGGTATTCGACTATATGACCCAGAAGAACCAGATCAGCTCCATGGAGCAGATCTTCGCGGTGAAGGCCACTGCCCCTAAGCCGGAACCGAAGGCCGAAACAAAGCCGGAACCGAAAAAGGAGACTCCCAAGCCCGCTGCCCAGCAGCCCAAGGCTCAGCCCAATAACGCCCGTCCCCAGAATAACCAGCCCAAGCCCCAGAACGCACCCACTGTCCAGCAGCAGGCGGCTCCCAAGGCCGACAAGCCCAGTCAGCCGGAGCGCAAGCGGGAGCGCCGGGTGGTGGACACCTCCGCTGTGCAGGTCAATTCCAACCGATTTGCGGATGTAGATAATCTGGTGTCCGAGCGTGTCCAGAATTATCAGGGCGGCAAGCAGCGTATCGGCGGCGGGAAAGGTAAGCAAGCCAATAAGCAGCAGAAGGGCAACTTCAAGGGCAGCAAGAGCCGCAACGAGGAGCAGGAGAAGATGCGCCGGCTCCAGATGGAGGTTGCCCGGAAGGCTCCCGTCACTGTCAAAATCCCCGACGAAATTACCGTGGGCGAGCTGGCTTCCCGGATGAAGAAGACCGCCGGTGAGGTTATCAAGTGCCTGATGAAGAACGGCGTTATGGCGGGCATTAACCAGTCCATCGACTTCGACACCGCCGAGTTTGTGGCCACCGAAATGGGCTGCAAGGTGGAGAAGGAAGTCACTGTTACCATCGAGGAAAAGATCATCGACGACCATGTGGATACCGCCGAGGAGCTGGAGACCCGGGCTCCCGTGGTCGTGGTCATGGGCCACGTTGACCACGGCAAGACCTCCACTTTGGATGCCATCCGGCAGACCTCCGTCACCGCGGGCGAGGCTGGCGGCATCACCCAGCACATCGGCGCCTACACCGTGGATGTGAACGGTCAGATGATCACCTTCCTGGATACTCCCGGCCACGCGGCCTTTACCTCCATGCGTGCCCGTGGCGCGAAATCCACCGACATCGCCATTCTGGTGGTGGCGGCCGACGACGGCATCATGCCCCAGACTGTGGAGTCTATCAACCACGCCAAGGCGGCAAATGTGCCCATCATCGTGGCCATCAACAAGATGGATAAGCCCACCGCCAACCCCGACAAGATCAAGGAGCAGCTGACCAAGTACGACCTGGTGCCCGAGGAATGGGGCGGCGATACCATCATCGTGCCCATCTCCGCGAAAACCGGCATGGGTCTGGAGGAGCTGCTGGAAATGGTGTTGCTGACCGCCGAGGTGCAGGAGCTGAAGGCCAACCCCAACCGCCGGGCCAAGGGCGTGGTCATCGAGGCTCGCCTGGACAAGACCCGTGGCCCCGTGGCGACCCTGCTGGTGCAGAACGGCACCCTGAAGCAGGGGGATATCGTCATCGCCGGCACTGCCGTGGGCCGTGTCCGTGTCATGACCAACGACAAGGGCCGCACCGTCAAGACCGCCGGCCCCTCCGTGCCTGTGGAGATCACCGGCCTTGCCGACGTGCCCACCCCCGGCGACGAGTTCAACGCCGTTACCGACGAGCGTATGGCCCGGGAGCTGGTGGAGCAGCGCCGTCAGGCCCAGAAGGATGCCGCCGCGAAGCTCATGCAGAAGGTCACTCTCGACAACCTCTTTGCCAAGATGCAGGAGGGTGAGATGAAGGAGCTGCCCCTGATCGTCAAGGCCGACGTGCAGGGCTCCGCCGAGGCCGTGAAGGCTTCTCTGGAGAAGCTGAGCAACGAGGAAGTCCGTGTCCGGGTCATCCACGCGGGCGTGGGCGCCATCAACGAAAGCGATATTCTGCTGGCCTCCACCTCCGGCGCCATCATCGTGGGCTTCAACGTCCGTCCCGATGCCGCCGCTCAGGCCTCCGGCCACCGGGCCAATGTGGATATGCGGTTCTATCGCGTCATCTACGACGCCGTGGACGAGATCGAGGCCGCTATGAAGGGCATGCTGGCACCCAAGTACGAGGAAGTGGTCATCGGCCACGCCGAGGTGCGCATGACCTACAAGGTCTCCGCCATCGGCACCGTCGCCGGCTGTATGGTCAAGGACGGCAAGGTCACGAGAGATGCTCAGGTTCGCGTGCTGCGGGACAACATCGTTGTCCACGAGGGAGAAATCGGCTCCCTGCAGCGGTTCAAGGACGCTGCCAAGGAGGTCACCGCCGGCTTCGAGTGCGGCATGACCGTGGCGAAGTACAACGATATCCGCGAGGGCGATATCTTCGAGTGCTTCACCATGCAGGAAGTGAAAAGATAACTGACTCTGCCGCGCCGCAAACCGCGGCGCGGCAGTGGTTTTTGGATACCCGACCCTACGGTAATTATGGTTAGGAGGATGTAACATGGCATCCAATCGAATTTTATTGATTAACGAAGAAATCCAGAAGGAGCTGTCCGCACTTTTGCGCACGGTGAAGGATCCCCGGGTGCAGGACGTGATGATCTCCATTACCCGGGTGGAAACCACTCCCGATCTGCGCTATACCAAGGTCTATGTCAGCTTCCTTCAGAACGACAAGGCCAAGGAGGCCATGGCGGGACTGAAATCCGCGGCAGGCTTCCTGCGCCGTCAGCTGGGCAGCAATCTGCGGCTGCGCTATGCCCCGGAAATCGTCTGGGCGGAGGATGACTCCATCACCTACGGCGCGAAAATGCTGGATCTCATCAACTCTCTGGGGGTGAAGCACGATGATGACACTGACCCGGAATGAGACGGCACAGTTCCTGCTGGAGCATGACAATTATCTGATTCTGTCCCACCGCCGCCCTGACGGAGACACCACTGGCTCCTCCGCCGCCCTGTGTTTAGGTCTGCGGCAGCTGGGGAAGATCGCCTATGTGCTGAAGAATAAGGAAGTTTCCGATCGGCTTCGGTGGCTCCATGAAGGCCTGACAAAATCCGCGCCCGAGGGCAACGAGACCATCGTCAGCACCGATGTGGCTTCCCCCTCGCTGCTGCCGGAGAATGCCCAGCCCCTGCTGGGTAAGATTTCCCTGCGCATCGACCACCACGGCAGCGCCACCTCCTTTACCGATATGGAGCTGGTGGATTCCCGCAGTGCTTCCTGTGCGGAGCTGGTGCTGGATGTGCTGAACCTCATGGGCGTGAAGCCGGAGAAAACCATCGCCGAGGCGGTGTATGTGGGCACCTCCACGGACACCGGCTGCTTCCGCTACGCCAACACCACCGCCCACACCTTCGAGACTGCCGCCGCCTGCGCCGCGGCGGGCGCCCGGATCTACGAACTGAATCAGGAGCTGTTCGAGACCAACACCCTGGCAAGGCTTAAGATGCAGGGCTGGATTGTGGAGCACATGAAGATGCTCTCTGGCGGAAAAATGGCCATCTGCGCCATTCCCAGAGGGGTAGAGGAGGCGCTGGGGGTCACCCCGGACGATATGGACAACATCTCCTCCTTCCCTCGAACCGTGGCCGGAGTCTGCGTGGCAGCAACCCTGCGGGAGACTGCCGAGGGCGACACCAAGATTTCCGTTCGGGCGGTGCCCGGCTACGATGCCGCGAAGGTCACCGAGAAATTCGGCGGCGGCGGACATAAGGGCGCGGCAGGCGCCAGCCTGAAAATGCCCCTGAATGAAGCGGCTCTGGCAGTGGAAAAGGCCATGCTGGAGCTGGGAGAACAGTATGGACGGAATTGTCATTGTCGATAAGCCCCAGGACTGGACCAGTCAGGACGTGACCGCCCGGCTGCGCAGGGTGTTTAATACCCGGCGCATCGGCCACGGCGGTACTCTTGACCCCATGGCTACCGGCGTGCTGCCGGTGTTCGTGGGCCGGGCAACCCGAGGGGTGGAATTCTTTGAGCACGCGGAAAAAACCTATGAGACGGTTCTTCGGCTGGGGCTGACCACCGATACCGAGGACATCACCGGCACCGTGCTGACGGAAACGAAGGTGTCCGTCACTGAGGAACAGATTGCCCAAACACTGGAAGCCTTCCGGGGGGAAATCATGCAGATTCCTCCCATGTACTCGGCGCTGAAAGTGAACGGGCAGAAGCTGTGCGACCTGGCCCGGAAGGGAAAAAGCGTGGAGCGGCAGCCACGGCCCATCACCATTCACGAGCTGACGCTGCTGGAACGGGGAGAAAACACCCTCCGCCTCCGGGTTCGCTGCTCCAAGGGCACCTATATCCGCACGCTCTGCAAGGATATTGGCGAAGCTTTGGGCTGCGGCGGCTGCATGGAAGCCCTTCGCCGGGTGTCGGCGGGGGAATATACCATCGACGAGGCGGTGCCTCTACAGGAATTGCTTGAAACCGAGAACCCCGGGAAATATCTCCGGGGCGTGGACACCATGTTCCGCTTTTTACCGGCGGTGACCCTCACCGCCAACCAGGAGAAGCGCTGCCGCAACGGCAATTCTTTCTCCGTAAGGCTGGAGGAAGGAACCTATCGGGCCTACAGCCAGGAAGGAGAATTTCTCATGCTGGCAAAGGTGGAAAACGGGGTCATGGTAACAATTAAAAGTTTCTTTATTGTATAAATTCAAATACGGAATTGACAGTTGAAAATTGACAATTGACAATTATGGTATCCTTGTGGGATGATTTTATATTTTTGGCAAAGCAAAAATAAAGACATCTGATTGCCCCGCAGGGACTTCTTAACTGTCAACTGTCAATTGTCAATTGTCAACTGGACAAAGACGGACTTGATAAGTATGAAGAACAAAACGATTTACGCGCTGGGCTTTTTTGACGGCGTACATATTGGTCACGGAGCGCTGCTGGATATCTGCCGGGAGGTAGCCCGGGAGGGAGGGCAAAGCAGCGGCGTGGTGACCTTCTCTGCCCACCCGGACACGCTGGTGCTGGGGCAGACACCCCGGCTGATTAACACCCCGGAGGATCGGGAGCGGCTGCTGCGCAAGAGCTACGGCGTGGACACCATAGTGACGCTGCCCTTTGACAGGAAAATGCGGGATATGCCGTGGAAGTCCTTTCTGGAGCTGCTGCGGCGGGACTACGACGCGGCGGGCTTTGTCTGCGGGGCGGACTTCCGCTTTGGCAGCCGGGGCGCGGGCAACGCCGGGATGCTGGCGATTTACTGCCGGGCAGAGAGCCTGCCCTGGGCCGTGGTGCCTGAGCAGACCCTGGACGGCATCCGCATTTCCAGCACCCATATCCGGGGGCTGATCGAAAACGGGGAGATGTCTACAGCGGTAAAATTTCTGGGCCACCCCCACATCCTCACCGGGCAGGTGATCCACGGACGGCACCTGGGCAGCACCCTGGGCATTCCTACCGCCAACCTGCGGCTGCCGCCGGAATTGGCGGTGCCGAAATTTGGTGTGTACATGTGCCTGTGTGCCATAGATGGAAAGACGTATCCCGCTGTGACCAATGTGGGCACACGACCCACGGTAAACGGACAGGACGTAACGGTGGAGCCGTGGATTCTCGACTACGACGGCGACCTGTACGGCCGGGAAATCACGCTGGAATTCTATCGCTTCCTGCGCCCGGAACGGAAATTTGAAAGCTTGCAGGCCCTGAAGACAGAAATTCTTCGCAATGCCGACCAGACCCGGGAATACTTCCGGGGGCGGTCTGTTCAAACAACGTTCAATTTCCAGCCCTTGTTTTCTGCCGAAAAATAAGGTATAATAAGACACATATTACATTGGGATAACCGACAAATTGGAATTTGCGGGCAGGGCCCGCGGCAAATGCGTGCACAGGGGGTCTATCATCGCAACGCCATTGGGTACTGCTCGGTATCGTTACCAGTACCGTAGGGGCGCCCATTGGGCGCCCGAAAGGCTTCGGTATTTTGAGCTTTACCGTTAAAACGGAACGCGTACCGCTTCCTTTCGTTGCGGGCGGCCAATGGCCGCCCCTACGGTTACAAACAAATACCGTTTGTTCGTAGCAGCTTATGGTCGAGGGGTCCAAAGGATGTTGTTTTACCACCCAGCGTCCGTGACGCATTGTCAGCGGCGACTCGCCGCCAAATTCTTATTTATCTGACATCACAAGGAGGGAGCACCATGCCGCAGCAGGACGATGGAATGGAAAAACGCCGGGAAAAACGGGAAGCCCAGCGCAGGCGCCGTCAGGCCCAGGTGCGCCGGATGCGGCTGACCATGGTGCTGGTGATTGTACTGCTGGCGGCCTGTGGCTACGGCATCTACCGGCTGACCCAGAGCGCGGACGGCGGAGAAAAAGTTCAGCAGGCCGTCACCGTGCCCACCACGGAGGAGACAAAGGAGACTCTGCCCATCCAGAAAAGCCCTATTACCACCATCCATATTAAGGCCGCCGGTGACTTGAACGTCACCGATGCGGTGGTGAATGCCGGTATGGCGGTGAACAGCTATGATTTCAGCCCTGTTTTTAAGGACGTGGCGGCAATTTTGTCCGACGCCGACCTGACGGTGATGAATTTTGAGGGCAACATCTGCGGCGCGCCCTACGGCTCCGGGACGACCTCCGCTCCGGCGGAGCTGCTGACGGCGCTGCGGGGCTGCGGCGTGGATCTGCTGCAAATGGCCAATTCCTGTGCCATCAACAATGGCCTCAACGGCCTGACCTCCACCCTGCGGGCCATTCGCTCCGCGGGCATCGAGCCGGTGGGCGCGTTTTCCTCCTCCGAGGAGTTCAAAAAGTCAAAGGGCTACACCATGACGGAAATTCAGGGCGTGAAGGTGGGCTTCGTTGCCTTCACCAAGGGGTTGGGCGGCAGAGGTATGCCTGCCGGAAGCGAGGATCTGGTGAACATTCTCTACACCGATTACGCCACGGAATATCAGAAGATCGACAAAACCCGCATCACCTCCATTCTCAAGTCCATGGAGGAGGAAAAGCCGGATTTGACGGTGGCATTGCTCCACTGGGGCAGCGAGTATAACGATGATATCAGCAAAACCCAGGAACAGATCGCGTCACTGCTGAAAAAGAACGGCGTGGATGTGATCATCGGCACCCATCCCCATACCCTGCAGCCCATTGAGTTCGACAAGAGCACGGGTACTTTGGTTGCCTACTCGCTGGGAGATTTCTTCGGGGACGCCAACCGGGGCGCTACCAACTATTCCGTGATTCTGGATCTGGAGATCACCAAGGATGAAAACGCCGGTACTACCAAGGTGACGGATTACACCCTGCATCCCATCTACACCGTCCGGGAGACGGAGTGCGTGGGCAACAATGACCGCCGGGTGGTTCGCGTCGGAACGGCCCTGTCCGCCTACAAGGGCAACTTCCTTGATAAGGTGACGGATGCCTGCAAGGAATCCATGGAGTACGCCCTGACCCGTATCGACGAGCGTACCGTCATGAAAAAGGAAGAGGATAAATAGGGAAGCGGTTTTTGCCGCTTCCCTTTCGTATTTTCCGGGATTTTTCTTGCTATTTGTTCCTCGTTGGGCTATAATACACAAATAATAGAACGAGCTGACAAATAGGAAGTTTTCGAGTTGACAGTTGACAGTTGTGGTATCCTTTCAGGATAAATGGAAATATGATCGTGTCAGAACGAGGTATATTCGCTTCATTTTGCAATTGCGCAATTATTTTTCAAATTATCCCCGCAGGGGATTCCCTAACTGTCAATTGTCAACTGTCAACTGTCTAAAAAAACGCCGGAGGTGCTGATTATGGATCCCATTTATGTTACCGGACACCGAAACCCCGATACCGATTCCATTGTGGCAGCCATCGCTTACGCCGCACTGCGCAACGCCTGCGGCGACCGGGAGTACGAGGCGGCCTGCTTGGGCCAGATCTCCGAGGAGACCCAGACGGTGCTTGACCGCTTCGGCTTTCAGGCACCCATCCGCATCACGAACCTGTATAATCAGGTGCGGGATCTGGACTTTGATACCCCACCCATTCTCAATACCGGCGTGTCCGTGAGCCTTGCGTGGGACGAGTTTGCCGCCTACCCGGCAATCGCTTCCGTGCCGGTGGCCAATGAGGACGGCACCCTCTATGGCATTCTGTCCCGGACGGACATCGCCAGCTACAATATGTCCGGCATTACCTCCGGCATGCTGGAGGAGGTTCCCCTGTTTAACCTTTTGTCCGTGCTGGAAGGACGGGTACTCAACGAAGCCGGAGAAAATACGGACACCATCACCGGCGAGGTGGTCATCGCCCTGCCCCAGGATCAGGAGAATCTGCTGTTCCAGAAGAAGGAATCCATCGTTCTGTGCGGTCACCAGCCGGATATGATTCGCCGGGCGCTGGAAATGAACGTCAGCTGTCTGGTGCTGTGTCAGGCTGCCCTGCCGCCGGAGCTGCGGAATTTCCCGACGCAGACCTGCATCATTACCACGCCCTTTGACGCTTACCGGGCCAGCAGGCTTTTGTTCCAGTCCACCCCCGTGGGCCGGATTTGCAACAGCAAGGGCATGATCTGCTTCCACCTCAATGACCGGGTGGACGACGTCCGGGAGGTGGTGCTGAAATACCGGCACCCCAGCTACCCAATCCTCGACGCGAAGGAAAAGGTTGTGGGCATTCTGACGAGGTATCACCTGCTGCGTCCGAGAAGGAAGCGGGTGGTGCTGGTTGATCATAACGAGGCCTCCCAGTCCGTGCTGGGCCTTGACCAGGCGGAAATTCTGGAGATCATCGACCACCATCGGCTGGCGGATGTCCAGACCAGCAGCCCCATTTACGTTCGCAACGAGCCGGTAGGCTCCACCAACACCATCATTGCCAGCATGTTCCAGGATCGGGGCCTGATGCCCTCGGCGGGACTGGCGGGCATGATGGCGGCGGCGATTCTGTCGGATACCCTCATGTTCAAGTCCCCCACCTGCACCCAGCGGGATATCCGAACGGCAGAGCGGATGGCGCGGATTGCCAACGTGTCTCTGGACGAGCTGGGCAAGACCCTGTTCTCCAATACGGTGGAGCACAAGAGCGTGGAGGAAATGCTGTTTACTGACTACAAGGAATTCCATGTGGCGGGACATTCCCTCGCCGTGGCCCAGCTGACCTGTGTGGACTCCGCGGGGGTGCTGAGCCGGAAGGACGAGATTCTGGCCAGGATGCGGCAGCATAAGGAGGAGAAGGGCTTCGAGCTGATGCTGCTGATGGCTACGGACGTGATGCTGGAGGGCACCCAGATTCTCTATGTAGGCGACGACGATTCCATCCGGCAGGCCTTCAACGTGGTGCCTAAGGACAACACCGCCTTCCTGCCCCGGATTATGAGTCGGAAGAAGCAGGTCATTCCCATGCTGTCCGACCTCTGGAGCTGATAAAAAATGAATGCAAAATGTAAAATGATAAATGCAAAATGACGGTGTTTCCTACAGAAACAATTTTATTCTCCGCGAAGCGGGCACCACAATTTTGCATTCTGCATTTTGCATTTCGTTTGCGTGAAAGCGTTTTACTTTTACGCATTGTCGTGATATAATAATGCCTTGCTGAGGGGGTGGGGAGATGAGCTT
>JALFUW010000091.1 GCA_022786995.1 Clostridiales bacterium
CGGAATCGAGGCAAAGAAAATGGTGGTCAGCGCCATGATTCGCCGGGTGGAAGTGAGCCGGGACTATAAGCTCACAATTTACTTCAATTTTAACCTCGACCAGTTCCTCCACGGGCTGGATTGTGGGGGTACCATTCAAGCGGGGGGGGTGTAAACGCGAGGTCTGCATGCAAGGATAAAAATGGGAATGAAAAAACCTCATTTTGTTTCCAAAATGAGGTTTTTCAAAGCTTTTTCGGGCTTTTATGGTGGAGATAAGCGGGATCGAACCGCTGACCTCTTGAATGCCATGGCTCATGTGGAATAATACACAATGGAAAATCTGTGCTTTTTCCTGAAAAACAAGAAATATTGGAAATAGTGTACGCAGTTATTGGACTAAAATCCAATAATTCCAATGCCTGATATTCTGATTCAAGTATGAATTCAAGTATGAATTCAAGTACGGATTCAAGTACGCCTTTCGGCATCGATGTGTAGGACTTGCATCGATGTGTAGGACTTGCATATAATGAATAAATATCCGCTCTTGCAAATGGTCTGGATTCCCGGTTTTTTCTTTCATCAGTTTAGGAAGCTACCTGTGGTACAATCGACTTTCCTCTCACTCTCCGATACAATGGTAGTACCAAAGTTAAGGAGGACTGACTATGGACATCAACTATATCCGCATGGGAGATTACTACATCCCAGACCTGACTCTGCCGGAGGAGAATCGCCCCATTGGCAGGTGGGGGCGAATGCACCGGGACTATCTGAAAGAGCATAAACCGATTCAGTACAACTGCCTGCTTCTGTCCGGCAATCTGTGGACATATCTGGCTGGTCTGAACGAACAGGCACAGGACAGGTTGGAGAGGATGATCGATCAGATGAAAGTTTCTGAGGGAATCACAGAAGCGCTGAAAGCCAGTGACCCAATGGCATGGGTGCAGCGCATGAACAATATCCGTGCCAGAGTAGAAGAAATTGTCCGAGAGGAGCTGATCTATGTATGAACATGGAAGAATATATCCGGGCACTGGAAACCTATGTGGCTTCCCGCAGGCTGAATCTGGGGGATGGCGAATCTGTCCTGTCGCTGCTCTATGAGGCATACGGTGATATCAACCGGATGTATGATGATCAAATCAAGGCTGATTTTGCAGAACTGTATCATGCATTGAACGGAATGCCGCTACAGGAAATGGACTGGATTATCAACCCCGTTTGCACCCTCTGCCGGGACCATGAACGGAATGGATTTGTCCATGGGGTTCTGGTGGGTGTGCGATTGGCACAGGAAGGAAAGAATGACGAATGACAGCTATATACACGATGCCCCGGCTCACACGGAAGAGCCGGGGTATGTTTTTCGCAAATACATATGATTCAAGACTTTGGCTAGTCGGCAGATAAGCAGAAATCTATCCGTTATCCGTAGGGGCAAACGCAACAAAATGCGTTTGCCGGTACTCCCGGGGAGAGACACCGTGGACATTCTTAAATGCTCTGGAGAAATGAAGCTGGTTATCATAGCTCACCTGCTGGGCGATTTCCCCTACGGACAGTCTGGTTTCCTTCAAAAGCTGAGCAGCTCGGGCCATCCGGTAATGGAGGAGGAATGCCTGCGGGCTTTCTCCCATGGTTTCCCGGAACACTTTTCCAAAGTAGCTCCGGTTCAGACCGCAAAAAGCGGCAATCTCTTCTATGGTGATATCCCGTTGAAAATTAGACTCAATAAATGACAGCGCTTCCCTGATATAAAAGTCCCGGAGGCGGTGGACACTCTGATTGCTTTGATAGGAAGAGGATTCCACAAGCTGGGACAGGAACAGAAAGCCGTGGCCGATCAGGTGCATGGGATCGGCGTTTCCGTTGTTGGCGATGTACAGCATTTCCTGGCACAGCTTCTCTCCTGCGTCCTGACTGGCAGGGGTGTAGATGGGTTCCGGTCCGCTGATGCCGGCCAGCCGCAGGCATTCCTGGGCCCGCAGCCCGTCAAACTCAATCCATGTGTATTCCCATGGATCCCGTTCATCTGCGCGGTAGGTGGTGATCTGTCCGGGAACAACCAGAAATCCGTGCCCCCCGGTGATTTTGTAAACCTGCTCATTGGCAAACAGGGTGCCCTTGCCGGAAATGACATAGTGGAACAGATAATGGTTTCGGGCATGAGGGCCGTAGGAATGCGACGGTACGGTCCGTTCCCAGCCAAACTGGTACAAATTCAGGTCAATAAAGCGCTCATCCCGGAAAATGTGAAATTTCAGCTTATTTGGCGTGATGACAGAATTTGCCACAGCAATCCCCTCCTTTTTTGATATATACCATTATGCGTCATTACTTTACAAAAATCAAGTGAAAAACTATAAATTGGAATATAAAAAAGCGCTTTTGGGCATTCCAAAAAACGTGGTGAATATGTATAATAACGGCAGAAAACAGGACAGTAAATTGTGCAATGTGCACTATGCACAATTACGAAGGCAAATTTTTGTAAAAAGTGCCAAATCCTGTATTGAATCAGCAAAAACGGCCGTATTCCCCCAAAAACGAGTGAAAAATGAATTAAAAGGAGTAAAATTATGAGAACGCGTACCAGAATTTTTGCTGTGGTCCTCGTGATCGCAATGGCGCTCAGCCTGGTCGGCTGCGGAAGCTCCGGCGGCGCTTCCGATGGAAAGGTGAACCTGACCTTCCAGATCTGGGATGTGGCCCAGAAAGCGGGTATGGAGGCAATGTGTGCCGCCTACTCTGAAAAGAATCCCAACGTCACCATCGAAGTGCAGGTCACCAGCTGGAACGAATACTGGACCAAGCTGGAAGCTGCCGCCACCAGCGGCAAAATGCCTGACATCTTCTGGATGCACACCAACGAACTGCTGAAATATGCCGACAACGGTATTCTGGCAGACTGCACCGACATTATTGAGAAGGACAAGTTCTCCGAGGTTTCCCTGTCCAACGTCAGCGGCTCCAACGGTACCTACTATGGCGTTCCCAAGGATAAGGACACCGTGGGCCTGGTCTACAACAAGGAAATGTTCGACGCTGCCGGGGTTGCCTATCCCAATGCGGACTGGACCTGGGACGATCTGGTGTCCGCTTCCGAGAAGATCTTCAACGCCACCGGCAAGTACGGTTACATGGCTTATGCCGATGAGCAGCTGGGCTACTGGAACTTTGTCTATCAGGCTGGCGGCTACATTCTGAACGAGGACAAGACTCAGGCCGGCTACACCCAGCCCGCTACCGCCGAGGCCATGCAGTTCTACATTGACCTGCAGAAGAACGACTGGTGCCCCGACCAGAACTACTTCGCTGAAACTGCTCCCGGCACTGCCTTCTTCTCCGAGAAGGGCGCCATGTTCCTAGAGGGCAACTGGAATATCCTGCCCGAGCTGCAGAACTATCCCGACATGGTGGGCAAGTGGGACGTAGCCGTACTGCCCAAGTGCCCCAACCCCGTCAGCGGTGAAGGCCGGGCCACCATTTCCAACGGCCTGTGCTACGCCACTGCCGCCAACAACAAGAATCTGGAAACCGTCAAGGATGTGCTGAAGTTCTTC
The DNA here is from genome assembly GCA_022786995.1 of Clostridiales bacterium. Taxonomy (GTDB): domain Bacteria; phylum Bacillota; class Clostridia; order Oscillospirales; family Oscillospiraceae; genus Faecousia. The sequence goes on from JALFUW010000091.1 coordinate 3,552, forward strand.
GGCAGCGAGGAAGGCCAGCGGATTCAGGGCGAAAGCGGCGCTGCTATCCCCGCCTATCAGGGCCTGGAGCAGACCTGGGTTGGCTGCTTCAAGGACTACCCCATCGACGTGCAGTGCTTCATCGATATGTTTGACTACAGCATCCAGAGCGTGAACAACGCCTCCCGCCCTGAGTGGAAGAGCAAGGTCAACGACGAGCTGCTGAAGATCTATTCCGGCCAGACGGATCTGGATACTGGTCTTGCCAACATGCAGTCCATCGTCGATGCAGCCAGCGCGAAATAAAAGCCTACTGTCATAGGGAGGTTACAGGATGAAAAAACCGTCAAAGCTTGCCCGCAGCGGCAGTAATTGGGGTCTTATGATGGTGGCCCCCACCATCATCGGCCTGCTGATTCTGAACATCATTCCCTTCTTCCAGACGATTTACATGAGCTTCTCCAAAACCAAGGCCTTCGGCGCTTATGAGTTCTGTGGGTTTGCGAACTATATCGAAATGTTCCAGACCCCGGAATTCTGGAAGGCAACCTGGAACTCCGTGTACTTCTGTATCCTGACGGTGCCCATTGGTGTGTTCCTGTCGCTGCTGGTTGCGGTGCTGCTCAACGCCAAGATCAAGGGCAAAACGGTGTTCCGTGCCATTTACTTCCTGCCGATGGTTGTAGCCCCGGCTGCGGTGGCCATGGTCTGGAAGTGGATTTTCAACACCGAATACGGCATTATCAATACGCTGTTTGGCGCCAACGTCCGGTGGCTGACCGATCCCAATGTGGTGATGATTACCTGCGCCATTGTCGCCATCTGGAGCGCTATTGGTTACGACGCAGTGCTGCTGCTGTCCGGCATCCAGAATATCTCCAAGTCTCTGTATGAGGCAGCGGGACTGGATGGCGCCTCCAAGGTCCGGCAGTTCTTCACCATCACCCTGCCCATGGTCTCTCCCACATTGTTCGTGGTGCTGATTATGCGGCTGATGGCTTCGTTAAAGGTGTATGACCTGATTTACATGATGGTTGAGCAGACCAACCCGGCACTTACCAGTGCACAGAGTCTGATGTACCTGTTCTACCGGGAGAGCTTCATCGCCGGCAACAAGGGCTACGCATCCGCCATCGTCATCTGGACGGTGCTGCTGATCGGCGTTGTTACCATCATTCAGTTCATCGGTCAGAAAAAGTGGGTCAATTATGAGGTGTAAGCCATGAAACATAGTCTTAACTCTAGCCGTAAACTTTCCACGGCGCTGATCTACGCGGCGCTGATTGCCGGCAGCATCACCATGATTTTCCCCTTCGCCTGGATGCTGCTGACCAGCTTCAAAACTCAGGCGGAATCCATGGCAATCCCGCCCCAGATTCTCCCTGCTCAGTGGAATTTCGACAACTTCGCCAAGGCTCTGGAAAGTCTGCCCTTCTGGAACCTGTACATGAACACCTTCCTGCTGATTTTCTTCCGGGTGATCTGCGCGGTGGTGTTCAGCTCCATGGCCGGTTATGCCTTCGCCAAGCTGGAGTTCCCCTGCAAGAATCTGCTGTTCGGCCTGGTGCTGATGCAGATGATGCTGCCCAGCCAGATCTTCATTATCCCCCAGTATCAGATGCTGGCAAAAATGGGCATGACCAACACGATCTTCGCGCTGGTATTCCCGGGCCTGGTCAGCGCCTTCGGTACCTTCTTCCTGCGGCAGGCATATATGGGTTTGCCCAATGAGATTGCCGAAGCGGCCTATCTGGACGGCTGTACCAAATGGCAGACCTTTACCAAGGTGCTGCTGCCCCTGACCAAATCCAGCATCGCCGCGCTGGCGATTTTCACAGCGGTCTTCGCCTACGCAGACCTGATGTGGCCCTTGATCTGTAACACAGATCTGAACATGATGACGCTGTCCGCGGGTCTTTCTACCCTGAACGGACAGTATACCACCAACTTCCCGGTACTGATGGCTGGCAGCCTGCTGGCTATGGTTCCCATGGTGCTGCTGTACCTGATGTTCCAGAAGCAGTTCATCGAAGGCATCGCCATGACCGGCGGAAAATAATTCTATCTTGAATGTTGGCGTCCGGCCCGGCTTGCCGGGCTGGGCGCCTGATTTCCTTGGAAGGAGCATTTCCCATGAGCATCGCAATTGACAAAGAAAACCGACTGTTTTCCCTAAATACTGCCCATACCACCTACCAGCTTTTTGCCGATGACAACGGCTTCGTACACCATCTGTATTACGGCAGAAGCATTGGTAGCTTCGATATGCGCTTTACGGAATACTATTCCGACTGCGGCTTTTCACCCAATCCCGGTCATATCCATATGCAGCGGGATTTTTCGCTGGATACCCGACCCCAGGAGTATACGGGCTGCGGCATCGGAGATTATCGGATCAGCAGCCTGAGTGTATCCAACGGCGATGGAAGCTACAGCGCGGATTTCCGGTATGTGGGCTTTGCGGTGCTGGATGGGAAATACGCCATCCCCGGTCTGCCTGCTTCCTACGACAATGGCGGAGAGTGTGAAACCCTGCGCATCGACCTGAAGGATCACGCATCCGGTCTGGAATTGGCGCTTTACTATGGCGTTTTTGCAGAAAAGGACATGATTACCCGCTGCGCCGTGCTGCGCAACGGCGGCGGCAACCCTATTAAATTGTACAAGGCGGCTTCTGCCTGTCTGGATCTGCCCTTTGGTAAGTGGGACATGATCCATTTTCAGGGACGGCACTGCATGGAGCGGATGCCCGAGCGCACTCCAGTTCCCCATGGTGTGCTGACCGTTGGCTCCGACCGGGGAACCAGCAGCCACCAGCACAATCCCTTTGCCATTCTCGCCGCCCCGGAAACCTGTGAGGAATTTGGTCAGTGCTATGGCGCAATGCTGGTGTATTCCGGTAATTTCAAAATTGAAGCGGAGTGCAGCCAGCTGCAAAGTACCCGGCTGGTGCTGGGCATCAGCGACCAGCGGTTCTGTTGGACGCTGGAGCCGGGAGAAGCCTTCCATACCCCGGAGGTTCTGCTGAGCTTCACAGATGGGGGATTGGGCAGCCTGTCCCGGTGCTATCAGGAGTTCCTTGCGGAAAATATTTGCCGGGGCGCTTACCGGGATACCCCCCGGCAGGTGCTGATCAACAACTGGGAAGCGACTTACTTCAATTTTACCGGGGAAAAGCTCTGTTCCATCGCCCGGCAGGCCAAGGAACTGGGCGTGGATATGCTGGTGCTGGACGACGGTTGGTTCGGAAAGCGGGACAGCGATTACAGCGGTCTGGGCGATTGGGATGTCAACGAAAAGAAACTGGGCTGCACCTTGACCAGCCTGATCCAGAAGATTCAAGACTACGGTATGGACTTTGGTATCTGGGTGGAGCCAGAAATGGTGTCTCCCGATTCCGATCTGTACCGTACCCACCCGGATTGGGCGCTGAGTATCCCGGGACGGACACCGGTGCAGGGCCGCAGTCAGCTGGTATTGGATTTGAGCCGCGAAGAAGTGGTGGGATATCTCTACAGCTGCTTCTCAAACCTGCTGCGCTGCCACGAAATCCGCTATGTCAAGTGGGACATGAACCGCAGCCTGACGGATGTGTTCAGCCGGGGACTGCCCCCGGAGCGGCAGGGCGAGGCGGCCCACCGCTATGTGCTGGGCGTGTATAATCTGCTGGAGCGGCTTACAGGGGAATTTCCGGAGGTGCTATTTGAGGGGTGCAGCGGCGGCGGCGGACGGTTTGACGCCGGTATGCTTTACTATTTCCCCCAGATCTGGTGCAGCGACGATACCGACGCCATCGAGCGGCTGAAAATTCAGTACGGAACATCCTTCGGTTATCCCATCCGCACAATGGGCAGCCATGTCTCGGCGGTTCCCAATCACCAGACTGGACGCACCACGCCCCTGCATACCCGGGGGATCGTGGCCATGTCCGGCAGCTTTGGTTATGAGCTGGACCCCCAGAAGCTGAGCCGGGAGGATAAGGAAGAAATACGCGAGCAGATTCTTACGTTCCGCCGCCATCAGGACCTGATTTTCTACGGAGATTATTACCGTCTCACCAATGCCATGACCGACGATTATTTTACCGCCTGGCAGTTTGCCGCAAAGGACGGAAGCGCCGCCCTGCTGAATGTGGTCGTGGTAGCCCCCAAAGCCAATCCCTACCCCATTCATGTGCATCTGAAGGGCCTGCAGCCGGAGGCAATGTACCGGGAGACGGAAAGCGGCAGCGTGTATTCCGGTGCGGCGCTGATGTACGGCGGATATACCCTTCCCATCCTGACAGGCGACTACCCCGGCTTCCAGTGCCGGTTTGAAAGGATTTGATTTTCTTGGCATCCACAGAAACTACCTTTGAAGAGCGTCTGCGGCTGTACTGGCCGGAGCTGAAGCATCTGTACATGGTACTGTATCATGATGATGCCATGCTGAAAAAGCTCCGCCGTCATCTCGCCGCCTTTTCAGAAGAACGCCGGGACTCTCTGAAGCAGCGGGACGTGGAAAAGCAGGAAAGTCCCAACTGGTATCAGTCCCGGGAGCTGCTGGGCATGATGCTCTACATTGATAATTTCGCCGGAAACCTGAAGGGCGTCCGGGAAAAGCTTCCTTATCTTGCCAAGGCTAACGTCAACTATATCCATTTGATGCCCTTTCTGGACACCGTACCGGAGCGCAGCGACGGCGGCTACGCTGTAGCGGATTTTCGGAAGGTTCGTCCAGATCTGGGAACCATGGAGGACTTGGAAGCCCTCACCGATGCCTGCCACGAAAAGGGCATGAATGTGTGCATGGATTTCGTGATGAACCATACCTCCGAAGATCATGAATGGGCAAAGCGGGCCAGAAACGGGGAAGGCGAATACATGAGCCGCTACTACTTCTACGCCGATCCCTCCGTGCCCCGGATGTACGAAAAGACGGTGCCCCAGGTGTTCCCTACCACCGCGCCGGGGAATTTCACCTGGCTGCCGGACAGCGGCCACTGGGTCATGACCACCTTCTATCCCTATCAGTGGGATTTGAACTACGCAAACCCGGTGGTATTCAACGAGATGATGTACAATTTCCTGTACCTTGCCAACCGGGGCGTAGATGTGATCCGCATTGATGCGGTGCCTTATATCTGGAAGGAAATCGGCACCTCCTGCCGGAATCTGCCTCAGGTGCACACCATTGTGCGGATGATGCGGCTCATCGGGCAAATCGTCTGCCCCTCAGTGATTCTGCTGGGCGAAGTGGTCATGGAGCCGTCCAAGGTTGCCCCCTACTTCGGAACGCCGGAAGCGCCGGAATGCCACCTGCTGTACAATGTGACCACCATGGCCACCATCTGGCACACCGTAGCAACCCAGGATGTTCGCCTGCTGCGCCGGCAGCTGGAAATCCTTCGGCGGCTGCCCAAGAGCCAGGTGTTCCTGAACTACCTGCGCTGCCACGATGATATTGGCTGGGGTCTGGACTACCCCACGCTGCGCAGCTACGGCATGGAGGAGGTTCCCCACAAGCAGTTCCTCAACGACTATTTCCGTGGCTACACCGGCAGCGCCAGCCGGGGCGAGCTTTACAATGAAGACCCGGTAACAAAGGACGCCCGGTTCTGCGGCACCACCGCCTCCATGTGCGGCATCGGTCAGGAAGACTCTCGATCAGAGGGCATTCGGCTGGATCTGATGCTCCACGCCCTGATGCTGTTCCAGTCTGGAATTCCTGTACTCTACAGCGGCGATGAAATCGGACAGCTCAATGACGACGGCTATCACAATGACCCCAACAAAGCTCAAGATTCCCGCTATATTCACCGGGGAAAAATGCCCTGGGAGCAGGCAGAGCAGATTGATGATAACAGCACCGTTGCCGGACAGATGTTTGCAGGCTTGCGGAAGCTGGAAGAACAGCGCAAGGAGCATAAGGCTTTTTCTGCTGATGCCGACGTCTGGACATGGGACACCGGCACCGATCATGTGCTGGGTCTGGGGCGCTACTTTGGCGGCGAAAAGCTGCTGGGTGTATTCAACTTTGGCGATGAAGCCGCGCAAATCCTGCTGCCGCGGGGGGCGGCAGAGAACCTGCTAACCGGGGAAGCGTGCGCTCCCACGGTGTCCATCCCCGCCCGGGATTTCGTCTGGCTCAAACAAGAGGTGTAACCTATGAATCATTATGATGTAACTGCAATCGGAGAACTGCTGATCGACCTGACCCAGAACGGGATCAGCAAGCAGGGCAATCCTGTTCTGGAAGCAAATCCGGGCGGCGCACCCTGCAATGTGCTTTCCTTTTTAGCCAAGATGGGACACAAAGTGGGCTTTCTCGGCAAGGTAGGCAGGGACGGCTTTGGCGATCAGCTGGAAGCGGCGCTGGTGGAGACGGGAATCGATACCCGGGGACTTTGCCGGGATGAGGCCGTCCACACTACCCTGGCGGTGGTGCACACCAAGCCGGATGGGGATCGGGATTTCAGCTTCTACCGGAAACCTGGCGCGGATGTGATGCTGAGGTCGCAGGAGCTGGACGAACCCATGATTCGTTCCAGTAAACTGCTGCACTTCGGCTCCCTGTCCATGACGGAAGAACCCTGCCGCAGTGCTACCAAACGAGCAATTACCATTGCGGAAGAAGCCGGAATCCTGCGTTCCTTTGATCCCAATCTGCGCGCTCCCCTGTGGGACAGTCTGGATGCGGCAAAAGAACAGATTGTATACGGTCTTTCCCACTGCGATATTCTGAAAATCTCCGACAACGAGATCCTCTGGCTCTCCGGGAAGGATGACTACGATGCGGCGGTGGCATGGATTCAGGAAAACTATCAGATTCCTCTGATTTTCCTGACTCTGGGAAAGGACGGAAGCCGCGCATACTGCGGCGATGTCCGCGCCCAGCAGCCCGGCTTCTACGTGAAAACCGTGGAAACCACCGGCGCAGGAGACACCTTCATGGGTGCGATGCTGCATCAGATTCTGGAAATGGGCTGGAAACGCTACTCCCAGCAGGAGCTGGAAAGCATGCTCCGCTTTGCCAATGCGGCAGCCGCAATCATCACAACCCGGGCAGGCGCGCTGCGCGTCATGCCCTCTGTGGAGGAAATCCAAACAATTCTTACGACACATACCTGAACCAAACAAGGATGTGAGGACAATGAGGAAACAGCAACTCCTATCTTACACGCCCGAACAAGCTGCAACCAGCAGTAATCCCACAAATTTGAGCAATTGTGATAAAGGCAATGTACGAAATGGAATGCATCAAACCAACACTCATTCCAAGTTCCATCCAAAGGAAACCATCATGGAAAAGAAAGAAAATCTTGCAATCGAATTCTTCTGGAAAGAAGCGCTGAAAGCAGACAGCCTTCTTTTGTGGATTGTCGTAAACAGCGATCTTGCATTGGAGGGATATCTATGAGCACATCCTATTTTTTCTCAGCACCTGGCCGCACGGAGATCAGCGGCAATCATACGGACCATCAGCACGGCTGCGTTCTGGCTGCGGCGGTGAATCTGGTCACTGTGGCAGAGGTAACACTGAATCATTTCGGCTTGATTCGCGTTCAGTCAGAGGGATATCCTGTGGTTGAGGTAGATCTGAATGATCTGTCCGTGCATGAGGAAGAAAAAAATACCACCGCATCCCTGATTCGGGGCGTTGCGGCGGCATTCTCCCAGCGGGGCGCACAGCTGGAGGGATTTGACGCCCGTGTGCGTTCTAGCGTTCTCCCCGGCAGCGGTCTCAGTTCCTCTGCGGCTTTTGAGGTTCTGATCGGAACGATTTGCAATGAATTATTCTTCGACAAGCGGCTTTCTGCTGTGGAGATTGCCCAGGTGGGTCAGTATGCGGAGAATGTCTACTTTGGAAAGCCCTGCGGCTTGATGGATCAGACCGCTTCCAGCGTCGGCGGCATGGTATTCATTGACTTCGAGAACCCGGACAGCCCTGTGGTGGAGCGGATCGACTTTGACTTTGCCGCTGCGGGTCATGCCCTGTGCATCATCGACAGCGGCGCGGATCACGCGGATCTGACGGACGAATATGCCGCCATCCCCGGCGAGTTAAAGCAGGTTTGTACATTTTTTGGCAAGGAAGTCCTGCGTGACATCTCGAAAGCGGATTTCTTTGCCGCACTGCCCGAACTGCGGCACCGGGTGCCGGATCGGGCAATCCTCCGGGCCATTCACTTCTATCAGGAAAACAGCCGGGTGCAGCGGCAGGCCCAGGCGCTCCGGGACGGGGACTTTGATACCTTCCTGGATCTGGTTTCGGAATCCGGCCGCAGCTCCTGGATGTATTTGCAGAACATCACCCCCACCGGTGCAACGGAGCATCAGGATGTGGCGGTGGCGCTGGCGCTTTGCGATACGCTGCTTCATGGGCAGGGCGCTTTCCGGGTACACGGCGGCGGCTTTGCCGGAACGGTTCAGGCGTTTGTGCCGCTGGAAATGCTGGATTCCTTCAAAGAAGGAATTGAGCGGGTTTTGGGCAAAGGAAAATGCCATATCCTTGCCATTCGCAGCGAGGGCGGTATCCGGGAAAAGTAAGGAGGATTGCTATGAACGTATCTGCTTATATTTCTTCTCTGGTGCAGTATGGTTTGGATTGCGGCTTGATCGAGCCTTGCGATGGAAACTTCATAATCAACCAGCTTATGCAGGCGCTTTGTCTGGACAGCTTCGAGCCTTCCGCCCCGGTGTCCCTTTCCCTTGAGGAGATTTTGAAGGGCCTGCTGGATGCTGCCGTAGAGCGTGGCATCTGCGGCGAGGATATTACCAGCCGGGATCTGCTGGACACCAAACTGATGGGAATTCTGACCCCACCCCCCAGAGAGGTGCGGAAGAAATTCGCGGAAGCCTATCGGGAATCTCCAGAAGCGGCGACGGATTGGTACTACCGTTTCTCTCAGGATACGGACTACATCCGCCGCTACCGCATCCAAAAGGATATGCGTTGGAAAACCGATACGGAGTATGGGAAGCTGGACATTACCATCAATCTGTCCAAGCCGGAAAAGGACCCCAAGGCCATTGCGGCTGCGAAGAACGCGCCCCAGTCCGGGTATCCCAAGTGCCTGCTGTGTGTGGAAAATGAGGGCTACTCTGGGCGGATGAATCACCCGGCTCGGCAGAATCACCGGATCATCCCGCTGGAAATCGCGGGACAGGAATGGTTTTTGCAGTATTCTCCCTATGTTTACTACAATGAGCACTGCATCGCCTTCAATGCTGCCCACACGCCTATGAAGATTGACCGGTCAGCCTTTGAAAAGCTGCTGGATTTCGTCACCGTGTTCCCTCACTATTTCATTGGCAGCAATGCAGACCTGCCCATTGTAGGCGGCAGCATTCTGAGCCATGAGCATTTCCAGGGCGGGCGCTACTGCTTCCCCATGGAGCAGGCACCGGTGGAACAAGAGATTACTTTCCGGGGGTATGAGGATGTCAAGGCAGGTCTCGTAAAATGGCCCATGAGCGTTATTCGGCTGGACTGCCCGAACAAAGAGCGGCTGGTGGAGCTGGCAGACAAAATTCTGACATTCTGGCGGGGCTACTCTGACGCGGAAGCCTTTGTGTTTGCGCAAACCAATGGAGAACCCCACAACACCATTACCCCCATTGCCCGCCGCCGGGGTGCGGACTACGAGCTGGATCTGGTGCTGCGCAACAACATCACCACGGAGGAACATCCGTTGGGCGTGTACCATCCCCATGCGGAGCTGCATCACATCAAAAAGGAAAATATCGGACTCATTGAGGTCATGGGTCTGGCAGTGCTGCCCTCCCGACTGAAAGGAGAACTGGCAGCACTGGAAGAAGCCATTCTGACCGGAGCCGATATCGGCGCTGACCCGGTGCTTTCCAAGCACGCACTCTGGGTAGAGGAACTGAAAACGCGGTATCGATTTACGCCGGAGAATACCGCGTCCATCCTTCAAGAAGAAGTGGGGCAGGTGTTCTGCCGTGTGCTGGAGCACGCGGGTGTCTACAAGCATACCGACGAAGGAAGAAGCGCGTTCCTGCGGTTCATTGACGCGGTAAATCGGGAGGTTTGAAAATGAATGTATTGGTAACTGGCGGCGCGGGTTACATCGGCAGTCACACAGTGGTGGAGCTACTGAACGCCGGCCATGAAGCGGTGATTGTGGACGATCTTTCCAACGCCAAGGCAGATGTGATTGACCGGATCGAAACCATTACCGGGAAACGGCCTGCCTTCCATCAAATCGACTGCGCGGACGGCGCGGCACTGCGCAGCGTGTTCGCTTCCCGCAAGATTGACGCGGTTATCCACTTTGCCGGTTTCAAGGCTGTGGGCGAGAGCGTCAAAAAGCCGCTGGAATACTACAGGAACAATCTGGACAGCACCATGACATTGTTGGAGGTTATGGAGGAATTCGGCTGTAAGAAGTTTATCTTCTCTTCCTCCGCTACGGTCTATGGCCCCAACAATCCTCATCCTTACAAAGAGGATATGCCCGCCATTCAGTCATCTTCGCCCTACGGCTGGACAAAAGTGATGATTGAACGGATTCTGACGGACTATGTCACTGCCCATCCGGATTTCTGCGCGATTCTGCTGCGGTATTTTAACCCCATTGGCGCTCACGAGTCCGGCCTGCTGGGAGACGATCCCAATGGAATTCCCAACAACCTGATGCCATATATTGGTCGCGTGGCGGCGGGACAGTTGGAAAAGCTGACGATTTTCGGCGGCGACTATCCCACACCGGACGGCACCTGCCAGCGGGATTACCTCCATGTGGTTGATTTGGCGGTAGGCCATCTGAAAGCACTGGAATACTCTGCGGCCCACGAGGGCGTGGAGGCCATCAATCTGGGAACCGGCAACGGTATCTCCGTTCTAGAACTGGTGCACGCTTTTGAACGGGTCAATCAGATGAAACTCCCGTATGTGATCGGCCCCCGCCGGGATGGCGACCTTCCGGCCTTCTGGGCAGACGCGGAGAAAGCCCAGACGCTGCTTGGCTGGGAAGCGGTGTATTCCGTTGAGGACATGTGCCGCAGTGCGTGGTCGTTTGCAAGCAAGAGTGCAACCTGAGCGCTGACATCATCGCGGCTCCTTGCGCCGGAACACAAGTGCGTGTTCCGATCAATGCAGCGCCGCAGCGGTGCATAACGCGCGAATTTCCCGTGTTCTTCTATGCATAGAGAATCCCACAGGCTTTCCTCTTCGTGTTGGAGGATTGCCTGTGGGATTTTTCCGTTTTGAAATGAGTGCCCACAAACCATTTCCCATTTGTGGGTACTCATTTCAAAACGAGCTGGGATTCCAAAGGGACGGCAGTTCCTTTGGCTAAGGGTCATCCAATAGGAGCGGGTAGCACCCTGTTGGCTGGGGAATCCAAAGGGGACAGCGTTCCCTTGGCAGTGGTTTCCAAAGGCGGCGGCGCTGCCTTGGCGGGAGGAATCCAATGGAGGGCAGCGCCCTCCGTGGCCGGAAGAATCCAATGAAACCGGCGGTTTCGTGGCACACGACTTTGCTCGAAAAGTCTAGTGTGTTATACCTTTGGCGACCGTGGGTGGCGGAAAGGGGTTGTTCGGGGCCGGAACAAGCACTTTCAGCCAGCCACAGAACAGGCGGGTTCTGCGTCCTCCCGGACGAGAAGCCTAGGAGTTTGCGCTAGCAGAACCCGCCTGTTCGGGTGTAGGTGGTGCGGCGGAGCTGAGAGAATTTCGGAAGAAATTCTTGGAGCGCAGCGGCATCACCGGGGGAGCCAGAGGTATATCAAGCCCGCCGCAGCGACGCACCCCCGTTACTTTGGAAATGCAATCGTTTTCTGTTTTGGAAGATCATCAAGATCGGAGTTGAGGATTTCTTCAATGGCCCTGTTTGCAAACTTATGAGAACGGGTGGTATCCAACTCTGCAATGTAAGAAATCTTCCCTGTGCCCTTTTCAAAATCGATTTCAATTTCGCCCCACTCGCCGTCGTAGTCTGCCTGGTATTCGTAGACTGCGGCGGCGATTTTCTGTTTTCTGCGAATGACCTTTTTCCTTTTTATAGTTACAGTGCCGATAGCGTTGTCTTCCACCAGCAGTCTCGCCAGGTGATCCACAGCCTTGCGGTATGCTTTCTCCGCGCCATTCGCTGTGGTCAGTTCAAAATGGGCACCGAGATCATCGAAGCTTTCGCCGTATTTGATATTCCGGGCGCAGCCGCATTTCATACACAGGGCGTTTCGCCTTTGCAGATACTCTTTCTCATCCGGGGTCAGACGATCAAAGGCTTTCCGGACTGCATTGGTGTGAATCTCATGCCAGATGATTTGGGACACATCATCCGCTTCTTCATCCGGAAGCGCTTCCAGTATGTCCCGTTCTTCCTCCTCGTCATCCAGGAGGATTGTCTCCTTCCGGCGATGCAGGCAGCTGGCTTCCCGGAAAAATCGGTCTGCGGTTTTTCGCCTGCACTTGTATTTCTCCATGAAGGCTTCCACCGCGTTTTCCAGATTGTTCTGCATCCATGCGGCGGTGCGGATTTTTTTGTAGGTGGTCAGAGACGGCAGTGACCAGCTTTCCTTTCCCATCTGATAATTCCGAATGGAATCGAAAATAAAGTTGTGGGCGTAGGTCATAAACTCCGCGTCCTTACCCGGCTCATACTTCGGCAGAAGCTGAAGCAAGCACATCATGCAGCACAGTTTGATTTCCAGAAACCCCTCCGGGTCATAACGGAAATTGGATTCCGAGGTCAGTGTGCGGCGGATATACCGGTTCAGGCGCTTTTCAATTTTGTGCAGGAAGAAAGAGAAGTATTTCAGGTCTTTCGTTTCCAGAGCTTTGAGAATGTAATCATTGTCCCGGGTATTCTCGGACAGCTCCGGAGGGGGCGGATCAAGCTGAAAGATGTTCTCCGCGATGTGCTGGGTGATCTGCATCCCTTCCACATCAAACCCAACCTTCTGGAAAAAACCATCCAAGTCCCATTGATATTTGGTTTTCACGGCAGGATTCCTTCCTTTGCAGACTGCGCGACCAGAATCGCTTTCGCCTCCGCGACAATGGCTTTCTGACTCATTTCTTTTGCGTAGCAATTCAGAAAGTAGTCGTGATCGGTGAAGGCCCTGGTGCGCTTTTCCTCGGTAAGCCGCAGGGCAATCGCCCCCAACTCCTTGGACATGGCTCCGTCACTGACATATTTGCTGATGGTATTTCTCCGGGTCACATAGGGTCCCTTGATGGGATGGGATTTGGCGTCCTCCTTGTAGCCGTTCTTTGCGCCCACAGCCCGACAGGTCCTGCCTTTTGGATCGCCGGGAGCCAGACCATCGCAGTATTTCACAGGATGGGCATTGGTGGTCAGGAACCACTGATTGCAGTGGAAGCACCGCCTGACACCATGACCCGCCCGGAGGGCTTCAAAGAAATCTCCCCGCAGCATTCCCACGAAACTGACATAGTGGCTCCGCGTTACCAGCACAGGCAGGTCGCCGCCCGGGTGTTCCATGGTCAGATACTGCATGGTCACATTGGTCATGGACATCCAGCCACCGGCATCCTCAAAGGTCGGCTCTTTGGGAAAATAGCTGTCAAAAATTCTGGCGTAGTCAGCCCTGGCACGGTCTTCACTGTCATGGAGACGCTGGGCAAAGGGAAGCATGGTCTCCTGATATGCCTTCAGGGAATACCCGAAATGGGCAAGGGTTGGAAGCAGCCGGGACAGCAGAGCACCGTCCAGATATTTGTCCGCAATCTGGTCGGAGAGCTTGCTGTTTTTCTGCGCCTGAATCAGCGCATTGGCGGACCTCACGCCGTTGGGAGTAAAACAACGCTTCACCAGATCCCGGAAAGCTGCCATGTTGATATAGGAAAAGGGCTTGTACTTCGCCATCAGCTCCAGCAGCTTCATGGCGCTGAATTTGGCTTCCGGCAGCAGGGCGGGATCACCCTTGCCGGAATCGAAGCTTTTCATAAACCCGTTGAGCTTTTCACACAGCTTTTCCATGTGACTCACCACTTCTCCGGGGATGTTCAGCGCATCGCACGCCAGCGTGCCCACCGGGAAAACCTGCCCGTTGTAGATTGTCTCCTTATCCCAAAAGTCCAGCGTCAGGACTGCGCTGTCTTCTACGATCTTAACTGCCATAATGTCAGACCTCCTCATTTTTGTGTGGTGGTCGGATTATAACAGATGAATGGTACAATAAAACGGATAGAAAGAATATTTGTTTGTAGTTGCTCTGACTTGATGCAATCCATCGTGGAGCAATGTTCTTCTTGCACATAATACACAATAGCGTTATACTGATGATAACGAAGTCTCAAACAAAGGAAGAAGGATTACCGTGGATTTTCAGGATAAATTAAAGGAACTGAGAAAGAACAGAGGGCTTACTCAAGAAGAGCTTGCCCAAGCGCTCTTTGTGTCCCGTACCGCTATCTCAAAATGGGAATCCGGAAAGGGCTATCCCAATATTGATTCTCTCAAAGCAATCTCGAAATACTTCTGCGTTTCACTGGACGACCTGCTGTCAACGGATGAGATTATCACCATCGCGGAGGAGGACGGAAAGCAGAAGGAGCGGCATTTGCGGAATCTGGTGTTCGGTCTGCTGGATTGCAGCATCGCCATGTTTCTTTTCCTGCCGTTCTTTGGGCAGAGGGTGGACGGTGTCATTCAGGAGGTATCCGTGCTCATGCTCACAGAGGAGGAAATATACATCAAAATCCCCTACCTGATAATCGTCTTTTCTATGACAGTCTGGGGGATTCTGATGCTGGCGCTACAGGACTGTCAGGTCTCCTTTTGGCTTCAAAAGAAGGATAAGATATCGTTGGGGCTGGGGGCAGTTGGCGCGCTTCTCTTTATGATCAGCCGGCAGCCCTATGCTTCCGCATATCTCTTTCTGATTCTGGTAATTCAGGCGTTAATGCTCATAAAATGGGCATGACACGCTTCGTGTCACGGATGTGACAGACCAATTCTTTCCTTTTCCCTTCCATCCGGGTATGCTTTGTTCAGGCAACAGCCGAATAAAAACGAAAAGGACGGATCGGAATGAACAAACGAAATCAAAAGAATCTGCTAACAGCACTGGGGCTGCTGGTTGCATTTGTGCTGTGGACGCTGGCAATCCGGTATCTGGATGTGCGCCCCATTGGCCCAGACTGTTCTGAGGTCGGATTTGCAGGAATCAATGGATGGTTCCATAATCTTACGGGGGTGCACTGGGGGCTGTACACACTGACAGACTGGCTGGGGCTGGTTCCTTTGTGCTTTGTTTTGGGCTTTGCCCTGCTTGGACTGGTACAGATCGTGACCAGAAAGAGCCTGTTCAAAGTAGATGGTGACATTTTAGTTCTGGGTGGCTTTTATGTACTTGTCATGGCGGGATATGTATTGTTCGAGATATTTGCGATCAATTACAGACCAGTACTGATCAATGGCATTTTAGAGGCATCGTATCCCTCGTCCACAACTCTTCTTGTTCTGTGCGTGATGCCCACGGCGATGATGCAGTTTCACAGCCGTATTCAGAATCGACTCCTCAGAAAAAGCATAAACTTCGTGATTGCCGCATTCACGGTGTTTATGGTGATGGGCAGACTGATTTCCGGTGTGCATTGGCTGACAGATATCATCGGAGGAATTCTACTGAGTATGGCGCTGGTGATGCTGTACTACGCGATTTGCGGCTGCTTGCGAAACGGGGAAGTAAACTCCGCATCGGGATATTGACTTTTAGGAATCATCAAATCCGCCGCGCTTCTGTCCGGAGTTTCGGATGGAGGTGCGGCGGATTTTCATTTTTCCCGGATTGCTTTTTGAGTTATCCCGGGATTGGAGTGGTTTTTGCGTTTTCTGACATAACTCTGGGTAGAAGGGTGAATTGCTTTATTTACGAGCGGTTCCCTTTACTATTTTTCAAAGGAGAAAGATTATGTCAACCTACGCAAGAATCAAGCAAACCGTAACCACCCGACAGGCAGCCGAAAGGTATGGGCTGTCTGTCAACCGAAGCGGCATGGCGCGATGTCCCTTCCATGCGGATCACAATCCAAGCATGAAAGTGGATGATCGCTTTTACTGCTTCGGCTGTGGGGTCAGCGGAGATGTCATCGACTTCACCGCCCGCCTCTTTGGGCTTTCGCCCTATGCCGCCGCAAAGAAACTGGAAACTGATTTTGGAATCGGTGCGGAACATGAACCGTTACCGTTCCCCAACCATGCAGAGCCACCCCGGGACAGGGAGCGGCTCTGCATTTGTGTTTTGCGGGAATATCTTCGTCATCTACGCATCTGGCAGCTGCGGTATCGTCCTGAGAAGCCGGGTGACCCCATCCACCCCCGCTTTGCCGAGGCGATGCAAGCCATTCCAACGGTCAACCATCATCTGGACTGCCTGCTGGGAAATGATCGGCTTCTGGCAAAAGAGACAACGGAGGTGCTCTGCCGGGAGGGGCATCTCCGGCGGCTGTCGGAGTATCTCGGGACATTATCTGAGAAAGAGAGGGACTGTGCATGAGTGGTACACCGGAATGGCTGGATGACAAGGGGAAGATCATCGAGCACAAATACTGCCAGTGCTTCCTGGAACAGCACCCCCTACTCAGCAAGGGAGAGGACTTCTTCACCACGGAGGGCGTTGTCACCGACAAGGACTGGCTCCTGCGGGATGTGTTCGATGACATCAAAGAGCACCTGACCGGCGGGCTGGTGACGAAAGCTAAAAACCTGCTGGAAGCCATCCGCATGGAGTGCTATGACCGGGGAGAACTGGAAAAGTATCAGGATCGCGTTTTTCTCGCCAACGGCACCCTGTTTCTGGATGGCAGGTTCGTGGAGGAAAAGGGCTTTTGCTTGAACCGCCTGCCCATCTCCTACAATCCC
>JALFUW010000105.1 GCA_022786995.1 Clostridiales bacterium
CAATGTCAAGAACGGCAGCATCGACAAGGTGGAAACCAGCGCCTTCGCCCGAGCGGATTTGCAGCATGTGCTGGTGATGGTGGACGACGATACCAAAATGGAAGCTCTATCCTCCACCCATTATGTGAAGTCCATCATCACAGCGGAAACCCCTATGGACTTGGAGCGGAAGAAGGAACAGAGCTTTCAGGGGGATATGTATGTCCGCTTCATGGCGTTCTCCAACGGCGATCTGGAAGCCCTGTACGATAAGTCGGAGGGTTTCTTCCGACGGCAGCTGATTTTGCAGACCAGGCGAAAGCCGCCGGGCAGGGCGGATGACCCGTTTCTTTCCGACAAGCTGAAACAGGAGGTAGAGGGCATCTTCCTCTGGTACCTGGATGGCTTGAAACGCTTGCAATCCAACAACTACCGCTTCACGGTGAGCCAGAGGGCGGCGGATAACAAGGAGCACGCCAAGCGGAATGCCAACAATCTGGTGGAGTTTATGCAATCCGAGGGGTACATCCAGCTGAAAGCAGACAGCACCATCACCTCCCGGGAGTTGTACGCCATCTATCAGATGTGGTGTGAGGACAACGGTTATCGGCCCATCGCCCAGCGGTCGGTAAGCAGTTATCTGAAAAGCCATCTGGAGGACTACAATCTGGAAGCCAGCAACAAGATCATCAACAAATCCGGCAAGAAGGTCAACGGCTTCTGGGGCATTCAGGCACTGACCGCTCCAATTATTCTCTGATGTGGAAAACATCCATCCCGATCCATCCCATCTATCCCCGGGGATGCTTGGGATGGATTGGGATAGAGGATTCCGGGTTCAACAGAAAAATGAAGGAGACAGAATATGAAAAAGTACACAGGGCAGGAGTGGGCGTTCTTCCGCAACCGGGCGGGTCGCGTCCAGTTCAATTCCGTATGCCGCCGCTGCCGAAACCGCTGCAAGCAGAGCTACCGGGCAGAAATTCTTTCTTGCCGGCGGTATGAAAGCAGAAAACAGCCGCAGGAAGCATCTGACATCAACACGGATTTCCCAAGGCTTGTGGAAACAGGAAAATGATACACGAAACCGCAGCAGAATTTCACCCAATCGCGCTGGTGAGAAGGGTGAAGACGCTGCACGGTTTCGTGTTTTTCTATGCCGTTTCAAAGAATCCATTCCGAAACAGAAAAAGCAAACGAAGCATCCTCAATACAGACATCATGGGAGCCATTTCTATTGGCTCCAAATCCAAATTTACAATGAAAGAGGTATTTTTATGAATGTGAAAAATGAAATTAAGAGTATTATCGTCCGCTCCGGCATGACCATGCAGCAGGTGGTTGACCTGCTGTCTGAGGAATACGGCTGGAGCGACAGCATTTCCAACTTCTCCAACAAACTCGCTAGGGGTTCCCTGCGCTACCGGGAAGCCATTCAGATTGCGGATGTGATGGGGTATGACCTCATCTGGCAGAAACGGAGGGAAGCCTGATGGAGAAACCTCAGTATGCAATTCTCCGTTTTGCCAAGTACAAGGGGCCGGAGATTGGAAGGATCGAAGCCCACGACGAACGCACCAAGACAGAATACGCCAGCAACCCGGATGTGGATACCAGTCGCAGCAGGCTGAATTTCCATCTGGTGAAACCCCAGCGCTCCTATCGGGCAGAAGCAGAAAAGCAGATTGCCGAAGCCGGGTGCAGAGCCCGGAAGGACAGTGTCCGGGTGGTGGAAACCCTGATTACCGCCAGCCCGGAGTTTTTTCAAAGTAAGAAGCCCCGGGAGGTCAAAGAGTTCTTTGAATATGCCCTTGATTTCATCCAGAGGAAGCAGTCTCCTGAGACGATCATTTCCGCCGTGGTGCATGTGGACGAGAAAACGCCCCATATGCACCTTTGCTTTGTCCCGCTGACCTCAGATGGGCGGCTCAGCGCGAAAGACATCGTCGGCAACAAAAAGAAGCTGACCCAGTGGCAGGATGAGTTCTGGAAGCACATGGTCAAAAAGTACCCGGACTTCGAGCGTGGCGAATCTGCCAGTGAATCTGGGCGTGATCATATTCCACCGAGGGTGTTCAAGGAGATGACCCGTCTGACCAAGCAGAAAGCCAAGCTGGAAGAATTGCTTGCTGATGTCAATGCGTTCAACGCCAAAGGCAAGGCATCAGAGATTGGCGTGCTGCTGGACAAGTATATTCCCGCTGTGGAGCAGATGCACACCACTCTGAAAAAATACAATGTGGCCTTCACAACCACGACTGCTGAGAACAAAAAGCTGAAAAAGGAAAATGAACAGTTGGAGCAGTCTCTGGATGAAGCCACCCAGGAAAGCACTTTGAAGAAACTGGCGGATGCAAAGCTGCATCGGGATTATGAGGATGCTCTGGCCCTGCTTGACCGGATTCCGAAAGAGGTGCTGGCGGAGTACGCACACAGACCGCAGCCGCAAAAAAACGAAAAGAAACACAATCGATAATTTGGGAAAAAGGAGATTTGCCTATGGGATATAGCCGCAAGGATGTAGAAGCAACGAAGAAGATGGCAAAGAAATTTGTCCGATATCAGGAGGGTGCCGAGCTGTACAGCTTGGGACTGACGAAATTTCAGGAACTGGCAAAGGAGGCGAAAGCGGTTTATAAAATCGACAAGGTTGTGCTTGTGAACTGCGAAATATTGGATCAGTACCTTGAAACATTCCGTGTTGCATAATCTGCGGAACAAAATTTAACAGAACAGATTTTTTCATCGAAGGGCTCGGTACAGTGTTGACTTTTTGTCATACAATAAGTATAATGTTGTAGTGGAGGTGTGAGGACAGCTATGGCAGATATGGGAAGACCGAAGTCAGAACATTCAAAGAGAAAAATACTGAGTGTTCGCATTGGGGACGCCCTGTATCAGCAGATTTGTTCTTACGCTGAACAACACAATACGAGTGTGACAGAAGTTGTCTTGCAGGCATTGGAGAAATTCTTATCCAAACCTGAATAGTATCGAGCCCTTCTTCATTTTGGAGGAGGAATTGATATGGCAAAGGCAAGAAAAGATTTGCGGGGAAGAGCCCTGCGAAAAGGAGAGATGCAGCGAAGCTCCGACAAGCGGTATGTATACAGTTATACGGACCCTCTTGGACGGCGCAAGTATCTCTATGCAAATGACCTTGTGACCCTCAGGCAGAAGGAAGCAGAGTTAACCAAAAATCAGTTGGATGGTTTGGATATTTATGTTGCCGGAAAAGCAACGGTGAATTTCGTGTTTGACCGGTACATGAGCCTGAAAACCAATCTCAGACAGACCACCAGAAGCAATTACCTGTACATGTATGACCGCTTTGTTCGTGAAACCTTTGGCAACAAGAAGATAGCGGATATCAAGTTCTCGGATGTGCTTCAATTCTATAACTGTCTGTTGGAGGAACAGGAAATCCAGATCAATACGCTGGAAAGCATTCACACGCTTCTGCATCCGACATTTCAGCTGGCGGTTCGTGATGACATCATCCGCAACAATCCAACCGATGGTGTTATGGCAGAGATCAAGAAGAATTCCGACCATAACACCGGTGTTCGACACGCGCTGACCATTCCGCAGCAGCGGGCGTTTATGGAGCATATCGCCAATCACCCGGTTTACTGTCACTGGTGGGCATTGTTCACCATCCTTTTGGGGACAGGTTGCCGCATTGGGGAAGCATTGGGACTTCGCTGGGAAGACCTGGACTATGAGAACCGTGCAATCAGCATCAATCATAGCCTGGTGTATTACCCGGTAGGCGATAGCCGCACCTCTGTGCAGCATATCTCGAAGCCAAAGACAAAGGCCGGTGAACGCACAATCCCGATGCTCGACTCCGTGAAGGACGCTTTTGAGATGCTGTGGGAGCAGCAGGAGAACGGCTGGAACGATGTGGAGATTGACGGTATGCACGGATTTATCTTCTGCAACCGTTTCGGGAATGTCCCGAATCCCCAATCTGTCAACCGGGCAATCAAGCGGATTGTTGCCGATTACAATGCCAGTGAGGAAGTCAACGCCAAAAAAGAACACCGGGAAGCAGTCATGCTGCCTGACTTTTCAGCGCACCATCTGCGTCACACATTCTGCACAAGGCTTTGCGAACAGGAGACCAACCTGAAGGTCATCCAGTCCATTATGGGGCATAAGGACATCAAGACAACGATGGACATTTATGCCGAAGCGACCGAGGAGAAAAAACAGGAATCATTTGAACGATTGGCTGCGACATTGAATGTATTTTAAGAAGGGCTCAATGAGCCGTTTTGCCTGACAGCAAAATTCTTCAAAGGACAGCAAATTGACATCAAATGCGCGAGGATAATGGTGCGTCACGAAGCATAGTGAATCGGTGGATTCCCAGCAAAAACAGTACCGCGACGCATCACGAAGCATGGTGAAGGGGTCTCATCAATAATCCCCACAATGAAGCCGACGGATATGCCCAAGAGCGACAAAACTGAGGAAAAAGTTGCAAATTCTCCCGTTTCTGCTCCTGCTGAAAAGGAAGAAAAAATTGACTTCTCTAAGGTGGAGATTGAGCCGTTGTTTGCGGATTTCGTGGATTTCGAGACCTTCTCCAAGTCCGATTTCCGTGCTGTAAAGGTTCTTAATTGCGAAGCGGTGAAGAAGTCCAAGAAGCTTCTGAAGTTCACTCTGGACGACGGAACCGGCGTGGAACGCACCATTTTGAGCGGTATTCACGCCTATTACGAGCCGGAAGAGCTGGTGGGCAAGACCCTTCTTGCCATTACCAACCTGCCCCCCAGACCCATGATGGGCATCGAGTCCTGCGGTATGCTGATCTCCGCCGTGCATCATGAAGAAGGAGAAGAAAAACTCCATCTTTTGATGCTGGATAACCACATCCCCGCCGGTGCGAAAATGTATTAAAAAGTTCGGTGTTTCATTTCCCGATATTCCCCGCAAAAACGAATTTACACCTGTTTTACACCTATTCATTTCAAGTCCGATATGGTATCAACGCTCCTGCCAAATACGGTAGGGGCGTTTTTCTTGCCTCAGTCTACGAAGTGTTGCGACAAGTTTTCGGAGAGTTGTCGAAAAGCTGATAACATTAAAATGTGTATCGGAGGTGAATGCACATGATCGTTGATTTATCAGTGCGATTGAAGCAACTACGGTTGGATAAGCAAGAGAGAATCAACAATGCTTCCACGCCTATGTTCTTAGTGGAAGGCCATAAAGGCGGCGAGTCGCCGCTGACAATGCGTTACGAACTCGGTCAGTAGACGATACACCATTGGGGGTCACTCGGTAACGAAACACGGAGGCAGAATGAAAAAATATATCATCCACAGATTCTTACAACTGATACCCGTTCTCATTGGTATCACCTTCCTGTCCTTTGCCATGATGCGCGTGGCCGGCAGTGATGCCATCATCGAGCTTTACGGCGATAAGGGTGCGGTGGCGCAGGAGATCATTGACGCGAAGCGGGCGGAACTGGGCCTCGATAAACCCTTTCTCACCCAGTACCTTTCCTGGGTGGGCGGTATGATGCGGGGCGATATGGGCGTAAGCTATGTTTCCGGGAAGGATGTGTTTCAGACCTTCATTTCCAAGCTCCCGGCGACGCTGCTCTTGACTGCCCTGTCCATTGGCATGACGGTGGTGATTTCTGTCCCTCTGGGGGTTCTGGCGGCGGTGCGGCATGACCGATTGACCGATTATTTCCTGCGATTTTTCAGCTTTGTGGGCAACAGCCTGCCCAACTTCTTTGTGGCGCTGCTGCTCATGCAGGTTTTCTCCATTCGCCTAATCTCCACCGGGAGAAAATTCTACCCAGCGAGAAGGCATTTGCCTATAAAATGGTTAATACCATTTTATCCCGAGCTGTTCGCGCAGGCCGCCGGAGGCGACGAGAAATGTATGGACTACGTTTTTTAGCGGCGATGCCGCTGACCGCGTAACCGCGGTCTCATAAAACGGTATTGAACCGTTTTATGAAAAACTAGTATCAGATACCTCGAATATTTGTAGATACTATACAAAAATATCCCCACGGGGGGATGCGTCCAGTGCCGTGTTTCTATCCCCCCGTGGGGTTTCTGGATCACAATAGTATCTGATATGATGCAGCCATGGTTAATACACCCAATCCAATTTCCTACCTGATATGGAAGGTGCCACACTATTTGGGGAAGTAGTATGGTTTTTTCAGCGTTATATCATAGCAGTATTTGTATTTGGATAGGAGTCCCAAAGGGGGATAGATTTTGATCTGTATCCGAGCCATATCAGGGGGACAAGTCTCCCACGGCTGAGCGGTGAATCTATTGCTTTCAGTCTTGCTGAATTATTGTGAAAGCCTTGCATTTGCGGCAGGCAATCACTCAAAGCTTCCCCTTTGCGGTTTCGGGCCTCTATTGACAAACCTGTTTTCCAGGTGTATAATACACACAATTTCATATGCTGTTCAAGTGCCGCCTGCTTTGCTTGGAATCTGGCGGAGAATAGTGAATCCGGTCAGAATCCGGAACGGTACCGCCACTGTATGCGAGGAGGCACCGCACGGGATGAAAGTCCGCCATTGGGATTATTTCCTGAGAAGGCAGTGCGGAAAGCTCATGATACGCGAGTCAGGAGACCTGCTTGAACAAGTTGCCCGTGTATTCTGCGTGATTTTGCAATGGGCGCTTTGTTTGTTATGGAAAAACGGCCATGGCAGCGTTATGCTGCCATGGCTTTTTGTTTTCACAGGCGGTTTGCTGATTTCCGTTTGCGGGCCGTATCTGTGTTTTTCCGCGAATAGGCAGATAGCTTGCCCGGTTCCCGTATCCCCCTTCGGGAACCGGGGCAAAGGAAAAAGTATGGTGTCGGATTGGAGGAAAGCAGATGAAAAGAGCTGTTGCGCTGATATTGGTAGCGATCCTGCTGACAGGCTGCTCTGCCGTTCCATCGTCTTCGGAAGCCTCCGCTCCGAAGGGAAAAGAGCTCCCTGGTCTGATATGGGAATCCAGTATGGAATTGGAATACGCCACGCAGTTCGCCGTGGACTACTATGAGGGCGGCTATGCGCTCATTGAAGTGATCGGAGACTGCCGCTATCTGGTGGTGCCGGAGGAAAGAGAAGTGCCGGAAGGCCTGGATGGAAGCATCAAGATTCTTCAGCAGCCCCTGGATACCATTTATATGCAGGCGACCTCCGCCATGGCGCTGTTTGATCGGATCGGCGGGCTGGACGCGATCCGGCTGGTTGGAACCAGGAAGGACGGCTGGTATGTGGAAAACGCTGTGAAAGCGATGGAGGAGGGCAGCATCCTCTTCTCCGGCAGCTATTCTCAGCCGGACTATGAACTGATGGTGGAGGAAGGCTGCGATCTGGCCATTGAATCCACGATGATTCTCCACGCGCCCAAGGTGCAGGAAATGATCGAACAGTTGGGTATTCCTGTGTTTGTGGAACACGCCAGCTACGAAAAACACCCTTTGGGCCGTACCGAATGGGTGAAGGTCTACGGCGTGATGCTGGACAGGGAGAAAGAAGCGGAGGACTTTTTCAAAACCCAGACGGAAGCCATCCGGCAGTTTCGGGATTTGGAGAATACCGGCAAAACAGTGGCGTTCTTTTACCTTTCGTCCAATGGAAGCGTCAATGTCCGGGCAACTACGGACTATGTTCCGAAGATGATCGAAATTGCCGGTGGAAACTATGTATTCACCGATATTACAGACCCGGATTCCAGGCGATCCTCCGTATCCCTGACCATGGAGGAGTTCTACAACATCGCGGTAAGTGCGGATTACCTGATTTACAACGCCGCCATTGACGACCCCATCTATACCCTTGACGAATTGATCGCCAAGGACAGTCTGTTTGCCGATTTCAAGGCGGTAAAAAACGGGAATGTATGGTGTACAGGTAAATACCTGTTCCAGGCCACGGACATCACCGGCGAATTGATTGTAGATTTTCATCATATGCTCACGGGACAGGAGGATATGCAGTTCCTCTATAAGCTGAAATAGGAGCGATTATGGAGCAAAAGAACAATCACACATATCGCGCAAAAGCGCTGTACTGCGTGGTATTTATGGCGCTGCTGGCTGCGCTTTTCGTGATTACGGTACTGAATATCAACATTGGGAGCGTGCCTATTTCTGTTGGAGAAATCATCGGCATCTTATTTAACAAGCAGGGCGATCCCACGCTGGTGAACATTATCTGGAAGATTCGGCTGCCCCGGATTCTGATGGCCGCGCTGCTGGGCGGTGCCCTGAGCCTGTCAGGTTTCCTGCTGCAAACCTTCTTTGCCAATCCCATTGCGGGTCCCTTTGTGCTGGGCATTTCCTCCGGGGCGAAGATGGTGGTGGCGCTGTCGATGATTTATTATATCGGAGCCTTTGGCGCGGTGTCCAGCTGGACGCTGATTATCGCGGCTTTTGTGGGTTCGCTTCTTTCGGTGGGCTTCATTCTGATGATGTCCCACAGGCTCAAGGGCATGGCAACGCTGCTGGTGGCTGGCATCATGATCGGGTATATCTGCTCGGCCATTACGGATTTTGTGGTCACTTTCGCGGAGGACAGCGATATTGTGAATCTCCACGGCTGGAGTCTGGGCAGCTTTTCCGGTATGAGCTGGGACAATGTAACCACTGCGGCCATCCTTGTGGGAGTGACCACCCTGGCGGTGTTTCTGCTGTCCAAGCCCATCGGTGCCTATCAGCTGGGCGAAGCCTATGCCCAAAGTATGGGCGTGAACATCCGGGTGTTTCGTGTGGCGCTGATTCTGCTGTCCAGCATTCTGTCCGCCTGTGTCACCGCTTTTGCCGGGCCGATTTCCTTTGTGG
Organism: Clostridiales bacterium; assembly: GCA_022786995.1. Lineage (GTDB taxonomy): Bacteria > Bacillota > Clostridia > Oscillospirales > Oscillospiraceae > Faecousia. The sequence goes on from JALFUW010000105.1 coordinate 8,809, forward strand.
GCATCGCGGTTCCGTATCTCGTCAAACGGCTGCTGAACACTTCCAAACCCATTGTGGTGATTCCGGCGGTGTTTTTGGGCGGTGCGGTGTTCTGCATGGGCTGTGATCTGATTGCCCGTACCGCTTTCGCACCTACTGAGCTGAACATTTCCACGGTTACCTCCGTGTTTGGTGCGCCCGTGGTCATCGGCATGATGCTCCGCAGGAACAAGGAGAGGTAACATGGCGAATTTTTACTTTCAAACCAGTCAGCTCACCGTGGGCTACGACGGAAAGCCGCTGATCCGGGATATTACGATCGGCATTGCAAGAGGTGAGATCGTGACCCTCATCGGCCCCAATGGGGCGGGCAAGAGTACCATCCTCAAATCCATCACCCGGCAGCTGAAAGCCATCGGGGGAACGGTTGCGCTGGATGGGCAGAACCTCAGCGGTCTTTCCCACAAGGAACTGGCCACCCGGATGGCCGTGGTGCTTACGCAGCGGATGAAGCCGGAGCTGATGACCTGCCGGGACATTGTCGCCACCGGGCGTTACCCTTATACGGGCCGTCTTGGCCTGCTCACAAAGCGGGATGAGGAAAAGGTCAGCGAGGCCATGGAAACCGTCCACGCGCTGGAGTTATCCCACCGGGATTTTAACGCCGTCAGCGACGGTCAGCGTCAGCGGATTCTGCTGGCCAGAGCCATCTGCCAGGAGCCGGAAATCATCATTCTGGACGAGCCCACCTCCTACCTGGACATCCGCCACAAGCTGGAGCTGCTGTCCATTCTCCGCTCCATGGCGAAGGAGAAGGGAATCACGGTCATTATGTCCCTCCACGAGATTGATCTTGCCCAGAAAATATCAGACAAGATCATTTGTGTCAAGGGGGATACCATTAGCAGCTACGGCACACCGGAAGAGGTCTTTGACGAGGAGAAGATCCGACAGCTTTATAACATTACGGAGGGCTTTTTTGACCCTTGCTTTGGCAGCATCGAGCTTCCGAGACCCCGGGGGAATCCGGAGATTCTGGTGCTGTCGGCCTGCGGCAGTGGGATTCCGGTGTATCGCAGACTGCAGAAGGGAAATATCCCCTTCTGTGCCGGGATTCTCTATACCAATGATCTGGATTACCGGCTGGCCCGACTGCTTGCGTCGGAGATCATCACGGAAAGACCTTTCCATGAAATCAGCGATGCGGCCTTTGACCGCGCCATGGAAAAAGTACACACCTGCCGCTGTGTTCTCGATGCCGGCTGTGAAATCGGGCCATGCAACCGGCGGATTCAGGAAATCCTGGACGCAGCCAAAAACATGGGCAAGCTGGAAACGGCGTGAAAGCCCCTTGAATCTGTAAGAACTGAATACAAAGATGACTGGTGCCGCTGCTTTGCGGATTCGCGGAGCAGTGGGTAAAAGGGAAATAGGTGCAAAACCTGTACGATCTCGTCACTGTGAATCGGAGAGCACTCCGCAAAATGCCATTGCGAAAGTGAGAAGGCGCGGTGCTGCGATGACCCGAAAGTCAGGAAACCTGCCAGCCATTGGTACAGGGCATCGCCCAGGTCACGAGGAATTGGCCGTACCGAATACTTACCGCTTTTGGCGGTAGGATTGGGGTATGCGATGGAAGTTCGCTCCGAAGTGGCTTCTTTTCCCATTCCCGCCGTCAGTACGCCTTTTTCGCTTGCCAGAACGAATTCTGCCCGATACCGTATTCTGTTCATAAAAATCTTTTGTGCGAAGGACACAAGGAGGAAAAACAATGAACACGAAAAAAGTATGTACCCTGATTGCCGTTGTGCTGACAATGGCAATGCTGCTGGCTGCCTGCGGCGGTACAGCGAAGCCTGCCGCAACGCCGGCTACTGAGGTCACCGCTTCCGCTGCCACGGAGCCCCCAGCCCCAACGGAAACCGAAGCTGTGGTGGACGATCAGGCCGCCGCGGATGCCGTTGCCGCGCTGATTGACGCGATTTATGTCCAGCAGCGTACCGAGGATACGGATGCCCAGTGTGCTGCCGCCAAGGCAGCCTGGGATGCCCTGACCGATGCTCAGAAGGCGCTGGTGGAGGGTGAGGAAGCCTCCCCGGATTACTTTGGTCTGGATACCGGCGATGCCGGCCGGGACGACCCCCGCAACAGCGATGAAATCGGCGACAAGGAGATTCTGGTGGTAAGCTTCGGTACCTCCTACAACGATAGCCGTGTGGAGGACGTCAAGGGCATTGAGGACGCCATTGCTGCCGCATTCCCTGACTGGTCCGTGCGCCGTGCCTTTACCGCGCAGATCATCATCAACCATGTGCAGGCTCGTGATGGCGAGTTCATCGACAATATGGAGCAGGCGATGGACCGGGCTGTTGCAAACGGTGTGAAGGTGCTGGTTGTGCAGCCCACCCATCTGATGCACGGTGCGGAATACGACGAGATGATGGATGTACTGTCCGCTTATGAGAATCAGTTTGAGAGCATCAGCGTGGCAGAGCCCCTGCTGGGTGAAGTTGGCTCTGATGCCGCCGTCATCAATGCCGACAAGGAAGCTGTCGCTCAGGCCGTTGTCGCGGCAGCCGCGGCGGATGCCGGCTTTGCGGATGCGGCGGAGGCTGCCGCTCAGGGAACCGCTTTTGTGCTGATGGGTCACGGCACCGCCCATGTGGCTAAGGTGTCCTACAGCCAGATGCAGACCCAGATGCAGACGCTGGGCTATGACAATGTCTTCATTGGCACCGTGGAGGGTGAGCCGGAAGACACCTCCTGCGAGGCAGTGATCGAGGCCGTAAAGGCAGCGGGTTATACCAAAGTGGTGCTGCGTCCTCTGATGGTGGTAGCCGGCGACCACGCCAACAATGACATGGCCGGTGCGGAGGAAGATTCCTGGAAGAGCATGTTTGAAGCAACCGGATACTTTGACAGTGTGACCGTCCAGATTGCCGGACTCGGCAGCATTGAAGCAGTGCAGAATCTATATGTCGCCCATACCAAGGCCGTGATTGACACGCTGAATTGATGGTTTTTTTGCCCGGAGGTTTTACCTCCGGGCATTGGGATTTCCCTTTGACAGCCTTTCCAACAAGGACAGGCTGTCAAAAGGAAAAACCAAGGAAGGATGTATTTACTATGAAAAAAGCAATCAAACTTGTTTCTGCATTGCTGGCAGTCCTGCTGCTGGCAGGCTGCGCAGCAAAGAATGAGACAATTCCAACAACGGCGGCCACAAAACCAGCGGTGGAAACCACCACGGAAACGACACAAGCCCCTACGGAAACCCCGGAACCCACAGAACAGGCAACGGAACCTGCCGCATCGGTGAGGATTTTGCCGGACGGAGAATACATTGTGGATTTTGATACGGACAGCGGGATGTTCCGGGCCAACGAAGCCTGCAACGGCAAGGGAAAGCTGACGGTGGAAAACGGCGTGCAGACCCTGCATGTGAGCCTGCAATCCAAGAAGATTGTCAATCTCTTCCCGGGCACTGCCGCTGAGGCTCAGGAACCCGGGGCGGTTTGGCTGGAGCCTACGGTGGACACGGTGACCTACAGCGACGGCCTCAGCGAAGAGGCATTTGGCTTTGACATCCCGGTGGCCTCGGTTGGAGGGGAATTCGACCTTGCCATCATCGGTACCAAGGGAGTTTGGTATGACCACAAAGTCAGTGTTTTGAACCCCATTCCCCAGGCAGGAAGCTATCTGTGTGCGGTGGAGCTGAGCGGCGGCTCCGGGCGGGCCAGCGTCAGCTCTCCTGCGGTGCTGGTTTCCGACGGGGAGACTTTGAAGGCCACAATCCAGTGGAGCAGCCCACATTATACCTACATGATCGTGGATGGTGTACAATATGACCCCATTCAGGAGGAGGGCAACTCCACCTTCCAGATTCCTGTGAACCTGGATCAGGATATTTCCGTCAGTGCGTGTACGGAAGCTATGAGTACGCCTCATCTTGTGGAATATACCCTTCACTTTGACAGCGCCACGCTGGCCCCCAGTGGGGAGAAATAAGGAAATGGATCCGGGATTGCCAGGATTCTGTTTGCCGGAACCAACAGCGGCTGCAGCAAAACCACCGTCACCTGAGCGGTGCTCCAGGCACTGGTGAACCGGGGACTGCGGGTGGGTGCATTCAAATGCGGCCCGGATTACATCGACCCCATGTTTCACAGCCGGATCATCGGCGCGGAGCTTGTCCCCTTCAGCCCGCTGGCAGATTCTCGGCTTCCTGAGAATATTCAGGGCCTGTACTTAGGCGGCGGATATCCGAAATTGTACGCGGGGCAACTCAGCGGGAATGCTTCCATGTGGCTCAGCATCAAAAGCGCCCTGACGAAGGGACTTCCCTGTATTGCGGAGTGCGGCGGCTTTATGTACCTGACCGAAGCCATCGCAGACCTTCCCATGGTGGGATACCTGCCGGGAAAGAGCTTTGACAACGGAAAGCTGACCCGCTTCGGATATGTGCGTCTGCGGGCGGAAAAGGATGGGCTGCTCTGCAAGGCCGGAGCGGATGCGCTTCAGACAGCTTTTATCAAAGATATCACATACTGAGCCTGTGCCCCCGGTTTTGCCTGTCGCAGAACCGGGGGCTTCGTATGTTCGAAAAAACAATCCTCTTTGGGCGATCTTACTTCTCAAGCGCCTGCCTGACTGCATCCGGCAGCCCGGGTCCCGGGCTGTCATTTTGGAGCTGAGCCTTTAGGCTGAGCCCGATATCCACTGCCGCTGTCAGCAGCTTCCCGCTACCGTCACAGGTGATCTCAACGCTTTGCAGGCTGCCATCCGCAATCCTGAGCAGGATGCTTCCTTTTTCGCCGGAAATCTCCAGCTTCTCCGCCTTGGGAAAAACGCCGTGAACAAGCTGTTCCATTCCCGCCTGGTTCAGCCTGAATGTATAAACGCTGGCGGTATCGTCCTGGCGGCACTTGAATTCCGTATTTTCCATGTTCATCAGGGCAATATCCAGCAGGTTTGCCAGATCAAGGTTTCCCGCAGCGGAGGCAGACACCGTCCTGCCGTTTTCGTCGCAGACTGCATTGTCGGTAAAGTAGCAGGTTTTTCCATCCTTTTCCATACCCCAAATGGGAGTGCCCGATGCGCGCCACTGGTAGTACGAAAAAGCATCGCTGAGCGTCAGCTCGCCGCAGCTTGCTTCCAAAGTGACCGCAGCCGCAACCGGGTTTTTGCTCCGAAGCCGGGTCCATGCGTCAATCAACCGCACCAGATCATCTGAATACAGTTCCTGCGCCTGGTAATTACCAGTGGAAACCGCCTGGGCAACGGGCTTGGGAATGGTAACATCGCCGGAAGCCGGGAGAAACTCCACAATTGCCGACAGCGAGAAGGGGGTTTTGACGGAATCCGCCAGATTGCCTGCTCCTGTAAACCGAAGCTGAGAAAGGGCCCCGTTTTCCGTGATGAGATCTACCGTCAGGCGGTTTGCCTCCGGCAGAAGGGCCTGGGCAGATGGCATCAGCAGCCGCAGGCTTTGCGTTGCCTGGCTGCCCTCCGCCGTAATGGTGTAAGTACCATCCACAGCGCTGATATCCGACTGTCTGTAAATCTCCAGTGTGTTTTCCAGCAGGGCGGAATAATCCGGCGCTGCCCCGTTTAGGCGGAAAGCTGATCCGTTTTCCAGGAATACCACACCCCCGGCATAATACAGCTTCCGCACTCCCTCGGAAATCTCGGTAATGGAGGTATCTTCGGTATGGACTCTGCGAATATTCGCGGTAAAGCCGGCATCCTGATTCTCAATCTGGGCCTTCACACTCAGACGCATCTGCTGTTCCGGCTGCTCCAGATAGGTTTTTAGCAGATCGTAGGCCTGAACCGTCTGCCCCGCCCGGGTCTGGGGGAAGTATCGGTACAGAAGGATTGCACCGGCACAGGCAAGCAGCAACAGGACCAGCAGCCACCAGCGCCGTTTGAAAATCTTTTTTTCGGTTTTTCTGCGCTTTTTCCATTCCCAAAGAAGCAAGCCAAGAATCAGAAGCAGAACAACCGCCGCTGCCGCCAGAATGATCCATCGCATATTGGCGACAGGAGCCGCAGTGACGGCAATTTCCACCTCCGCGCCTTCCGCCTCAAAAGCAAGATAGCTGCCCATTTCCTCTGTAGAAACCTTGCTCCAGCTGCCGTTTCTCAGAAGATAAACCACCGCATCCGCTTGCGTAGGCAGGTAACGAACGGTATGGCTTTCCAGTCCGTCGGCAGGGATGGAAATATGCCACTGCTCCAACACCGGATGTTCCTCCGTTTCCGGGAACGAAGTTGTACCGGGGACGATGGAAAGATTGTCCCTATCCTGAAATTGTCCCTGGACAAAGAGCATGGGCTTGCCCTCCGAACGCGTCTGTGTAGAACCCAGGGAGGTAATATAAGGATAGTACGATGCTTCGACTACCGTGTCAAACCGCAGATCTGCCAAAGAGGTCGTACTCCATCGTGCGTAGCACCCCTCCCTTTGAGGAAGCTCCGGGAAAACAGAATCGTCAAAGGAGTCTCCGTAATGGAAGGGGACGGTTTTGAGAGTCTGCCCATCCGAAACAAAGGACAGAGTGAAGGTTTTCAGGGAGCTGGGCAGAAAATCCTCGCTGTGCAGGGCATCGTAGGATATGGGCTGTGCCAGCGCGAAATAACTGACCCGGTTGATGCCTGCCAGCGTATCAGATACAAAGTAATTCCCCGTGAACACCCCGGTATTGACTCCGGCGATGGCGCCCACATATTGTTCCGCTTCTGGAATCTCCACCATGGAGTAGCACCCGCTGACAGTGCTGGAATCGCCGCTGTAATCCTCGGCAATGCCGGAGCCTACAATGCCGCCGATATAGCTTCCGCCGGACAGAGTACATTTTGCAAAACAACTCCGGATGGTTCCGCCGGTAAGACCCGCGATACCGCCCACATAGTCGCCGTTTTCACTGGTGATGGTGCCAAAGCCCCGGGATTCGCAGATCAGACCCAGTTCCATCCGTCCGCAAATGCCGCCCACATAGCTGCGTTTGCCGGTAATCCTGCCGGTATTTTCACAGTCGCGCACAATGGCCTTTAGCTCATACCGCCGCCTCTGGGTCAGATTTCCGCTGGGGGCATCATCCTCCGGGTCGGCGGTGGATTCCAGCCCCATGACGCCGGTAATGCCGCCCACGTTCAGATCGCCCTCCACCGCCGCACTGTTCTGGCAGGAGCCTACCAGACCTTCCGTTATGGCATCCAAATCCACCTCGGAGATATCTGTCACCGTCTCCTTTTTCGCATCCTCCGTGGCCAGCGCGAAGGTGCGGGAAATGGCGCTGATCTGACCGGAAATGGCGCTGATGTCATTGGTCAGGGTATCTACGCCCTGCCCGATGGCATTGCGCAGATCGCCGGAGGTGTTCGCCATCCCCTGCACGGCGCTGCCAAGGCTCGACAGGGCTTCCTCGTTCACCTCGCCGCTGGCAGCGCCGGAAACCAGGGATTCCAGCGCGGAACGGGCACTGCTCTGATAGCCGGTCAGGGTCTGGATGCAGGACTGCACATCGCCGCCCATATCCGCACCGTTGCTGCCCGCCCGGCTGACCAGACCGCCCAGATTCTCAAACTGCTTACTCAGGGTTTCCAGATAGTCCGGAGAAAGAATGGTCTGGATGTGGGGCTCAATCTGTCCCACAACACCGCCCACATCCTTGCGCCCGGTGATAAAGCCTTCATTACGGCAGCCTTCCACAAAGCCGCAGCTTCTGCCCACGATACCGCCCAGGTTGTAGCCGATGTGGGGGTACCCCACAGAGCCGGAATTGACGCAGCTTGTTATGGTGCCGCTGGAATAGCCCGCGATACCGCCGGTGTCCGAGGCTGCATCCGAGTCGTCCAGATTAGCGGTTTTGGAAAAATCCATGCTGAAATCCAGCCGGATATCCTTGGGATTGATGGTGGGGTCCACGCTTTCGGTGTTTACAGATGCGCTGCTGCGGCAGGAGACAAGGCTGCCGCAGTTGTATCCTACAATACCGCCGGTGCGGTTGTCACCGGTTACATTGCCTTCCGCACGACAGGCGCGGAGCGTTCCGTAATTCATACCCGCGATGCCGCCGGGATTGGTCTTGCCGACAACGGTTCCGATGAACGTACCGTTTTCAACCGTACCATCGTTTTCCCCCGCAACACCGCCCACGGACAGTCCGTCGCCGCCGGGGGTGACAATTCCCTGAACCGTCAGGTTTTTGACTACCGCCGTTGGCTGCAGGATTCCAAACAGTCCGGCGGGCGACAGGTTCTGGGTCAGAGAAAGACCGCTGATGGTATGTCCGCCGCCGTCGAAGCTGCCGCCGAAGGTGGGTATGGAGGCAAAATCCGTTTCCTCCAGAGAAATATCCGCCGTGAGCAGCACCTGCTTATTCTGTGACCAGCTGTCCAGCGCGCAGTTTTCCGCAAAGGTCAGAAAATCCTCAGCAGAGGCAATGCGGATGGTTTCCACATCCAAAGGAGCATCCTGCACCTCTTCTCCCGCCGCAGGCAGAACCAGTCCCGCCAGCAGGACGCACGCCAGCAGCGCAGCCAAGATTTTACGTTTCATTGTCCTTTTCTCCTTCCTCCGTGGTTTTTCCGGACAGCAGATTCAGCTCCACATCGCCGTTGATGTCTGCCCGGACAATGCCGTTGACATAACCGTGGATTTCTCCCCGCACCAGACCATCCACCCGGATATGTCCGCTGCTGGAAATCCGG
>JALFUW010000010.1 GCA_022786995.1 Clostridiales bacterium
TCATCATTCAGCACGAAGAATTCCAGATGGATGAACCGGCTCTTGACACCGAAGGCCTTGACGGTGGCAAGGCCCGCCTGACGGATCTTCTCCGGCAGCTCCTTGACCAGATAGTACACGGAGTCTCCGGCGGTATTCACAATGTCCATCAGGGACAGCGGGGTAATGTTGCCGGACTCAAAGAGCATATTGCCCTTGGAATCCACAATGCCGTCAAAGGTCTGAACATAGCCGTTGACGAACTCCTCCATGATGTAAATATTGTCGTCCTTGGTATTGATGAACCACTGCACATCCTCGTCGGAGCACAGCTTGTAGGTGTTGGCTGCGCCAACGCCGTTGTCGGGCTTCACCACCACGGGGTAGCCCACGGTGTGGGCAAACTCCAGCGCGTCCTCCAGCCCCTCCACAATATGCCACCGGGCGGTGGGCAGGCCCGCCTTGGCATAGTATTCCTTCATGGCGGATTTGTACTTGATCTTGTCCATGTCCGCAAGCTTCGGCCCGGTGGTGATGTTGAACTCCGTGCGCAGCCAGGCGTCCCGCATGAGCCAGTACTCGTTGTTGCTCTCCAGCCAGTCGATCTTGCCGTACTTGAAGGTGAAGAAGGCCACGGCCTTGAAGACCTCCTCGCTGTTTTCCAGGGAGCTGACCTTGTAGTATTCGTGCAGAGAATCCCGCAGCTCCTGCAAAAGCTCCCCGTAGGGGCAGTCGCCGATGCCCAGCACCCGCATGCCGTTGTTCTTCAGCTCCCGGCAGAACTTCCAGTAAGTCATCGGGAAATTAGGAGAGATAAAAACGAAATTTTTCATGAAATGAACTCCTTATCTTCTATCTTGTATCTTATATCTTGTATCTTGTAACTTAACCGAGGAACCAGGGCAGGTACGTCTGCACCATCTTGTACCACCAGGGCCAGTCGTGGTTGACATCCTTGCCCCAGTACTCAAACCGGGTGTGGATGCCCTTCTGGCAGCACACGGTGTCCAGCCACCGGGTGGATTCCAGCAGCGGCTCCTCCCAGGCGCCCTGACCGCAGACGATGAGGCTCTTCTGGCTGTTGTACATATCCTTGTAGAAGTGCCAGTCGGGCAGGTTCTGCAGATACAGGCAGGGGCAGTTGTTGTACACCAGATCGTCGCAGTAATCGCCAAAGAACTCCTTGTTATCATACAGGCCGGAAATGGCGAAGCAGCTGTCGAACAGGTCGGGACGGCGGTAGTACAGGTTCGCCGCGTGCATGGCGCCCATGGACGCGCCGAAGGTCAGAATGCCCTGATCGTAGCCGTTGGCAAGGCCGGCAAGGTGCCGGATGGTGGGCACCATTTCGTTTACCACATAGTTGTACCATTTTTCGTGGTTTTCAATGCGCCAGCGGTTGTCCGCGCCCTGCGCCGCCCAGGCCTCGTTGTCGATGGTGTCGATGGCGAAGACCATGCACTTGCCGGACTCGATCCAGGGTGCCCAGTAGTCGATCATGTGGAAGGATTCAAAATCCCAAAACCGCCCCGCCTGACAGGGAATGAACAGCACAGGCTTGCCGTAGCTGCCGTAGATTTTGAATTCCATCTCCCGGTTTAAGTAACCGCTCCAATGCTTTTCGTACCGAATTTCCATTTTCTATCTCTCCTTTAGTTCTATCATGACAATGTCATTGCGAACCAGTGACCGAAGTCACTGGTGTGGCAATCCGTCTCTCCTTGCGGTATCAAGCATTCGTTTATAAGGGGAACGGATTCCCACGCCAGTGGTGCTCCGCGCAGCGAATTTGCGATAATAATGATTGCCGGTGGCAATCATACCGCAATTCCTGTGCGCACTGGCTCGGAATGACAGAAAACGCGCTTAAAGTCCCAGACAGTCCATAAAAACAGGAATCTGCTTTTCCCAGCTGGCCTCGGAATGGTTGCCACCGGGGACGATCCGCAGTGTCAGGTTCACCCGCTTGGTCAGCAGCAGATGGGCCGTGGAGATCATGGATTCCTGGGTTGCCGCGTGGTTGAACATTTCCAGTTCGCCGTAGTCCATATAGACCTGCGTATCCCGGCGGATATGGGCCCGGGCTACAAATTCCAGCACCTTTCCGGGAGATACCCACAGGCTGGGAGACAGGCAGGCGCCCCGCTGGAAAACGTGGTTATATACTGTCACGCCGTACAGAGCGATCAGGCCGCCCATGGAGGAACCGGCAATGATGGTGTTCTTCCGATCCGGCAGGGTGCGGTAATTCACATCAATGAAGGGCTTGAGTTCCTTCACCATCCAGTTCATCATCACACTGCCCTTGCCCTTGATGTGACCATGCTCGGAATTGGTGTAGGTCATGGGGGCGTACTCCACCAGACGGCGGTTGCCCTCGTGGTTGCACTCCACAGCAACGATGATTAAGTCTCTGGGATGCTCTTCCATGTATTTCGCCATGCCCCAGGACTTGCCGAAGGTGGCGTCGGAATCAAAGAACACATTATGCCCGTCGAACATATACATAACGGGATAACGCTTGTCCGGGCTTTCCTCATAATCCTCCGGCAGCCAGATATAGGCGCGGCGGGGGGTATCCCCGGAAAGCTTTGGAATCGTCACGTTCCATTTGTATACCATTTGTCGTTTTCCCTCCGAAAAAGGCGCTTCGCGTCAAAATATAGAGGATAGTATAATTGCAAATTCCCGAATTGTCAATCGCTGGGAACGGAAATGTTGTATTTGCGCAAAAAACAATCGCCCACAAGCCACGGACGTGCGTAGGTTGCCATACCAAATGCGCACCTTTGTCCGCCCTGATGGTACAAATGCGGCGTTCTCCGTGATTTTCCACAAAAGGGAAAGGGGATTCCCGCCAAATTCCAGCGCAAAAAGTCATTGAAAAAAGGGTAAAACCAGAGTATACTGACCACGGAAACTATATAGAGAGGATGTATTATTCATGGAAAACAACGAAGCGATCTACGACGTAAAAGCTCTCGGCACGCCCAAGACGCTGGTTCTGGGATTGCAGCACCTGTTCGCCATGTTCGGCGCAACGGTTCTGGTGCCCGCCCTCACCGGCCTGAACGTGTCCACCACCCTGCTGTTTGCGGGCTTAGGCACCCTGCTGTTCCACCTGATCACCGGGCGGAAGGTGCCCGCGTTCCTGGGCTCCTCCTTCGCCTTCCTGGGCGGCTACGCCGCCATCGCCCCCATGCTGGACGGCGCCCCCAACGCCGCCATGCTCCCCTACGCCTGCTTCGGCGTCGCCATTGCCGGTCTTGTATACCTGTTGCTGGCTGCGTTTTTCAAGGCCTTCGGCGCCGGCAAGGTCATGCGCTACTTCCCGCCCATCGTCACCGGCCCCATCATCATCTGCATCGGCCTGTCTCTGGCCGGCTCCGCCATCAGCAACTGCCGCAGCAACTGGCTGATCGCCCTGGTGGCTATTCTGGTGGTTGTGGCCTGCAACATCTGGGGCAAGGGCATGGTCAAGATCGTCCCCATTCTGCTGGGTGTCGTGGCCTCCTACCTGTTTGCCCTGATCATCGACCCCTCCGCCCGGGCCAATGTTGCCGCCGCCGTGTCCAGCGCAAAGTGGTTCGGCCTGCCCGTGATCTGGGAAAACACCGTGTTCTCCATTTTCTCCACAAACTTTGACGCAGGTCTGCTGCTGACAAGCGTCATCACCATCGCCCCCATCGCCCTGGCCACCATTGTGGAGCACATCGGCGATATGTGCGCCATCTCCTCCACCGTGGGCCGCAACTTCGTGGCTGACCCCGGCCTGCACCGCACCCTGGTGGGCGACGGTCTGGCTACCACCCTTGCCTCCCTGTTCGGCGCTCCCGCCAACACCACCTACGGTGAGAACACCGGCGTGCTGGCGCTTTCCAAGGTCTACGACCCCAAGGTGGTTCGTCTGGCTGCTGTGTTTGCCATCATTCTGTCCTTCTGCCCCAAGTTTGCCGCGCTGATCGTGGCCATGCCCGCCGCCACCATGGGCGGTGTCAGCCTGGTGCTGTACGGCATGATCTCCGCCGTCGGTGTGCGCAACGTGGTGGAAAATCAGGTGGACTTCACCAAGAGCCGCAACGTGCTCATCGCCGCCATGATTCTGGGTCTGGCTGTGGGCGTCAGCTACAACGGCGCCATCGTGATTCCCCTTGGCTCCGTGACCATCAGCATGTCCGGTCTGGCTGTGGCCGCTCTGGTGGGCATCTTCATGAACGCCGTTCTGCCGGGCAAGGACTACGAGTTCGGTGTGAACGCTCAGGGTGATACCTCCGTGAACTTCGGTTCCCGGGCAAAGTAAACTCCATAAGAAAATTCCGGGTTTCGATCGAAGCCCGGAATTTTTCATATGCAGGTAAATTGATTTTAATTGACAATTGACAGTTGACAGTTGACAATTAAGGAGTCCCTGTGGGACAATTAAAAAATGTCGTATATGGCAGGATCCTTCGGAAAATCTGCGGGTATTTCATGGCTGTGATTTATTTTTAATCATCCCGAAGGGATACCGCAATTGTCAATTGTTCATTGTCAATTGTCAATTAAATTCTTCTTTATCCAACTCATGGCAGGGGATATCCTCTATTCGAGTGCCTGTTTTGCTTCCCTGACCGCTTCCCCGCTGGTCACCGGGATGTGCCACTCGTCAAGGCCCGGCAGGCCCATGGGCACACCCTCCCGGCGGAAACGCATTCCGCTTTCCATTTCCGTTTTTCCGCTCATGTGGAAGGCCCTTGCTCCCGGCAGCTTTTCCCGGAAGGCAGAAATCACCTTCGCGTTGACGCCCGCGCCGATGAGAACCTCCGGGCCATGCTCCGTATCCCGAAGCTGTAATAGCCGTCCGATGGTTTCCATTCCATCCGCGCACTTCCCCGCGCCGCCGCTGGTCAGCACCGTGTCAAAGCCCAGCGTTGCGGCGGCCCGGTAGGTATCCTCCAGATTCCGGGATACATCGATACAGCGGTGCAGGGTCAGGCCCAGGCCGCCGGCTTCTTTCAGCAGCGGCTCCATGGCGTTTCCGTCCAGTTCTCCATCGGCGGTCAGACAGCCAACGACAAAGCCGTCGGCTCCCGCGTCCCGCAAAACCGCCATTTCCATGGCCATCTGCTCAATTTCCTCGGGGGTATAGAGGAAGTCCCCACCCCGGGGACGCATCAGGCAGCGGATGGGAATATTGCTGACCCGGCGGATTTGCTTCAAAAGTGCCGCCGAAGGGGTCAGTCCGCCCACACTCAGGGCGCTGCACAGCTCCAATCGATCCGCCCCACCGGCGATTGCCGCCATGGCCGAGGCGTAGGAATCCACGCAGACCTCCAAAATTCCGTTCATCGCAAGTCCTCCTTCCGGGCTTCATAGTCACGCAGCGCCGCGATTGCCTGCCCGGACATGGGTATCACGGCGATCAGGTTGAAAATGGTCATCAGGCCAATGCCGATGTCCCCCAAATCCCACACGAAGGTATAGGCAGCCAGTCCGCCGATGAACAGCATCACCAGCGCCACCAGCTGGTAGCCGGTCTGGGCCGCCCAATGGTCGCCAAAGAGGTACGCCACATTGGAGCGGGCATAATAGAGGATGCCGATGAAGGTGGAAAAGCTGAACAGCCACAAAGTTACCGCCACAAAATAGACACCCCACTGCCCAAAATGGCAGCCCATGGCGGTTTGCAGCAACGCCATGCCGCTTAGGTTTTCCAGCGCTTCCTGGGGCGCCAGCAGCATGATCATGGCGGTGCAGGTGCAGATGACGATGGTATCTAAGATGACGCCGAAGGCCTGCAACAGTCCCGCCTTGGCCGGATGGCTGACCTTGGCGGCAGCGGCGGCGCAGGGAGCCGAGCCGGAACCTGCTTCGTTGGAAAACAGGCCCCGCTTGACGCCGTTCATCAGCGCCCCGCCGAAGCCGCCTGCCACAGCCTGCCGCAGGCCGAAGGCCTCCTCCACAATGCGTCCGAAAACCTCAGGCAGCAAGGCGGCATTTTTCACAATGACAAAAATCGCCAGCACAAAATAAAACCCAGCCATGACGGGTACGATCACGTCCAGCACCTTCACGCTGGCGTTTTTGCGCATCACCACCACCGCCGCCAGCGCCACCAGCACCACCGTGGAAACAATGGGCGGGATGGAAAAAGCGTTCTGGAAGGAGGCGGAGACGGAGTTTCCGATCACCTGACTGACACCGCACCAGCACAGAAGGCCGGAAAAAGCAAATGCAGCCGCAATCACGCTTTTCTTCTTGCCCCGGCTGAAAAAGGCGTGGATATAATAGGCCGGGCCGCCGCGGTAACCGCCGAACAGGGGATCATTTTCCTTGTAAAGCTGGGCCAGCGTGGCCTCCACAAAGGCGGTAGACGCGCCCATCAGGGCTGTCACCCACATCCAGAACACCGCGCCGGGGCCGCCCACAGAAATCGCCGCCACCACACCCACCATATTGCCCATACCGACCCGGGTCGCCGTGGACACAATGAGGGCCTGCAGGCCGGAAATGGCGCCGCTTCTTCCGGCTGTCTCCCGATGGATCATCAGGCGCAGCATCTCCGGGAAGCACCGCACAGGCAGCAGCCGGGTGCGCACCGTAAAATACAGCCCCACCGGGATCAGCAGAGCCACCAGCAGCGAAATGCCGATCCCGCCGCCAATGGGAATCGTAAACAAATCCCCCCACAGGAAATTGTATACTGCCGAAATAATACCCATTTTTCTCTACCTCTTGACAGAATTCACAGCGAGTATATAATAGATAGCGGCATAAGTCCAATCGATGAATTAAATCGTTTCTATTTATTTTCTAAATTTCTGGAGGCCAGCTATGGATCTGCGGGCGCTGAGTATTTTTATAGAAGTCGCCGAGCTGGGCAGCTTCACCCGAGCCGGTGAAAAGCTGGGCTATTCCCAGCCCACCATCTCCTTTCAGATCAAGCAGCTGGAAAAGGAAATGGGCGTCCAGCTCTTTGACCGCATCGGGCACTGCGTCAGCCTGACCGACGCGGGGCGGGACGCGCTGAGCTACGCCCAGCAAATCTGCCATACAGGTCAGGAAATGCTGCTGGGCACGAAGCGGCAGCGGGAGCCTGCCGGAACCCTGCGGCTGGGCATGGCGGATTCCCTGTGCGAGCCGCTGATTGTGGGGCACTATGGTCAGTTCCGAACAGCCTATCCCAAGGTCTGTCTGCGCATCACCACCCTGGACACCAGTGCGCTGCTGGAATCTCTCGATCACAATGACGTGGACATGATCTGCACCATGGACGACCATGTATACGACACCAATTACGTCATCGCCGACGAGGAGGAAATCGGCGTGCATTTTGTCGCGTCACCCCAGCATCCGCTGGCGGCGCTGCCGGTGGTGGCGCTGGAGCTGCTTCTGGAGCAGCCCTTCCTTCTGACGGAGAAGGGCATGAGCTACCGCCGGCTGATGGACGCGCAGCTGGCACGGAATTCTCTGGAAATCCATCCCGTTCTGGAAACCGGGCAGGCTGACCTGATCTGCAAGCTGGTAAGGGAAAACACCGGTCTGTCCTTCCTGCCGGATTACGTCACCGAGGGTATGGTGCGCGAGGGCAGGCTGGCGCGGCTGAATGTGCCGGATCTGCAGGTCGTGGTGTGGAAGCAGCTGCTTTACCGCCGGGAAAAATGGCTGTCCGCACCCATGCGGGCCATGATCGAGCATATGAAGGGCATCCGCCTGACCGAGGAAACCCCATGAAAGCACGGCTCACAATTCTGATTCTGGCGCTCTGCTTTCTAATCTGCGCCTGTGAAAGAAGGGAAATACCGATGGATACCACAGCCGCCGCAGCTGCCCCGGCGGAAACCCAGCCATCTGAGACACTGGTGCCGGACACCTCGCCGCCGGAGACAGAACCCCCGGTGCAAGCCTCCCAGACGGAGCCTGCGCCTGAGGAATTCGTTCGGGTGCTGGACTTCATTCCGGGGATGTATCAGGAACTGCGCTACGCCACCGCCGATAATTTTACCGGGCAGGTGATCTACGACTTTACCGATGCCTATCTGCGCTACAGCACCGTCAAAAAGCTGGCCGCCGTCAACGAGGATCTGGCCCAGCTGGGTCTGGCGCTTAAAATCTGGGACGGTTTCCGTCCCGTCAGTGCCCAGTATAAGCTGTGGGAGGTCTGCCCGGATCCCACCTTTGTGGCCAACCCGACAAAGGGCTTCAGCTCCCACAGCCGGGGAAACACCGTGGATGTGACGCTGGTGGATCTCGGCGGAACAGAACTGGAAATGCCCTCCGCTTTTGACGATTTTTCCGACAAGGCCAACCGGGACTACTCAGACACCACCAAAACCGCCGCCGACCACGCGGAACTACTGGAAATTCTCATGGAAAAGCACGGGTTTTACGGCTATTTCGACGAATGGTGGCATTTTTACGATAATGATCAATACCCGGTAGAGGATACCTTCACGCCGCCTGCCAAAAATTAACAGCTATTTTACCATTTTTCCAAAAAATGTGGTATACTATTATGTTGAGTAAATTACACTGAAAGGTGAGACGATTATGACAAAAATTGATATTTACTCCGGCTTCCTCGGCGCCGGAAAGACCACGCTCATTAAGAAAATGATTCAGGAAAGCTACAAGGGCCAGAAAATCGTGCTGATCGAGAACGAGTTCGGCGAAATCGGCATCGACGGCGGCTTTTTGCAGGACGCGGGCATCAACATCACCGAGATGAACTCCGGCTGCATCTGCTGCTCTCTGGTGGGCGACTTCGGTAAGGCCCTGACCCAGGTCATCGCGCAGTATAACCCCGACCGCATTCTCATTGAGCCTTCCGGCGTGGGCAAGCTGTCCGACGTCATCGGCGCTGTAAAGAAGGTCATGAATGACGAGGTCACCCTGGGCTACACCGTGGCCGTGGTGGATGCCGGTAAGGTCAAGGTGTATATGAAGAACTTCGGCGAGTTCTACAACAACCAGATTGAGACCGCCTCCGCCATTATCCTCTCCCGCACCGACTCCATCCCCCAGGCCAAGCTGGACGCCGCTGTTGCCCTGCTGCGCCAGCATAACGACAAGGCCACCATCGTCACCACGCCCTGGGGCCAGCTCACCGGCGAGCAGCTGACTGCCGCCATGGAGGGTCAGTCCACCCTGGCAAATGAGCTTGCCCAGCTGGTGCACGAGCACGAGCATCACCACCATCATCACGACCACGACGAGGATGACGATCATTGCTGCTGCGGTCATGACCATCACCACGATGATGACGAGGATGATGACCACGAATGCCACCACCATCACGGCGACGAGGGCTGCCACGAGCACCACCACGGTCACGAGGACGATCACCACTGCTGCCATCACCATGACCACGAGGAGCACGAGCATCATCATGAGCATGACGAGCACTGCACCTGTGGCTGCCATGACCACGACCACGAGCACCACCATCATCACCATGACCACGACGCCGACGAGGTGTTCACCTCCTGGGGCGTAGAAACTGCCAAGAAGTTTGACAAGGCTGCCATTGAAAATGCCCTGCACGCCCTGGATTCCGGCAAGTACGGCATGATCCTCCGGGCCAAGGGCATTCTGCCCGCCGCGGACGGCAGCTGGATTCACTTTGACTATGTGCCGGAGGAGTGTAGTGTCCGTACCGGCTCCGCTGACATTACCGGCAAGCTGTGCGTCATCGGCTCCAAGCTGGACGAGCACCACATCGCCGAGCTGTTCGGGGTGTAAGCCATGCAGGAAATTCCCGTATACGCCTTCACCGGATTTTTGGATTCCGGCAAGACGAAATTCATTCAGGAGACCTTGGAGGACGAGCGGTTCAACGCGGGCGAAAGGACGCTGCTGCTGCTCTTTGAGGAGGGTGAGGAGGAATACGACCTGTCCACCTACCCCCACAAGAACGTCTATATCGAGGTTCTTGACCAGCAGACCGTCACCACCAAGCAGCTTCAGGCTTTGCAGAAAAAGTACAAGGCCGAGCGTGTGGTTGCGGAGCTGAACGGTATGCAGCAGGTGGGAGACCTGTATATGCGCTTCCCCGAGGGCTGGGTGGTTGCTCAGGAGGTCATGTTCGCGGACAGCACCACCATTATGGCCTTCAACGCCAACATGCGCAATCTGGTGATGGACAAGCTGGTGGGCGCGCAAATGGTGGTCTTCAACCGGCTGGAAAAAGGCGCGGACGTGATGCCCTACCACAAGCTGGCAAGAGCCGCCTCCCGCCGCATCGACATTCTCTACGATTACACCGACGGCAGTACGGAATTTGACGAGATTGAAGATCCCCTGCCCTTCGATATCAATGCCCCTGTCGTTGAAATCAAGGACGTGGACTACGCCCTGTTCTACCGGGATGTGTCCGAGGAGCCCCGGAAGTACGACGGCAAAACCGTCCGCTTCAAGGCGCAGGTGGCCATGCTCCGCCGGGACAAGAACGGTATGTTCGCTCCCGGACGGTTCGTCATGACCTGCTGCGTGGAGGACATTCAGTTCTGCGGCATCCCCTGTCGGTACGAAAAAGCGGCGCAGCTAAAATCCCGGGACTGGGTCATGGTCACGGCAAAGGTCGCCGCTGAGAAGCACCCCCTGTACAAGGGAGAGCTTGGCCCAGTGCTGACCGCCATCGAGGTCACCACCGGGGCACAGCCCGCCGAGCCGGACGTGGCAACATTTTAACCAATTGACAATTTACAGTTGATAATTGACAATTGGAGAGGCGGACATGTTGCAAAAGATATGGCAACATTCCAGTGAAAACGATTTTTTATATTTATCCCAAAGGGATACCATAATTGTCAATTTTCCATTGTCAATTGTCAATTCATACTGAGGAGGGCTGTCCATGTATCAGCCATTGGCCGATCTTCTGCGGCCCACTACACTGGACGAGGTCTACGGTCAGGAGCATATTCTGGGGGAGGGTGCCATTCTGCGGCGGCTCATTGACTCCGGGAAGATACCCAACATGGTCTTCTACGGCCCCAGCGGCACAGGCAAGACCACTGTAGCCAACATCATTGCCCAGCAGACCAACCGCACCCTGTATAAGCTCAACGCCACCACCGCTTCCACGGCGGATATCAAGGAAATCGTGGCCCAGCTGGACACCTTCCTGGCTCCCAACGGGGTGCTGCTATACTTAGACGAGATTCAGTCCTTCAATAAAAAGCAGCAGCAATCATTGCTTGAGCACATCGAAAACGGCAAAATCACCCTGATAGCCTCCACCACGGAAAATCCCTATTTTTATGTGTTCAACGCCATTTTAAGCCGCTCCACCGTGTTTGAATTCAAGCAGATTTCGGCGGAAGCGGCGCTGAAAGCGGTACATCGGGCGGTTTCCTATATGGAGGGCCGCACGGCGCTGAAAGCGGAAGCCGAGGATGGGGCTTTGGAGTACATCGCCATGGCCTGCGGCGGCGATCTGCGAAAGGCTATGAACGCGGTGGAGGTGCTGTTTTCCGCCGGACAGCCGAAAAACGGCGTTCTTCCCCTGACCTTGGAGGACGCGAAAGCCGTCACCCAAAAGAGCGCCCTGCGGGCCGACCGGGACGGAGACAGCCACTATGATCTGCTGTCGGCCCTGCAAAAATCCATCCGGGGCTCCGACCCGGACGCGGCCTGCCACTATCTGGCGCGGCTCCTCGAAGCGGGCCAGATGCCCTCCGCCTGCCGCCGTCTCATGGTGATTGCCGCCGAGGACGTGGGCCTTGCCTACCCGCAGATCATCCCCATTGTCAATGCCTGCGTGGACATGGCCCTGAAGCTGGGTATGCCTGAGGCCCGGATCCCATTGGGGGATGCCGCCGTGCTCATGGCCACCAGCCCCAAGTCCAACTCCGGGCATATCGCCCTGGACACCGCGTTGGCGGACGTTCGCAAGGGCAAAACCGGCTCCTTCCCCCGGCATTTGCAGAACGTCCACGCGGACAGCTACACCATGGAGCGGGAGCAGGGGTATCTGTACCCCCATGACTATCCAAACCACTGGGTACAGCAGCAATATCTGCCCGACGAGCTGGTGGGCACCCGCTACTATGAATACGCGGACAACAAAATGGAGCAGGCCGCAAAGCAGTATTGGCAGAGAGTGAAAGGTGAAGAGTGAAGAGTGAAGAGTGGAGTTATTGTCGCTTTCTCTTCACTCTCCACTCTGCACACTCCACACTTAAGAGGTAATATGGACATCAAAATCAACGACATTCTGATCATGAAAAAGCCCCATCCCTGCGGGGAAAAGCGCTGGCTGGTGCTGCGCACCGGCGCGGACTTCCGGCTGCGGTGCATGGGCTGCGGACATGAGGTCATGACCCCCCGGTTTAAGGCGGAAAAGAACATCCGCACCATAGAAAAAGCCAATCCCTCCGACTGATTTGCCAGTCGGAGGGATTTTTCCGTGGAACTTGCGGCTGCACCCGGACAGCTTTGCGA
The DNA here is from genome assembly GCA_022786995.1 of Clostridiales bacterium. GTDB lineage: Bacteria > Bacillota > Clostridia > Oscillospirales > Oscillospiraceae > Faecousia. The sequence goes on from JALFUW010000010.1 coordinate 12,403, forward strand.
CCGACTTCGTTGCCCCGGGGAGCTATACTGAGCCGCAAGGAGGTGGACGTGTTGACGGTGTATCTGGATCTTGTAATGCTTCTGAACTTCCTGGTGGATTTTCTGCTGCTTCTTGGAACGAACCGCCTGTCCGGCTTCCCAGCCGCCCCGGGGCGGTGCGCGGCGGCGGCGGTCTTCGGCAGCGTCTACGCAGGCTGCTGCCTGCTGCCGGGGTTCCGCTTTCTGGGGAATTTCCTCTGGCGGTGCGTCAGCCTATGCCTGATGGCGCTGATTGCCTTCGGGCTGCGCCGGGACGCGGTGAAGCGGGGCGGGGTGTTTCTGCTGCTGAGTCTTGCGCTGGGGGGTATGGCTCTGTGCTTCGCGAAGCAGAACTTCGCCGCCCTGACACTGGGCGCGGCGGGGGTATGGCTATTGTGCCGGGTGGCCTTCGGCGACGGGGCGGTGGGCAGAGAATTCGTGCCGGTGACCCTGACTTTTCAGGGAAAAACCGCGTCCTTCACCGCCCTGCGGGACACCGGCAACACCCTGCACGATCCCATCACCGGGGAGCCAGTGCTGGTGGTATCCGGGGAAGTGGCGGAACAGCTCACAGGACTGACCCGGTATCAGCTGTCCGCTCCCCTGGAAACCATGGCCGCCCGGCCCCTGCCGGGGCTGCGGCTGATCCCCTATCACGCCGTAGGAAACAGCGGCGGGCTGCTGCTCGCCATGCGGTTCCCCGGCGCCATCGTTGGGAAGAAGGAGCAGACGGTACTGGCGGCCTTCGCCGCCGAAGGGTTAAGCAGCACAGGCATGTATCAGGCGCTGACAGGAGGGGCATTATGAATTTACGGAAACTGCTGAGTATCTTGGGACTGGTTCGGGAACAGGACATTTTCTACATCGGCGGCAGCGACATTCTGCCCCCACCTCTGAAAGGGCAGCAGGAGCAGGCGGCGCTGGAAGCGCTGGAGCTGGGAGACGAAAGGGCGAAGCAGACCCTTGTGGAGCACAATCTGCGGCTGGTTGTCTACATCGCCCGGCGGTTTGAGAACACCGGCATCAACATTGAGGATCTGATCTCCATTGGCACCATCGGGCTGATGAAAGCCATTGGCACCTATCGACTGGAAAAGAAGATAAAGCTTGCCACCTACGCCTCCCGGTGTATCGAGAATGAGATTCTCATGTACATCCGCAAAACTGCCAACCAGAAGGCGGAAATCTCGCTGGATGAGCCAATCAACATGGACGGTGAGGGAAACGAGTTGCTGTTGTCCGACATTCTGGGCACTGACGAAGACACCATTTCCCGCCCTCTCGAGGAGGACGTGGATAAAGCTATCCTGCGTCAGGCTCTGGAAACCCTGCCGCCGAGGGAACAGGAGATCGTTTTTCTGCGCTACGGACTGGAGGGCCGCAGGGAGCTGACCCAGAAGGAGGTGGCCCAGACCATGGGCATCTCTCAATCCTACATCTCAAGGCTTGAAAAGCGGATTCTGCAAAGACTGCGAAAAGAATTTTTGCGTCAGACAAGCTGCGCTTGATTTTTTGGATTCGGTATGGTATAATCGATACAAATTTTTATCGATAAATTTCCGTACCGATTAGAACCGAGGTAATTATGGAACAGAAGAAAATCTCCAAGGCCGTGCTGAAGCGTCTGCCCGGCTATCTGGCATACCTGAAAAATATGCCGGAGGGCGCGTCCCCCAATATTTCCGCCACGGCCCTTGCCAACGCTCTGGATATGGGCGAAGTACAGGTGCGCAAAGACCTCGCCATGGTATCCGACGGCGGACGGCCCAAAATCGGCTACCAGCGGGAGGCCCTGATTGACGATATTGAGCAGTTCCTGGGCTACGACAACACCACCGACGCCGTGCTCATCGGCGCGGGCAAGCTGGGTCAGGCCCTGATGGGCTACAAGGGCTTCGATGAGTATGGCCTGAATATCCTCGCGGCCTTCGACATCGCCCCCAAGATCAAAAAGACTGAGGAAGGCAAGCCCGTCTACAACATTTCGGAGCTTGCGAAATTCTGCCGCACCCACAAGGTACTCATGGGTATCATCACCGTCCCCGCCGAGGGCGCCCAGAGCGTTGCCGACCAGCTGATTGCCGGGGGCATCAAGGCCATCTGGAACTTCGCCCCTACCCATCTGGACGTGCCTGCCAATATTCTGGTTCAGAACGAAAACATGGCAACCTCCCTTGCCGTGCTCTCCGTTCATTTGCAGGCCCAGATCAAGGAAGAAAAAAAGTAACGGAATACGGGGCGATTTGTGTGAATATATTGAAAAAAATATTGGCAGCCGTAAAGAAGGATTCAAGATACGAGAATGAATCCCAGCGCACGCTGGTGATGCTGCGCTGCTTCTATCTGGTATTTCTATGTTATCTTTTGCTGTTCCAGCTTCTGATGTTCTTCGGAGAGCCGCGCATTTTTTCCTGGCTGGGAGCCGTCTTCACTGCCGCGGTGTGCTGGGCCCTCTACTGCACCTACCGCCTGCGCGTGCACAGCAATCTGATCTACTGTTCCGCCGTTCAGCTGCTCTGGATCGTGGGCAGTGTCTATCTGTACGGTTGGGACGTGGGCGTTCAGCACTTCATTTTTGTGTTGCTGGCACTGGTCTACTTCTCCCTTTATGAAACGCTGGCAATTAAAGCTGTTACCACCGCGCTGCTGTTCGCGCTGCGCCTGGGGATGTACTTTTTCTGCAAAGCCCATGTCCCGCAGGTTCTGCTTCCTTCCTCCTTTTTGATGATCATGCAGGTTTTCAACTCCCTGTTCCTGTTTTTGCAGCTGGGCATTCTGTTCGGCACCTTCAGCTCCAACATTGAATCCGCCGAGAAAAAGCTGGTGGAATACAATAAGCGGCTGGAGCAGCAGGCCGCTACCGATCCTCTGACCGGGCTGTGGAACCGCCGCACCATGCTCAACTACATGACCCAGTTCATTAAAAACAACCCGGATGCCCAGTTCGCCATCGCCATGGGAGATATCGACCATTTCAAGCGTTTCAATGATCAGTACGGTCACGACTGCGGGGACGCGGTTCTGGTGTGGCTGGCGAAACTATTCCGCGGTGTTTTTCAGGCAAACGGAAAATTCTGCCGCTGGGGCGGTGAGGAGTTCCTGTTCTTCTTCCCGAATATGAACGGCGACCAGGCCCACGCCATGGTTTCCGACCTCTGGATAAACATCAACCACAAAAACTTCGTCTGGAAAGATGTAGATGAAAAGATCACGATGACCTTAGGCCTGGAGGAAAATGACTTTCGGTCTGACTTGGATGATCTGATTAAGCGTGTAGATGAAAAGCTTTACCTTGGCAAGGAAAGCGGCCGGAACCGAATTATCTACTAACAAATTGGCGGCTGCCGCTTTTTCTGCTTTATCTGCTCTCCTGTTTCATTTCCCTGAGCAAAATGTAGAGATACAGGAAATAGATGGCGATATTCGCGTACCCCAATGCGGTCAGGTTGATTTCCGTCTGGAACAGGAATTGGCTGTAGGTCTGCATTGACAGCAGCTGCAGCCCGATACACAGCGGCGCGGTTTTGGGCACCAGAAATACCAGAATCCAGGCCAGAATCTCGTAAGCATAGCCGTAGCGCTCGTGCATGGCCGGCAGGAGCAGCACGCAGGTAAACGCCGACAGGAACAGGAGAATGACCATATTTTTCTTCGTCATCTCGACTTTCTGGCTGGATAAGTACACCAGCAGCAAACCCAGAGCCGTTATGGTAACCAAAATCGCATAACGTTTGAGCATCCAGTAGCTGTCACCGCCAATCAGGCTGTACAGGGAGGGATAATTCATTGTGATTTGGGGATAGGTCATGGTCTGTCCACGGTAGACCTCATAAAGCTCCGTCAGGCTTCTGCCCCAGTGAACCATGGGCAGCGAAATCACAATCATGGTCAGAGGGATCATCAGGAAATTCAGAATAGAGAATTTTTTCGTCAACAGGTACAGCATGATCAGTGCCGGGAAGACAAACACCGCCTGCAATTTGAAGGCCAGACTCATGCCGAAGCAGCACATGGCGAAAAACGGCCGGTCCTTCATGAGCAGATACAGTCCGCACATGCTGAAAAACACATAGATACTGTCACACTGGGCCCAAAGCGAGGAATTGAGAATCACCACAGGCGAAAGCAATACCACGCTGTATGTAAACAGAGAAAACCGCTTTTTCCCGGTGCAGCTGTACACGATCAGCGCGCATACCCCAGCCAGCAGGTAATCAAACAGGCTGGACAGGAGCTTATAGGCATACAGCGGCTCAATGGGCAGCTTTGTCATCAGATAGATTACCAATTGGTAGGGAAAATTGTAATTGCCCACAGCAACCTTCAGGCCATTGCAGGAAATCTCGTCGTACCACGGCAGCAAACACCCCAACGCGTCTATAGAGGCGAAGTCCCGCATGGGAAGCCGGGCCAGCGCCCCGAAGGCCGATACCAGAAGGAAGGCTATCAAAATCATGTGATCCGTGATAAAATCCGCGAATCTCTTTTCCACTTTCGTCATAACCATTGTCCTCTCTCGTTCCGCGCTTCCCCAATCAGAACTCCACCGGCGGCACATAGCTGCCGGCTTCCTGCTTTCTGGAAATGTCCCGGTAGAAGGCCGCGTAGGCGGCGTTCATGTAGGGATTCAGGAACAGGAAACCGATGCCCATGGTCAGGCAGGCCAGCAGTGACCAGCCGATAAAGCTCAGGCCCAGAATGAACAGATCCATTTTGTGACCATCCATCAGCTGCATGGAGGCCTTAATGGCCTGCGAAGCGGTCATCTCCGGGTGCTCCTCCAGAATAAAGGGGGTCATGGCATAGCTCAATCCCTTGACGATGCCGGGGATGATGAACAGCAAAGACCACAAAACGATAAACAGCGTCCGCAGGAATTTCTGGGCAAAGCCGGTGCCGAACCGCTCGAACTGGCTGAACAGGTCAGAAAATTGCAGTTCCTTCCTGTCGTGCTGCTTCAGAAGAAACTTTGCGTAGCCCAGCTCCACCGTGCCGCCGAGGATCAGGGCCGCCAGGCTCAGCAGCCCCGCCACCGAAACCAGCGGTAGCAGCACCGTCCAGAATACAGGCGGCAGATTGCGGATGGTCTCCTGGTTTATGTTGAAATTGACGTTGCTTCCGGCGCCCGCCATGGAACCGCCCAGAAGGGACGCAACCAATGCGGCGCCCACGGAAATGGCCCAGGTGCCCTCCAGATTCTTTCTGGCAATGGCCCTCAGTTCACTTGATGTCATAATCGTCGTCTCCTTCCTTCTTCCCCGCAGGGAAGTCTGTCTCCCATTCATTCTATTACATTGCGCTTGGAAATACAAGCGCTTTTCACGATTTCAGCGCGTCCAGCGCCAGTGCGTTCTGGGTTTTATAAAGCTGTGCGTAGATGCCGCCGGTTTCCAGCAATTCCGCGTGGGTGCCGCATTCGGTAATGACGCCGTCGGCGATGGACACGATGCGGCTGGCGCTGCGGATGGTGCTCAGGCGGTGGGCAATGATCAGGGTGGTACGGCCCTTGGCCAGATTGTCGAAGGCCCGCTGAATTTTCGCCTCCGTCACGGAGTCCAGAGCGGAGGTGGCCTCGTCCAGAATCAGGATGGGTGGATTCTTGAGGAAAATCCGGGCAATGGCAATGCGCTGCTTCTGTCCGCCGGACAGCAGGGTGCCCCGCTCGCCCACATAAGTTTGGAAGCCATGGGGCATGTCCATGATATCGTCGTAGATCTCCGCCTTCTTTGCCGCTTCCTCCACCTCACGCAAGGTGGCATCGGGCCTGCCGTAGCGGATATTCTCAAGCACCGTATCCGCGAACAGAAACACATCCTGCTGGACAATGCCAATGCTCTCATGCAGGCTCCTCTGGGTCACGTCCCGGATATCCAGCCCATCAATCGCGATGGAGCCGCTGGTCACGTCGTAGAACCGGGGAATCAGTTGACATAACGTTGTCTTGCCGCCGCCGGAGGGGCCGACGATGGCAATGGTTTCGCCGGGCTGAATTTTCAGGGAAACATCCCGCAGCACCGCCAGATCCCCGTCATAGGCAAAGGAAACGTGGTCAATATCGATGCTGCCCCGGACATGCTCCAGCTTTTTCGCGTCGGGCTTATCCTGCACGGTCGGCTCTGTGCGCATAACCTCCACGAATCGGTTGAGACCGGCAAAGCCGTTGGCAAACAATTCCGAAAAGTTGCACAGCTTGCGCATGGGGTTGACGAAGGACGCGATATACAGATTAAAGGTAATGAGATCCCGGTAGTCCATCTCGCCCCGCATGACATAATAGCCGCCGACGCCCACAATAATCACGTTCAGCATACACAGGAAGAACTCCACGCTGCTGTGGAACATGCCCATAGCCTTGTGAAACTCCCGCTTGGAGGTCTTGTATATTTCATTGGCGGCGTTGAAGCGGCTGATTTCCACTTCCTCGTTGGCAAAGGCCTTGGCGGTGCGGACGCCGGAGAGGCTGCTTTCAATCTCCTGATTGATGTGGCCCGTCTTCTCCTTGGTACGGACAGAGGCCCGGGCCATCCGCCCCCGCATGGCCATGGCCACGGCTAAGAAAATGGGGATGGTCAGCGCCACCACCAGCGCCAGCTCCCACCGTACCGTCAGCATCACTGCCAGGGCGCCCAGAATGGTCAGGCCGCTGGTGAGCAGATCCTCCGGGCCGTGGTGGGCAAGCTCGGTCAGCTCAAACAGGTCGGTGGTCAGCCGGGCCATGAGCTTTCCCGTGCGGTTGCGGTCGTAGTAGTCAAAGCTCAGCTCCTGCATATGGGCGAACAGGTCTGCGCGGATGTCCGCCTCCACCCGGATGCCGAAGGTGTGGCCGTAGTAAGCTACTATATAATTAAGGAAGGTGCGCAGCACATAGCTTCCCGCCACCGCCAGCATAATGAAAAAGAAGGTGCGGTAGAGCTGGTTGGGCAAAAGGTCATATAATGCCTTCCGGGTCACCAGCGGGAAAGCCAGATCGATGGCGGCGATGCCCACGGCGCATAGAAGGTCAACGGCAAACAGCGCCTTATGGTTTCCAAAATAGTGCAAGAAGATGGAAAGGGGCGATTTTCGTTGGTAATCTTGGGTGGTCATACTATATCTCCTGTTCTCTTTTCTCGGAAAAAACTCCCCCTTTGGGGAAGGTGGCAGCCCAGAGGGCTGACGGAAGAGGGCGGCAGAGGTTCCGCTTTCCAACCAAGGTGGGCGCAATGCAAAAACCTCTCCCGACCTCGCTAATGCTCGGCCACCCTCCCCAAAGAGGAGGGCCTTTTGAATATTATACCTTTTCTCGCCAAAAAATGCAACCGGGGCTTTTCTGAGCTCCGGCGGTATGGTATACTGAGAAAAACCCACGGGAGGTCATTTATGGAGATCCTCTATTCAGATAAAGAACTTGTAGTCTGCGTCAAGCCGGTGGGGCTGGATTCGGAACACGAGGTGCCCGCCGCCCTGTCAGAAGCGTTGGGCGGGGAAATCTTCACCCTGCACCGGCTGGATAAAAATGTGGGCGGCGTCATGGTCTACGCCCGAACAAAGGCCGCTGCCGCCGCCCTGTCGAAGGCCATTCAGGAAGGGACGATGGTCAAAGAATATGTGGCCATGGTTCACGGCACGCCCCCGGAACGCGGCGACTGGGAAGACCTTCTGTGGAAGGACAGCAAAAAGAACAAGGTTTTTGTGGTGAAACGAATGCGGGGCGGCGTAAAAAAGGCCCGGCTGGAATTTGTCCGGCTGACCGCCGGGGAAGAAAGCCTTGTCCGCATCCGCCTGCACACCGGCCGCAGCCATCAGATTCGGGTGCAGTTCGCCAGCCGGGGCTATCCGCTGGTGGGGGATCACAAGTACGGGGCAAAGGACTCCTCCCCCGCCCCCATGCTGTTTTCCTGTCAGCTCACCTTCCCCTTCCAGGAAGAAACCCTTCAATTTGAAGCCAAACCCGACTGGGCATAAAAAAACCGCCGTGAGATTGCTCCCACGGCGGCTCTTTGATTCATCGGATTTCCAGCTGCCCATCCACCGCGTCCACGGTGACGGTCTGGTTCGGCAGGATGTCGCCCCGCAGAAGACGTTTTGAAAGCATGGTCTCCACGGTATGCTGGACATACCGGCGCAGCGGCCGGGCGCCGTACTGGGGATCGTAGGAAGCATCCACGATGGCGGTCTTTGCCGCGTCGGTCAGCTCCACACTGATCTGCTGATCGGCAAGACGCTGGTTCAGCTTGCCAATCTGCAAATCAATGATCTTCGTCACATTGTCCTTTGTCAGGGGCTTATAGAACACGATCTCATCCAGACGGTTCAGGAACTCGGGACGGAAGGAGCGGCGCAGCAGGGCCTGCACCTGAGCCTTGGCGTTTTCATCGATGGTGCCGTCGGCGTTGACGCCGTCCAGCAGGTACTCAGAGCCAAGGTTGGAGGTCAGAATCAGGATGGTGTTCTTAAAGTCCACGGTTCTGCCCTGAGAATCGGTGATTCGTCCGTCGTCCAGCACCTGCAAAAGCACATTGAACACATCGGGATGGGCCTTTTCCACCTCGTCGAACAGGACAACGCTGTAGGGCTTCCGGCGAACGGCTTCCGTCAGCTGGCCGCCCTCCTCAAAGCCGACATATCCGGGAGGCGCGCCGATGAGCCGGGAGACGGAGAACTTCTCCATATACTCGGACATATCGATCCGCACCAGATTGTTTTCATCGTCAAACAGGGCCTGTGCCAGGGTCTTGGCAAGCTCCGTTTTACCCACGCCAGTGGGGCCCAGGAACAGGAAGGAACCAATGGGCCGGTTGGGATCCTGAATACCGGCACGGCTTCTCTGGATGGCTTCGGTAACGGCCTGCACGGCTTCATCCTGACCAACCACCCGCTTATGCAGGGTTTCGTCCAGATGCAATAGCTTCTCCCGCTCCCCCTGCACCAGCCGGGACACGGGAATGCCCGTCCAGCGCTCCACAATTTTCGCGATTTCCTCGTCGGTGACCCGATCTCTCAGGATGTTGCTCTCCTTGGCGGACTGTGCCCGGCGTTCTTCCTCCTCCAGCTGCTTTTTCGCTTCCGGCAGGCGGCCGTATTTCAGCTCGGCGGCCTTTTCCAGATCGTAGTTCTGCTCGGCAGCCTCGATCTGGCGGTTCAGATCCTCAATGGTCTCCCGCAGCTGCTGCACCTTGCCGATGGCGTTCTTCTCATTCTCCCACTGGGCCTTCATGGCGTTGAAGGTATCCCGCTCCTCAGCCAGCTCTTTTTGCAGCTCGGCAAGACGGGCCTTGGACAGGTCGTCCTCCTCCTTTTTGAGGGCCGCTTCCTCAATCTCCATCTGGATGATTTTCCGGGACACGGCATCCAGCTCCGTAGGCATGGAGTCCATTTCCGTACGGATCTGGGCGCAGGCCTCGTCCACAAGGTCGATGGCCTTGTCCGGCAGGAATCGGTCGGTAATATAACGGTGGGACAGGGTTGCGGCAGCAATGATGGCAGAGTCCGCAATCTTCACGCCGTGGAACACCTCGTAGCGCTCCTTCAAACCACGCAGGATAGCGATGGTGTCCTCCACCGTCGGCTCATCCACCTGCACCGGCTGGAACCGGCGCTCCAGAGCGGCATCTTTTTCAATATACTGCCGGTACTCGTCCAGCGTGGTCGCGCCGATGCAGTGCAGCTCGCCCCGGGCCAGCAGCGGTTTCAGCAGGTTGCCCGCGTCCATGCTGCCCTCGGTTTTGCCCGCGCCCACAATGGTGTGCAGCTCGTCGATGAACAGGATGATCTTGCCCTCGGACTGCTTGACCTCGTTGAGAACGGCTTTCAGACGCTCCTCAAACTCGCCCCGGTATTTCGCGCCGGCAATCAGGGCGCCCATATCCAGGGAAAAAATGGTCTTGTCCTGTAAGGATTTCGGCACATCCTTCTTGACAATCCGCTGGGCCAAACCCTCGGCGATGGCGGTTTTGCCCACGCCGGGCTCGCCGATCAGCACGGGGTTATTCTTGGTCTTCCGGGACAGAATGCGGATGACATTCCGAATTTCCTCGTCACGACCGATGACCGGGTCCATTTTCTGCTCCCGGGCACGCTTTACAAGGTCTGTGCCGTACTTTTCCAGAGCGTCATAGGTGCCCTCCGGGTTGTCGGAGGTGACCCGCTGGTTGCCCCGGACGGCCTGCAGGGCTTTGAGGGTATTCTCCTTGGTGATGCGGTAGGTATCGAACAGAGTCTTCACACCGCCCCGGGCGGTTTCCAGCAGGCCCAGGAACAGGTGCTCCACGGAGACGAACTCGTCCTTCATGGATTTTGCCTCATCCTCTGCCTTCTGGAAGGCGGCGTCCACGTCGGCGGTAATATAGAAGCGGTCGGCATCCCGGCTGCCGGTGACCGCGGGGATTTTCCGCAGCTCGGCGGCAGTGGCGGCTTCCAGGCTCTCCACCGTCACATCCATCTTCCGCAGCAGCTGAGGAATCAGGCCGCCGTCCTGACGCAGCAGGGCCAGAAGCAAATGCACCTGTTCCATCTGCTGGTGATTATTCTGCACCGCAAGATCTCTCGCGCTCTGGACAGCCTCCAGAGATTTCTGGGTATAATTGTTAAAATTCATACAGCTATCCTTCCTTTCGTCTTTTAGCACTCTCTTCTTTTGAGTGCTAAATTCATTTGTCCTTACTATAGCCCATTCTTAGAAAAAGTCAAGGCCTTTATTCCAAAAGCTACAAAAAGTTCACAACTGGCAAAAGTGCACAAAAATGGAAGCTGCTTTTCTACTCGCTTAATATTTATTTAATAAATATCCCCTTGTTTTTTAATAGGGATGGGTTATAATAGAGCCAGTAAATCGATTTCATTCTTTTTCATTTTCTTACCTCTCTTTTTCTCTGAAAGAACCCCGGTACGGTCTGGTCAACCGCACCGGGGTTCTTTCAGTCCGCAGCGCGGACAGGCAATGCGTTACGGAGTTGGTATGTAATCGTTACACCATTGGGCCTGCTCGGTATCGGCGGCAGGGCCGCCAGCCAATGCGTTACGGAGCTGGTGCGTGGTTGTTACACCATTGGGCCTGCTCGGTATCGTTCAACCATATCGTAGGGGCGGCCATTGGCCGCCCGCTGTGAGTAGGGCCTTTTTCGCTGCCTGTCATCCCGACCAAGCGTCAGCGCGTGGAGGGATCTTCTCACCGATTTACACTACAGCTGAGATAAAGTGCGCAGATCCTTCGACTCGCTAAGCTTACTCAGGATGACAGCGGTTGCCCATTTTTCCTTCTCGTCTTACAGAATTTGTAGAGCTCCTCCGCCGCCAGACGGGTTTTCGCCACGATGGGCTGTCCCTTGGGGAAGCAGTAGTACAGCCGCTGGTTGTCGCCGATGCAAATGGTATCGGCGATTTCGTACCAGTAATAGTCGGCGTACAGGCCGTAGCAGGTCTGGGGCTTCTGGGTATATCCCAGCTGTCCGTCACAGCCCGTCAGGTGGAAACCCTCCATATCATGGGTCAGATGCCCCTCCCCCACCCGGTAAATCGCCGAGAAATCCGCCATAATGGCGATGTCCACATCCGCTTCCATGCGGTAAGTACCGTTTTCCAGCTCACGCCGCACCTCCTGCCGCTCCCAGGCGTACCAGTCCGGGATGTGGGGGTATTCCGTCTGCCCTTCCAGCGCCCGCATTTGGCCCAGCGGGGTCAACTCCCACTGTTTTCCGCAGCCGTGGCAGGTGAGCATCGTCCCCTTGCCCTCCATTTTGCCTTCCTCGCCGCAGTGGGGGCACTTGTAGAGGATGCGGTGCAGGCCATCCGCCCGGAAGGGTTCGCTGATTTCCAGACCCTGCTCCTGCTGCCAGCGGAAATGATCGAAGGAAAAAGCCCTGTCCAGCCCGTCGGACAGCTCTTTCACGGTTTTCTCGCGGATCTCCTGCCGGGTGTAGAGGAGCGTCGCTTTCGCGGTCACCGGGACAGCTTTTCTGACCTTCAATTCATTATATAAAGGATTCCGGGAGAAGGCGCCGAAGGTCTCGATCATCACCACCGGCACGTCGAATTTTTTTAGCAATACCCCCATTTTTCGCGGCAGCGGTGTGCAGGTGCCGTCAAAGGAATAGCTGGCCTCGGGATACATGAGCACGCTGGTTTTTAAGGTCTTGAAGCAGTACTCCATATCCTGCACCAGGGAAAAATCCGTGACGAATTTCCGGGTGGGCACGCAGCCGATGGACCGCATGAGCCATTCCATCAGCCCGCCCAGCCCCACGAAGCCATCGCAGGTACATATAATATTGTAAGGCCGAGGGTAGAGAATGCGGCTGGCAATCTGCAAATCCAGAAAGCAGGAGTGGTTCATGAGAATCAGGCAGGGTTCGTTTTTCGCAAGCAGCTCCATTCGTTCTGTTTCAAAATGAAAGTCGGTGCCACTGAGGCCAAAGACGGCCAGGCATCGGATCAAGCTGCGCCAGAACAGCCCGGGCTTTCGGGGCTGCTTATGGGGATAAGGCGCGATGGCGGCAGCGTCGGAATAGCTTAAGGATTTCACGGTGGTTTTCACGAAAACCCACCCCTTTCGGCTTCTTTTTCGGAAAAAGTATAGCAAAGATACCGTCAGCCGTCAACATCTGTATTTGCCCAGTATACACAATCCGCATTATATACGCCGTTTTCTGCATTTTTATCCATTGCAGTCAGTACCCATTTTTGCATATTATTTTCGGATATTTGTATATTAGCCTTGTTTGTTCCCTTTTTTGTGCATATATATCAGAACTTTTCTGATTTTTTCTATAATATTGGTAATAACCATAATTGACGTTCGATAGGAACAGCAGTATAATTCATTCATCAATTCACCAAGTCCCGTGACTTGGGAAACAAGAAAAGGAGAGTAATGATTATGAAAAAGCTGTTTTCCATCGTCCTGGCCGCTCTGATGGTGGCCGCGTTGCTGGCTGGCTGCGGCTCCTCCACTGCCGAGACCAAGGCCCCTGAGACCACCGCTGCTCCCGCCGCGGCTGAGACCACTGCCGCCCCCGCCGAGACTGAGGCTGCCGCCACTGCCTTCACCACCATTGAGGCTGGTAAGCTGATTATGTCCACCAACGCCGCCTTCCCTCCCTACGAGATGGTTGCCGATGACGGCTCCTTCGAGGGCATCGACGTGGAAATCGCCGGCGCCATCGCCAAGAAGCTGGGCTTGGAGCTGGTCGTGGACGACATGGACTTCGACGCCGCGCTGCTGGCTGTGCAGCAGGGTAAGTCCGACATCGTCATGGCGGGCGTTACCGTCAACGAGGACCGCAAAATGGTTATGAACTTCTCTGACACCTACGCCAAGGGCGTGCAGGTGGTCATCGTCAAGGAAGGCTCCGATGTGACCCTGGACAACCTGGGCGATCAGATGATCGGTACCCAGCGTGGCACCACCGGCTACATCTACGCTTCCGGCGACTACGGTGAGGATCATGTCACCGCCTACGACAACGGCGCTTCCGCCGTGCAGGCTCTGGCTAACGGTCAGGTGGACTGCGTCATCATCGACTCCGCTCCTGCCGAGGCTTTCGTGGAAGCCAACCCCGGTCTGACCATTCTGGACACCGAGTACACCGTTGAGGATTACGCCATCGGCCTGAACAAGGACAACACCGCTCTGCTGGAGGCCATCAACGGCGCTCTGAAGGAGCTGACCGAGGACGGCACCATCCCCGCCATCGTGGAGAAGTACATCCCCACCAAGTAATTTTTCTTCCATTGCAACATCCGTATCAGGGACGGCGCAAGCCGCCCCTGATACAGCACTTTGGTTCTTTGCGGGAAGCCGCTTTTCAGGCGTTTTCCCGGAGAAAATCAACTGAATTATACAGAAACGGGAGTGAGTTTGTGGAACAGTACGAAGCATGGAAAGCCCTGCTCCGTGCCGGTGAAGCCACCGGCTGGCAGGAATTCTACGTCAAATTCTATCAGGCTTTCATCGACGGAAGCCGCTGGAAGCAGTATTTAAGCGGTGTGGGCACCACCCTGATGGTCACCGCCATGGCTCTGGCCATCGGTATCGTTCTGGGCATTCTGGTCGCCATGGTGCGTACCGCCCATGACCAGCAGCGCGCGGGCAAGCACAATCCCGTCCTGGGCGTGCTCAACGGCGTGTGTCAGGTCTACGTCACTGTCATTCGGGGCACGCCTATGATGGTGCAGCTGCTCATTATGGGCTTTGTCATCTTCTCTTCCTCCCGGAACTACACCATGGTGGGCGCTCTCACCCTGGGCATCAACTCCGGCGCTTACGTCTCCGAGATCATCCGGGGCGGCCTGATGGCGCTGGATCCCGGTCAGGCGGAAGCTGGGCGGAGCTTAGGGCTAAATTATGTGGACACCATGCGTTTCATCGTCATTCCCCAGGCCTTTAAGGCAATCCTGCCCGCTCTGGGCAACGAATTCATCATTCTGCTGAAGGATACCTCCCTGATCACCGTCATCGGCGGCAAGGAGCTGGTCTACGCCGCTCAGGCCATTTACGGCAGAACCTACGAGCAGATGTTCCCGTTGATCGGCATTGCCTGCATCTATCTGCTGCTGGTCATGATCTTCAGCTGGCTGCTGAGCATTCTGGAAAGGAGGCTGCGTCAAAGTGATCGACGTTAAAAACTTAAGCAAGTCCTTTGGCGACCATCTGGTGCTGGACGATATTTCCGAACACATCTATCCCGGCGACAAGGTGGTTATCATCGGCCCCTCCGGCTCCGGCAAGTCCACCTTTCTTCGCAGCCTGAACCTGCTGGAGGAGCCTTCCGGCGGCAGCATCGTCTTTGACGGCGTGGAGATCACCAGCCCCAAAACCGATATCGACAAGGTTCGCCGTCAGATGGGCATGGTGTTCCAGCACTTTAACCTGTTCCCCAACATGACCATCAAGAAGAACATCACCCTGGCTCCCGTCCGCACAGGCCTCATGACCCAGGCGCAGGCCGACGAGAAGGCCATACAGCTGCTGCGCCGGGTGGGGTTGGAGGAAAAAGCCGACGCCTACCCCAACCAGCTCTCCGGCGGTCAGAAGCAGAGAATTGCCATCGTCCGGGCATTGGCCATGAATCCCAAGGTCATGCTCTTTGACGAGCCGACCTCCGCCCTTGACCCGGAAATGGTTGGCGAGGTGCTGGCCGTTATGAAGGAGCTGGCTGCCGACGGTATGACCATGGTGGTGGTCACCCACGAGATGGGCTTTGCCCGGGAGGTGGGAAACCGCATTCTCTTTATGGACGGCGGCAAAATCGTGGAGCAGGGTACGCCTGACGCCGTGTTTAACCACCCCCAGAACCCCAGACTCCGGGATTTCCTGTCCAAGGTGCTGTAATCAAAAAATAGCTGTCATTCCGAGCCAGCGCGCACGCTGGCGTGGGAATCCGTTCTCCCCGAAAAGGATGCGGATTGCCACACCAGTGACGTCGGTCACTGGTTCGCAATGACAGCTTTTTCGTTTTCTCTTACTCCAAAACGTGCTCAAGGCCCATCTGCAAAATGGTCTTCACATGGTCGTCCGCCAGAGAATAGAGAATGTTCTTCCCCTCCCGGCGGAACTTGATCAGCTGCATCTGCTTGAGGATTCGCAGCTGGTGGGAAATCGCGCTCTGACTCAAGGACACCTTGTCCGCAATGTCTGTGACGCACAGCTCCTCCACCGCCAGCAGCGACAGAATATGCACGCGGGTGGCATCGGCAAAGCCCTTGAAAAGCTCCGCGATATCCTCCATCGTTTCTTTTTTCGGAACCGTCTGCACGCGACTCCCTCCTTCATTGGCTTTCTCCCTATTTTACCGTAGAAACGTGAAATATGCAACCACTTCTTTCCGATTTTTCCCCGGGATTCCGGGATATCCTGATACGGAGGGCAAATGCGACATTTTCTATTAACTTTTTCTTAAAAGTCTATGCAAACGGGAAGAAATGTGTTATAGTATATAGGCTTTATGATCTAATTTTATGCGCATTTTGAAAGAGGCGATACGATTTGAACGAATTATCCCGAATTTCCGTGGTTCTTCCCTCCCTTGACCCGGACGAAAAGCTCGTGGCCGTGGTGGATGGACTGCTCCAAGTTGGCTTTACCGATATCATTCTGGTGAACGACGGCAGCAAGGCCGAAAATCTGCACTATTTCACCGATCTTGCCGCCCAGCATCCTGAAATTTCCCTGCTCCATCATGAGGTTAATAAGGGCAAGGGCGCGGCGCTGAAGAACGCTTTCCGCTATTTCCTTGAAAACCGCCCCGATGGCCTGGGTGTTGTCACCGTGGACGGAGACAACCAGCACCACCCGGAGGACACCAAGGCCTGCTGCCAGCATATGCTGGAAACCGGTCGGGTCACCCTTGGCTGCCGGGACTTTACCCTTGACCACGTCCCGGCCCGGAGCCGCTTCGGCAACCACACCACCTCCGCCATTTTCAAGCTCTTTGTGGGCATGACCATCTCCGACACCCAGACCGGCCTGCGGGCCATCCCCCGGGACGTGGTGGAAAAGATTGTGACGGTTTACGGCGACCGCTTTGAGTATGAAACCAATATGCTGCTGGCCTTTAAGGACAAGGGCATTGACTTCGACGAAGTCAAAATCCGCACCGTCTATATTGAGGAGAACAAAAGCTCCCATTTCCGGGTGATTCATGATTCCTGGCGGATATACAAGCTGATTCTGGCCCATTTCTTCCGCTACACCCTCAGCTCCCTTGTCAGCGCGGTGGTGGATACCCTGTGCTATGGTTTGCTTGACAATGTGCTCCCCCTGACTGGTATGGCTCTGACCGCCACAGCGGGGGTGGGCGCGAGGGTCGTGTCGTCGCTGCTCAACTTCTTCCTCAATAAGCAGCTGGTGTTCCAGACGGACGTGGACACCAAAAAGGCCATGCTCAAGTATTATATGCTGGCCCTGCCCCAGATGGCGGTGCAGGTGCTGCTGACGCAAGGTGTCTACACTCTGCTGCGCATCGGCGAGGGCGCCGGTGTCCTGCGCACCGTCATCTACGCCATCGTCATGACCGTGTTATACTTCGTAAGCTACATGATCCAGCAGCGCTGGGTCTTCGCTCCCCAGAAATCCAAGTGAGAGGTTACCGCTATGAGTAAGAAAAACATGAGCCCAACGCCGGAAAACGACGCCGGGATGCCGTCCAAGAAGAAAAAGAAGAAGGGCAGCGGCCTGCTGGGCCGGATCATCCGCCGATTCTTCCTTGTGCTGTTTACGGTGGTCATTCTCGCCGTGGCAGCCCTGGTGCTGGTGATGAATCTGGTATTCAACGGCCCCTCCCCCGCCGCTCGGGACATGCTGACCATGACTCTGATCGAAGCCAGCGCCACCAAATGGGTGCCCGCCCTGTTTCTCGGGGAGGATACCGTTGCGGAAATCCGCACAGGCACGGTGGAGAACACCGATCTGGAGGATAATGTCACCGATACCACAAAGGTCATCATTCAGGCAAATAACGTGATCACCGGCGAAAGCAATGAGTGGGACAACTATCCCGACGGCGTGCGCATTGAGCACCGTTTCGGCGATACCTACAACGCCCACATCATGATTGTCCGCGACCCGGCGCAGGTCTATATGGGCATCTCCACCGATAAGGGTTTCTCCACCGCCATTCCCGGCAAGCGTCTGACGGAGGTCATGGAGGAGAACCCCGACTGCGTTGCCGCCATCAATGCAGGTGCCTTTAACGATGACGGAACCGGCGGCTCCTATGTAGGCAGCACCCCGCTGGGACTGGTCATGTCGGGCAGCAAGTGTGTCTGGACCAGCGGCAAGCAGCCCGGTCTGGAGGGCTTTGCCGGCTTTACCGAGGATAATATTCTGGTGGTCTCCAAGACCAACCTGACCCAGGCTCAGGCCGAGGAAATGAAGATCCGGGACGGCTGCTGCTTTGGCCCTGCCCTGCTGGTCAATGGCGAAGTCAACCTGCAGGCATACAATGACCCCTCCGGCAAGGGCAATCCCCGCACCGCCATCGGTCAGCGCAGCGACGGCTCTGTTATTTTCGTCTGTGCCGACGGACGTCAGGTCGGTTCGCTGGGCGCCAGCTATGCCGATATCATCGATATCATGCTGGAATACGGCGCTGTCAACGCCTGCAATATGGACGGCGGCTCCTCCTCCGTCATGATGTACCGGGATACCTACGGCAAGCTGGGCCAAGCCAGTCAGGAGGCCGTATTTGTCAATGTCCCGTCTCTGATTCAATCTAAGCCCAGACGGATGCCGAACTTCTGGATGGTTCGGCCCGCATCTTAAGGAAAGGGGTGTAAGGCATGAAGAAAAAAGACGATTTTGATATGGATCTGGACATGGATGTCACCGAGCCTGCCCCCAAGGAAAAGCCCTTCTCCTTCAACGATCTGGATCTGGGCCTGGATATGGACTTAAGCTGGCTGGATGATATCGACGAAACCGCTCCGGCGGAAGCGCCCAAGGCGGCGCCTGTGAAGGCGCCTCCCGTGAAGCGCCCCGCCCCGGCGCAGCCTGCCCCTGCCGCTAAGAAACCCGTAGCCCCCCAGCAGAGCGCTCCCGGAAAGCCTGCCTCTGCCCCGCAGCGGCCGGCAAGCAGTCAGCGTCCCGCCGGTCAGCGGCCTGCGCAGCAGAACCCCAACGTTCAGCGGCCCGGAAACCCTCAGCGCCCCGCAGGTGCTCAGCCCGGCGGCAATGCCCAGCGGCCCAATGGAGCCAAGGCTCCCGCGAAGCGTCCCACTCCTCCCGCGGAGCAGCCCGCGGCGAAAAAGAAGAAGTCCGGCCCCCGGCTGGGCGGCGTGATCTTCTACACGCTGTACTTTATGTTTATCCTGATCTTCTTCCTGGCCACCTTTCTCGGCCTGACGTGGCTCCACGGCTGGCTGACGGATTATGAAATGGCCCAGCCCGATGGAAAGGCCGAGCAGGTCTTCACCCAGCTGTTCACCGACCCCGACTGGGGTGCGCTGTACGATGCCGCCGGAGCCAAGGACTCCGCCTATGAGGGCAGAGACGCCTACGTCACCTATATGGAGGACAAGGTGGGAGATTCCCAGCTTAACTATCTGGAAACCTCTGCGGGTCTGTCCGGCAATAAGAAGTACCTGGTTCGGCTGGATAAGGAAAAGGTAGCCTCCTTCACGCTGGTAGACAAGGCCAAAAACGAAAACGAAGATATGACCAACAAGTTTAAGAACATGAGTCGGATTCCCGACTGGCAGCTGGGCGCTGTGGAGGTGTTCTTCAACCGTGAGGGGACTTATTATATCGAGAAGCTGGATGGTCACACCGCCTATGTCAACGATGTGCCCCTGACCGATGAAATGACCATTCAGGTGGCCACCACCCTTGCGGAAAAGTATCTGCCCGAGGGCACTACGGGCGTCAGCATGTGCACCCAGCAGATCGACGGTCTGATGGCCCAGCCCACCGTCACCATCTTTGACAAGTCCGGCAAGCAGATGGAGGTCACCTACGACGAAGCAACCCGAACCTTCACCGAGCGCTTAGAAAGCAACACCATGAGTGACGATCAGCGGGAAGCTGCCATCAAGGCAGCGGAAACCTATTGCAACTGGATGCTTGCTGTGGACAATGATCGCGGACACGCGGCACAGATTCTTGACCCCACCGGCAGTGCTTACAAGGATCTGACCAGCATCCCCCGTGATCAGCTGTGGGTGCAGAGCAACAACGGCTTCACCTATGATAATATCAACGTTTCGGACTTTGCTCTGTACGCAGGCGATATCTTCTCCGTCCGGGTTACGCTGGATGTGAACGTCACCCGCACCGACGGCACTATCAAAAACTATCCCTTCAACTCCAGTATGTTCTTCCGCAAGAGCGACACCGGCAAATGGATGTGCTTCAATACCACCAATGTGGACGTTTCCCAGCCCGTTGGCCGTGTCCGGCTGACCTTCATGAATGGGGAAAACGAGGTTCACAGTCAGTTCTACGGTACCGACTCCAAGGAGATCGTCACCCCCGTGGTGCCCACACCCGAAGGGAAGGTCTTCACCGGCTGGGTCACCATTGAGAAGGATGACAACGGCGCAATGGTCTACAACCTGCAGTTCCAGCCCGACGAGGAAGGCAAGGTCGCCATTCCTGAGGGCACCATCCTCAAGCCCATGACCCTGTACGCCCTGTTCCAGAACCCTGGCGAACAGACCACAGCCCCGGCATCCGCGGAGGAATCCACGGATGCCCCTGAAACGGAAGGAGCGTAACCATGCAAGCAATTCAGGCTTTTTTGTACCAGCTGGCAGTTTCCTTTGATCTGCCCATTCTGGAATGGATTCAGGCGTACCTGCAATCCGACTTTCTGGACACCGTCATGCCCATCATCACCCTGTTTGGTGAGGGCGGTATCTTCTGGATTGCCTGGGCGGTGATCCTGCTGATTATCCCCAAAACCCGGAAAATCGGCCTTTCCATGATTATCGCCCTGCTGCTGGGCCTGCTGGTGTGCAACCTGACCCTGAAGCCCCTGGTCGCCCGGGTGCGGCCCTATGACCTGCAGGAGCAGGATTTCGGCGTGTACATTAACCTTTTGATCAACCGGCAGAGCGACTTCTCCTTCCCCTCGGGGCACACCATCGCCTCCTTCGAGGCCGCCGTGGTGCTTCTTAAGTACAGCAAGAAGATGGGCATTCCCGCCCTGATTCTGGCGATTCTGGTCTCCTTCTCCCGGCTGTACCTGTACGTCCACTATCCCAGTGACGTGCTGGTCTCCGTGGTTTTGGGCACCGCCTTCGCCTTCGCCGGCTGTGCCCTGGCAAACCTCATCAAGCTGCCTTCCACGAAAAAGGGCAGATTTGAAAAGAAATAAAACATCGCCGCGGTTCATGTTTGAACCGCGGCGAATTCTTTTTACTCAAATGGGCAGAAACGCTGCAATCACCGCAATGACGATGGCAGGCAGCAGGTTTGCAACCCTTACCTTTTTGCCCCAGACCAGATTGACACCAACGCAGAAGATCAGCACAGAACCCACCATGGACAGGTTTGCCAAGGCAGCAGATGTCATGACAGGCCGCAGAAGGCCCGCCAAGGCCGTAATACTCCCCTGCAAGATTGCAACAGGAATCGCGGAGAAAACCGCCCCACGGCCCATAGAGCAGCTCATAACCATGATGATAATAAAATCCAGCACTGATTTGGTGGCAAGGATGGAATAATCCCCGGTGATGCCATCCTCAATGGAGCCGACAATGGCCATAGCACCGATACAAACCGTCAGGGACGCAGTAACAAAAGCATCCACAAAGCGTTTGTCCTTGGCATTGCCCGTTTTCTGCTTGAGCCACTCGCCGAAGCGCTCAAAGGCACCTTCCAGATCCAGCAGCTCTCCGATCACCGCGCCGATGGTCAGGCAGCCGATGACCAGCATAGCACCATGGCTGACGACGGCCCCGTTTTCCACGGTGAGCATCTGCTCCAGCGCCCCGGTGACGGCGATGAACAGCGTGCTGACGCCGCAGCACTTGGTCAGCGTATCCTGCACATTCTCCTTGAGAAACCGGCCGAACAGCGCACCTCCCGCACCGCCAGCTACGATGGCGGCGGTATTGATAATGGTTCCCAGACCGTACATAATCGAACCTCTCTCTTTCCTTCCCCTGTCAGTCCGCGGCGGATTCCACCAGCCAGCGGAAAATGGCCTTCCCCTGCTCCATACCGCCGTGGGCCAGATTCTCAGGATGCCACTGGATTCCCAGAATCCGTTCGTTATCGCTTTCCACGGTCTCGATGACCCCGTCGGGGGCAAAGGCCGTGGCGCGGAAGCCCGGCGCCGGGGTTTTCACCGCCTGATGATGGAAGCTGTTCACTGATATCTCCCCCGCCCCGGTCAGGTTCCGAATCAGACTTCCCTCAGAAGTCCGTACAGTATGCCACAGCTTCCAGCGATCCTCTGCTTTGGTAATTGCTCCTCTGTGGGAAATATCAGATGGAACCTGCGTGGGAATATCCTGATACAGATCGCCGCCCAAAGCAATGGTAATCACCTGCATGCCAAGGCAAATCCCCAGAATGGGCTTCCCGCTGGTGACCATCAGCTTCACCAGCTCCAGCGTGATCTTCTGCCGCTCCCAGTCCATGGAGAAGCCCTCCGCGCTCAGTCCCGGCAGCAGTGTCTGCCCGTACCATTCCGGGAAAAAGTCCCCTCCTCCGGGCAACAGAAACCCGTCGCAGCAGCTTACCATGGACGCAAGCACCTCCGGGCTTGTATTGGACAGGATCGGCAGCTGGATGGGGATAGCACCGGCAAGCTGAAGCTGTTCCAGATAATGGCTTCCCGTGCCATAAAGCGGCAGAACTTCGCCAACATCCTGTTTGGACGAGATAACACCGATGATTGGGCATTTTTTCATATGGGTTCTCCTTGTCGAATTGTGGTCGCATGGAATTCTTCCAACCAGCAAGAAAGCCCACCCGATTGGGTGGACTCAGCGTGTCAAAAAGTGCATGTCATTCCGAGGGAGCGAAGCGACCGTGGGAATCCGTATTCTTAAAAAAACAATTCTGCGGAGGACTAGAAAAAAGCTGGACATTTTTGAGAACGGATTGCCACGCCAGTGTTCGCACTGGCTCGCAATGACATGATCTTTCGACGTTCTGAGCCAAATAGTAAGAAAGCCCACCCGATTGGGTGGACTTTTCTGGAGCTGCTAGCCAGATTTGAACTGGCGACCTCATCCTTACCAAGGAGTCGAGAGGCTTGCGCCTCTCGTGGCACGCTCTACCTTGAGGCAAATACTGCCCAAAAGCCCTGAAAATGCAACAGATTTCAAACAATTCTGCGGAATCCTACTGTCGGAACTCCCCTTCGAGAGGGTTTCCAACCGCATCCCTTTCTTTTATAAGATAATATCACATCAACTGTTCACGAAACAAGATGTTTTGACTTAATTATACAACTCTTATCATCATTTTTTCATCTGTATCATCTTTTAACATCTTTCAATCATCCGCCACCAAGAGTAAGCGAAAATAAATCATAATTAATTCTTTTTTCTTTTGAACCTATCCTATTATATTGGATAGGTTTAACTGTATAATAAGGCCATAAAGATTGAGGGAAACAAAACCTCAGAAAAACAAAAATAAGGGTTGCGACCTACCGCCAAGGCCAAAAGAGCCAGAAAGGAATCTACCATGAATACCACCAAGAATGCTGCTCGCTTCACTCTGAACTTCTTCGACAAGACCATCACCGGCACCAAGGCAAGCTTCAACAAGGCAAACAAGGGCTTCGGCCCCGAGTATGAAGAACTGACCGCCAAGATGGCTGCTCACCCTGACTTTGAACTGCGGGTCAAGGAACAGAAGGTCAAGACCACCAAGAGCAAGAGAACCTACGAGGGCATGGACTACAAGTTCATGGAAGACTACATCGCAACCTTCGAGGATGTTGCTATGGTTAAGGAATACGAAGCTGTCAAGGAGATGGCTGAGAACTGCGGAACCAAGGTTTACCCCCTGACCAAGAAGTGGTTCCTGGGCAAGTTCAGCGACATGGAGGGCGGTTTTGATATGGAAGCTGCCAAGAAGGACATCGCTGAGTTCCGCATCGCTCAGGCCGAAAAGAAGGTCGCTGAATCTCTGGTTGCTATGGCTGTGGCAACCGCAGCCGAGCAGACCAAGGATGTAGCTTAATCCACCCCACACACAGAAAGGAAAGGTAAAATACCATGGAAAAGTTCTCTTTTGATGTAATCTCCCAGACCCTGACCATCACCGCACAGTTCGCCAAGATGATGAACGACCCCGAAAGCGATGAATACAAGTTGGTTATGCGATTCCGTCAGGACTTCCCCAACCTGACGATCACCAAGAAAACCCACAAGTCCGCCACCCACTGCACTACCAAGAGCGGTGAGAAGTTCAACTGCAACCAGTTCAAAAACCTGACCTATGACCGTATGGAGAAGTTCATCTCCGCCCTTCCCAAGAGTGAAAGTTATCTGCGGGAATACTCCTTTGTGAAGGACTTTGCATCTGCCATCCAGACCAACGGCTACACTTTAGTTCGCAAGTGGTTTGTGGCGCAGTTCCCCGAGTTCCGCAAAAATCCCCTGTTCTATCTCTCCCACTCTCCCGAGTTGGTTAGCGGCTTTCAGTTTCTGGACGAAGAAACTGCGGGAACTGAAACCGTTCAGAAGAAAGCCAGCTAAATTTTAGTCATTCACTTAACAGTAATAATATTTATATTAGTGTTAAATTGATGACTTAATGTGTAGAAAGGACAATGGAAATGTTAGAAATTGGTCGTGTGTATTCCAAACCCGAACTGACCCAGATGTTAGGAACCAGAAGTAAACAGGGCATTGACCGCAAATTGCAACGCTATGGGATTACCTTTGAAGTCCACGGAAGGGGTGAAAGGGCGGTCTATACCATCAAGGCAATGGCAGACCCTTTCAAGGTGTTCGCAATTACAGAATTGGGCTTTGACGGCGGCACGGACTTCATCAAACTGCGGAACTTCTACTATCACTTCTTCGAGGATGAAGTCTTTATGGCAATGCCTGACGAGATAAAGGAAAATCGTACGAGGAAGATGGGACAGGATATTTCCCGACAAACCATTGCCACCTATACCGAAAGATTGAAAGCCAATAATCTGATTTGCCGCAATACAAGCATCTTCATCTACTACTTTGCCCATAAGGGTGAACAGCGATTGTGCGACCACTCAGAGTATGTGGAGGCTTGGCACAACTATTGGAGCGACATTGAAAGCGGTCTGAACTGCTACGAGGCGATTTTCAATATGCTGGCAGAACACGGCGGGGTTGCACGGAAACAGCCCATACCTGAAATCAACGGCATATACAACGAAAAAATTGAATATATGCTTTCACTCATCCAGCAGTCCATTGAGAGTGAATTTGAGGGCTAATTAAGTCAGGCATTTAACATTAACTAGACAATATGAAATGACTCCTCACTTGTAAAACGTGGGTTTACCTGTCATACTTAAGGTGCAACGCAAAAGTAACTGGAATTACCACATACAAGGAGGAGTCACCATGACAAGTATAACCTATATTGGGATGGATGTCCA
>JALFUW010000022.1 GCA_022786995.1 Clostridiales bacterium
CTTGCAGACTTTGCTCCATTTTTGACCATCTCCCAATGTGACAAATATCTCCCTTAGACTGCATGGGAGATATTTGCGTTTTGGGATATTGTCTCATGCCCTGACCCGCGATTCAAGCCGCGGGGAGATTTTACGCTTACCTTTTTCTTGTGCCCTTTGGGCCACAGATCTGGATAGCTAAAAAAGTAATGCACCCATTCCTCACAGAACTTATAAATGTTTACTCCATGCCTGTTGTATGTCTCATATATCCATTCGTTTATCTCATCTGAAATATAAAAATCATCATATGTATGAAACGAATTCCGGATCCTATGTGCATCCTTTATAAAGCGGAATACCATCTCAGATTGACCCTCTAAAAATTGGAGTTTCTTGACAGCTTTGGGATAGACTTCATATGATAAGGCACGGAATTCTGCTTCACTGTCGTAGAGCAAAAAGTAATCGTCGGTGAGAAGATTCATCAAATGCTTATGTATGTACTTTCCATAGGAAGAATACAGAGAAATGAGCCAGTCTTGCACCTCTGGACTGTATTGACTAAGTATTTTTCGATACTTGTCAACTTTCTGCTCATGAAGAGCGGTTTTTTCATCAGCAGGATGTGTATCGAGGTAATTATTAAAGTATTCAAAGATGTAGTTGACGCATATTCGGGTATTTTCCATTCTCTTTTCTAAATCAAATTCATTGATTCCATCTTCACGTTTCCGCTTAATGACGTATTCTTCTAAGGTCATATTTTAATCTCCTCCTTTACGCATTTTTTACTGCATACATTACAATAATACAACATTTTACTAGTAGCAAGCAATGCATCTGTATATACAAATGCGAAAAACCAACCATTCCGCTTTCGTGGAACGAATGGTTTTTCTGCTTGTTGAGGCGCTGCCCCAAACCCAGGTGAACGCAGCCCTTTGGGTTGCGGCTGCGCGATTCTCAAGAATCGCTTAAGAACACTGCCCTTCTTTTGACAACAGGCTTGTTTTCCTCTCGCTTCCGAAATATGCGTGCAGTGGGCATGGACGATGGGCAGATTACGCGCATGATTACCGCTGAAGCCGCAACCTATGGGGTCATTGGTCTGATTGTGGGGTGCGCTGCCGGACTTCCCCTGTATCGGTTCCTGTATACCCTGATGATCACACACTATTTCGGCATCGAACCCCCGATCCCCTGGGTGTGTCTCATCATCTGCATCGGTATCACCGTGATCTCCGTCTGCATTGCCGTTCATACGCCAGTCAAACGAATCAACCGTATGGCGATTACCGAAACCATCAATGAATTATAAGCAATCTGCCGCAGGAACCCTCCTGCGGCAGAAGCATTATGGAACAATTGGAAGATGCAGTACGGCAACCGCACCGCTGTCATTGCGGAAGGATGCCTGGCCACCATGAGCAGCGACAATCTGCCCCACCAGATGCAGCCCCAGAATGTGGGGCGCGTTGGGGTCGGAGCGGGTATCGGAGAGATTCCGCAGAACCGCTTCGGGGTAGCCAGCGCCATTGTCCCGGACTTCCAACATGAATTGTTCGTCCGTGATTCCTGCCAGTACCGTAATGTCACAGCCGGAGGGATTGTGCCGGACGCTGTTGTTCAAGAGGTTGTCTATGGCTCTTGTCAACAATTCTTCGTCTGCTTCCAGCGTTGCCTGTCCTGCCGGTTCCCGGATCAGCAGGTCAACGCTGTAGGCTTCTTCCAACGAATCGCAGAAATCCGCAGTGCATCGGCGAAGCCACGCGCCCATCTGGATGGGGGTTCGCCGCAGGGGCTGGGCGTTGTATTGCAGCTTGAAGGTCAGATTTAGGTCCTCAATGAGGGCCTTTATTTTTTTGCTCTGGGTGCAGATGGCATCCGCCTTTTTTCGCGGCTCGGAACTTTGTGGAAACTGCGAGGCAAGCTGCTCCGCGTTGCCCATGATCAGTGCCAGCGGGGTTCGGATGTCGTGGGAGACCCCGGCAATCCAGTTGGCCCGGGTCATGTCCCGGCGGGCAATCAGTTCATTCTGCTTTTGCAAATGGCGGCTGGTCTGGTTCAGCTTTTCCGCCAGCTCCGCCGTCGGGCCGGATTCCTTCAGATGGACCTCTTTTCCTTGGGCAAGCCGTCCAATGCCCTCCGCCAGCTCCCGCAGAGGTCTGGCCCCCCGCCAGCCCAAAAGCAGGCAAATTGCCAGCACCAGCCCCAAATCCAGCAGGAGCAGCGGCCCAAAGGTGGACAGCAGGGCGTACAGAATATCGTTGTCCATGTAAAAATCAAACCGGGTCATGCTGCCCTTGGGTTTGCCCGCCACCAGAAGCCCAAAGTTGTTGCGGTAGACCATCACCGGGTAGTCTTTCAGATACCACCGGGAAAAGGCGGCAACCTCGGGGACGGTATAGGGGTGGTTCAGCTCCTCCGGCAAATCCTCCGACCACAGGATTTCTCCACTGTCACTGAGCAGCATTGCCCATGCAAAATGGGGCTTCCAATCGTAATCCGCAGACGGGGCATAGCCATCTTCCGTCCGGGTAAAAGACTCCGCGAATTTCCCCACGGGGAAGAAGCCCTCCTGAATACTCTTTGATCCATAGCGAATCACAATGCCGGCAAGCAAGATACCATTGACCATCAGCACCAGCAGAACAATGGCGAATGCCGCAAGAATATACCGGCGGATCAATCGGGAGATGGTTCTCATTGGGATTCCTCCTTGGCAAGCCGATAGCCCAGCCCCCGGGCGGTGAGAATCCACCTGGGTTGGGAGGGCTGCTCCTCCACCTTTTCCCGCAGGTGCCGGATGTGGACATTCAGACTGTTCTCGTAGCCATAGTAATCGCCGCCCCAGACCGCTTCGCACAGGGCATCATAGGTGACAATGCGCCCCCGGTTGTCCAGCAGCTTTTGCAGAATGGTGCGCTCTGTTGCCGTCAGGGAAACAGTGCCAGCCGGGGTGGTGACGGTGGCATCCCCAAAATCCACGGTGCTCTCTCCTAAATGGAGAACAGTCTCCCGCTGTATTTGCCCCCGGTAAACCCTTCTCAGAATCCCGGAAACCCGCAGCAGAAGCTCCTGCATCAGGAAGGGTTTGGTCATGTAATCGTCCGCTCCCAGCCCCAGACCGAACAGCCGATCGCTGTCCGCGTCCCGGGCAGACAAAAACAGAATGGGCACATCGGAATGGGCGCGAATCTCCCGGAACAGGGAAAAACCATCCCCGTCCGGCAGGTTGATGTCCAGAATCACCAGCTCCGGCATATCTTCCCCGATTGCCTGCCGGGCAGTTTTGACACAGTCGGCGCATTTCAAGCGATGATATCCGGCGCTGTTCAGTTCTTCCTTTAATAGGTTTAGAAGTTCCCGGCTGTCGTCCACAATGAGGATTTTCGCGTCCTGTATGGTCTGCATGGTGTCACCTTCCTTTTCGTCCATTATATCGGACAAGGGGTGGTTTTTCCAGATTTCACCCGAAAATTAAGGCAAACTTAAGGGAGAAAACAGACTGTCATAAGCTCGGGGGTGTATGCTGTTTCCAGTACAAGGAAAGGAGCAGAGCAATGCAAATTGTCGAAACCAAAAACCTAACCAAGAAATACGGTGCAAACCCGGTGGTGAATCAGGTATCCCTGTCCGTGCCGGAGGGCAGCGTCTTCGGCTTCATCGGCCCCAACGGCGCGGGGAAATCCACCACTATGAAAATGCTGCTGGGACTGGTGAAGCCCAGTGGCGGCGAAATTCATCTTCTGGGAAAGAAGATGAAAGAACGGAACCGGCTGGAGCTGCTGCGGCAGATCGGCTCCCTCATTGAATCGCCCTCCTGCTACGGTCACCTCACCGGGGAAGAAAACCTGCAAATCGTGGCGGAGCTGAAAAATGTGCCGAAGAAGGACATTGACCGGGTGCTGGAAATCGTGGAGCTGACCGGCAGCCGAAAGCGGCAGGTGAAGCAGTATTCCCTCGGTATGCGCCAGCGGCTGGGCATCGCTCAGGCCCTGCTGGGAAATCCCAAGCTGCTGATTCTGGACGAGCCAACCAACGGCCTTGACCCCTCCGGCATCCAGCAGATGCGCAGCCTCATCCGGGATATGCCCAATCGATGCGGCGCAACCGTGCTGATTTCCAGCCATCTCCTCAGCGAGATGGAGCAGATGGTGGACTGGGTGGGCATCATCAACCACGGGCAGCTCCTGTTTCAAGGGAAGCTCACCGCCCTGCGGCAGCACAGTCAGGGGGACATTTCCCTGCGGGTGCTGCACCCGGAAAAGGCATTGCCCATCCTTGGAAATCTTGCCAAGCCCGACCTGGAAGCGGGGGCTTTCCGTCTTCCCGCTATGCGGGAGGATTTGCTGGCAGAACTGGTGCGGCGATTGTCTGTTAAGGTGGGGGTGGTGGAACTGAACCGTCACACCAAATCGCTGGAAGAAATCTTCCTGAGCCTGACGGGGGAGGAATCCAAATGAGAACCCTCTATGCGGAACTGAAAAAGTCCCGGCGCAGGCACAACACGCTGGTAGCGGTGTGCATTTCCCTGTTCGTCCTGCTGTGGGCGACCCAGACCGGCGGCACCGGGGAGGGGCGGCTGGAACAGGGCTATTGGGGGCTATTTTACGCCGTGCCGGTGATGAATACGGTGGTCATGCCCCTGGGCACGGCGGTGCTTGCCAGCCGCCTGTGGGATTTGGAAAGTAAGGGAAATAGCTGCCGGATGCTGCTGACCCTGCAAAGCCGGAGGGCGCTGTATCTCGGCAAGACGGTAGTTTACCTGATGCAAATTGTGTTAGTTTGCGTCATTG
Organism: Clostridiales bacterium; assembly: GCA_022786995.1. Taxonomy (GTDB): domain Bacteria; phylum Bacillota; class Clostridia; order Oscillospirales; family Oscillospiraceae; genus Faecousia. The sequence goes on from JALFUW010000022.1 coordinate 4,782, forward strand.
AGAGCGCGGGCATTCTGACTTTGGGAAAGCATTTTGGGTTTACCGAACTGCTTGACTGGGGGCAGCTTCTCTGGCTGGCAGTCAGCACCCTTACCGTGAATACCATGCTGTTTTTCCTCTGGTTGTTGCTCAGCATTCGCTTTGACAATCAGGTGCCTACCCTGGCAGCAGGGATGGTGGGCAGCCTGTCCGGGCTGTTTGCCGCTTTCATGCCGAGCCTGGTCAGCTACTTTTTGCCCTGGGGCTACTACATTCCCTTGAGCACCATCCGCATGGACTGGAACCGGGAAACCCGGATCGTCCGCTATTATCCCACGCCCTATCCCATCTGGCTGCTGAGCCTCACCGCCGCGTTTGGGGTTCTGTTTGCGGTGCTGGCGTGGAAAGCGCTGAAACACAAGGAGGTATGACCATGCTGCTGCGCTGTATCCGGGCGGAGAACCGCAAGCTCCGCCGCAGTCCCATTTGGCTGCTGTTTCTGGCTGTCCCTGCCATTTCGGCGGTGTACGGCACCTTCAATTACAACATGAATCTGGAAATCCTCACCCACGGCTGGTATGACCTTTGGACGCAATACACCCTGTTTTATGCCATTTTCTTTTTCGCACCGCTGACTGGTGTCTATGCCGCCTACCTGTGGCGGCTGGAGCACCGGGGGCACAACTGGAACCTGATTATGACCGCCCCGGTTCGCCCCTTCTGCCTGTACTTTGCCAAATTCTGTGTAGTAACAAAAATGGCAGTGCTGACGCAAGCTTGGCTGCTGGTGCTGTTTGTCTTCGGTGGAAAATGCGGGGCAACACTTCCCGGATTCCCACCGCCGGAGATTGTCCTCTGGCTGCTGCGAGGCGTCATCGGTGGACTTGCTATCATTGCGTTGCAGCTTCTGTTGTCAATGGTGATTCGCAATTTTGCCCTGCCGGTGCTGATTGCCCTGGGAGGGAGCGTGGCGGGTCTGCTGGCTGTCAGTGAGGATTTAGGACTGTACTGGCCCTATTCTCTCATGATCATGGGCATGAACTCCAATCGCACCGAGGATGTGATGGCAGGCGGAATCTGGGGCTTTTTCCTGAGCTGTGCTGTTTTTTTGACCGTGTTTCTTCTGATTGCCAATGTTATGCTGACAAAGCGAGATGTGAAGGCATAACATCGTAAACAAGTGGTTTGCCATCTATTTTCCGACGCCCTTACTCTCGCATTTAGACCGCAAAAAGTCGTTGCGCCGCAATGACTTTTTCTCGCCATTTTGGGCGGGGTGGTATAGGTATATTGGAAAGCTGAAAATCGGATTCTATATGCGGAGAAGGCTCACCAGTCGACATCAGCTGGTCGTTTTCCGAAGGGGGAATACAATATCCTTCTCCCAATAGGATTGGAGCAAAAAGTGATTGTAGCACAACGGCTTTTTTCTCTAAAATTTCGATACCCGACTGCTGGTTCTGTCCACCTCCAATTCTTGCGTAGAAGAATAGAAGCTGGTTTTTCCAGTGGCTATACGATTCCCCTTACCGCAATGAAATCGTAATGAAAACCTATTGTGGCACAAGCACTTTTCTACCGCTATTCTTCTATATCGCAACCCCTTCCCAAGCTATTGACACCCACTCTCAATGTGATATAATACAGGAAAGCAAAATGCAGACGCCCATCAAGCCACCGGCTTGACAAGCGCCTGCATTTTCCGTTTCTTAAGAAGGGAGCCATGCCGCCAGCAAAGATCGTCCGCAAAACCAAAACTGCAGCTTAAAAATTTCATATCGAACCGGAGGGAATAACCAGCTTGGGCCGCAAGAAGAAGCTCATCAACAATTCCGGTATTCCGCAGCACGAAATCGAGCACATCGCCCGGTGCATCCTGCCTGACATCATCGCCTACTACGAAAGCGAAGAAGGTCAGCGGGAGTTCCGGGAGTGGCTGGCTCAGCGTGAAGCGGGACAGACGGAAGGAAAGAATGGTGAAAAGGCAACAAGATAATTACCACATAAAACAGAACGTAAGCGTCAATTCTAGGCCCATAAGGAACCGGGCTACCATTTGTGGTAGCCCGGCGATACAAGATCAATATATGTCTGCTACAGGTGCATTGCCCAAGAATGCATCCACGGCATCACCAATGGCGTCCCGGAACGCAT
>JALFUW010000024.1 GCA_022786995.1 Clostridiales bacterium
CGCCGCTTCCTGAATCCAGCCCAGCAGTTCTTCGTCGATTTCATCGGGCGTTCCTACCATCACATGATGCGTCCATCTGCCTGGGTAGGGTTCTGTTGCCACATCAATCCTCGGAGATTCCTTGCGGTAGCCCAGCCCGAAGGTGACCGTCATCCAGACCGCCGGGCGGTCTTTCGCTTTCCGGCAGGGATTGAAGGACACAAAGGCAAAGCCTCGCTTGTTGGCAAACGTGATCTGGGTCTTGGCAACCTTGATTTTCACGTCAGGAATCCGGGTCATAATTGCTTCCTCCAACCGCTCATAGATCGGCAGTGCTTCCATATGCTCCCCGAAGAAAAATAGAATAACGTTGTCCATTGCCGCGCCCCCTTCACTGCCTTTTCTTTGTTTACAGCGGTTCATTTTTGATTCTTGCCGCCAGCAGGAATCTGTGGATTCTCCCCTCAACACAGCCGTTCTGCTCCAAAATCCGCTGAGCGTTCAGCAGCCTGTCCCGGCAGGTATCCACCGAAAATCCCGGGAATTCCCATTCGATGATCCGGGCAAACCATACCAATGCGCCTACATCATAGAACCTGATAGGTCGAAAACACTCCTTTGCTTCCAGGATTTCAAAACCTGCGTCCTGAAACTTCCGGGATGTAATGTCCAGATACTGCTCCGGGAACGGCAGCTCTGTTTCGCCGCACAACAGCTCCACCAGTTCTCTGTCATTCTCCGCGCCCACCTGCTGGGTGATGAAGATTCCGCCGGGTTTCAGCAACCGATAAATGTCTGACGCAATAAAATCTCCATGGCGGTTGATGACCATATCGAAGCTGTCATCGTCGAAGGGCATTTTTTCTGTGCCGTCCCCCGGCCGGAAATCAATGCCCAGCGGCAGCAGCGTCCTTCTGCATAGCTCCACATTCGGCGGATAGCCCTCGGTGGCCGCGGTGTTCTTATGGGGATGGTTCAAAGAAAGCAGGAACTCTCCGCCACCGGTATCAATATCCAGCAGCCGCATCTCCGGCTTGAGGTACTGCAGTATGGTTTCCCGGTAATCCCAGGGCAGGTTTTCTTCCTCGGTGTACCTGTCACGAATGTGGGAAAAATCCCAGCCAAGGATGTGGGCAATGCGTTCTTCCGCTTTCCAATCGATTATCAATTCATCCGCGTTCATATGTTTCTCCTCACGGGATGCCGAATCACCGTTTTCCACTTATCCTTTGCAACCTTTCTGGCATCGGTGAGATAAATCTCATGGTGCAGGCGGGTATCCGAGAAGTCGTTTTCGTAGCCATTTGCCGCTATGTATTCGTCCATGAGTGCCACCGTGGCAGGCTCGTCGTCGAATGCGCCCAGGTGCATAATCTGGACACACTCACCCTCATCAATGGTCAAGAATTCGGCGGAGCTGCAATCCAGCTTTTTCTTCCGGGTAGCTTCCGCCACAGCCCAGCCAAACTCGGCTTTCGTCACAAAATCCGGCATTCTGATGACGCTGATCCAGTGGAAGGTGGATTTGTCCTTATAATCGAAGCCCTCCACCCCATCCTGCCACCAGAAGCCCTCCAGCGGCGGCACCACGAAATCGTAGTAGCCTTCCATACAGTGATCTCCCATCTTGCTCATTTTGATGGTGTAGGCCACGGCGTACAGCACACTGACGGCTACCTTGTAAGCACCGCCCTCCTCGTTGGGATCTCCCTGGCCCCGGACGGCGATGTAATTCATAGGCGGCACCGTCACGATCTGGGGTTTGTTCTTGGGTAAGTAAAATTCTTTGTACTCTTTCTTAAAATCAAAGGCCATAAAAGCTCACTCCCTAGATTTCTTTCCGCAGCCATGCGTCCAACACAGCCAACTGCTCCTCCGAATGGAACCAGTGTTCCCCATTCTCCATGACCATGACCGTGCAGCCAAACCGCTTGGCAAAATCGTCCACTGTTTCCCGTGCGGTCAGGTAATCATGCCCAGCGTAGAGAATCGCCGTGGGACTGTCCCATTCCGTGATCCGGTGTTCCGCCGCATAAGTCAGGTAGCTCCAGCTCAGGGTCTCCCCAAAGGCAGTATGAATCTCCCCCGCTTCCTTGAGCTGCTCCTGAGTCACCCCTGCCCAACCCATCATGTCGCAGATCAGCTTTTCCATGTCCAGAACCGGTGAGATAAAGAGACTCTTTTCCAGTTTGACCTCCCGAAACGCCAAAAGGCTGAAATACGCGCCGATGCTATTTGCATAGAGGTTGATTGTCTCCCAGCGCTGCCCAGCAAACCCGTAAATTGCCTGCAATTCCGGCACTACCTCCCACGGGACAAACCGCTCCATTTCGCCAGCCCGCTCCCCATGTCCGGGCAAATCCATGCTCAGCACCTGATGCCCCTCGGGGCAGACAATCTCAGCAAAACGTACCGCTTCCTCCTTACGGCCCATTTTTCCATGGATATACAGAAACAGGTTATCACTGCTGTCACCGTACAGAATGGCCGGAATATGATGAACCATAAATTGTGTCGCACTGCACATGATTTCACCTCATAAGGTCAGTCGATGATTGGTTGATCCATTCTGCAATATATTTCCGAGCCGCATCCGCACCGTTCTTTTCTTCGTGGAGCAAGTCATGTCTTGCGCCTGGGAACAGCTTAATCGTCACATTTTCCATTCCGCTTTTCTTCATGCGCCGGGAAATCTCCTGCACACCTTTTCCGCCATCGCCCACCGGATCGTCCTGACCGGAAATTAGCAGAATCGGTATGCTGGTGTCCCAGCCATCATATTCGTATGCACTTCCGGTTCGCTTCATGGAACCAAGCAGTTCCCAGAACAAGCCAGCGGAAATATCCTTGCGCGCTAACGGATCTGCCAGATACTTGTCCAATTCCGTTTCATCTGCGCAGAGCCAGTCAGCGGTAGTACGGTTGGGCTTGTATTTCTGATTGTAAGTTCCGAAAGAAAGCTGGCGCACCAAGTCGGTAGTCTTGTCAAACCCGGCCTTTTTGATTTGCCCATTCACGATACCCATCATAATAGACAGCAACCATCCCGGCTGATGGCCGGTTCCCATAATAATCGCACCTGCAATCTCACCCTCATCGGGATACTTTGTCAGATACTCCCGCAGCAGGAACGACCCCAGAGAGAAGCCCAGCATATAGTGGGGTACTTCCGGAAAGTGCTCTTGCAGCAGCTCATAAAACAGCCGCATATCTTCAATGGATGCCGCCCAGCCACCTTCACCAAAGGATGCCACCTCCGGATCGCCGGGATTCTGGCCATGACCCCGCAGGTCAAAGCCCGCCACAGCAATTCCCATGGGACACAAAAACTCGGCAAACGATTTGTACCGTCCCATATGCTCGGTCATGCCGTGGGTAATCTGCAGGACCGCCTTCACTTCGCCCTCCGGCAGCCAGAAATAGGCGGGCAAGTTGGTTCCGCTATATCCCGCAAATTCAAAAGTTTCTGTATTCATAGGAAATCCCCCTGTCTGTAAATATCAACCCAATATAAATTTACGAATGGTCTTTTCTTCCGCCGTGGGGTTCAGCAGCAGGATCTGCCCTCTGATCTTCTCATAGCTTTCCTCGGCGTCCAGTTCCGGGATCTCGAAATCACGCTCTGCCCAGAAAGTCTCTACGGTGGTGAACACGGTGCTGTTCCAGCCGTATTCTATGCCATACTTGTTTTTCTTCTGCTGGCGGCCGGTCATGGTGATGAACATACCCATTTGCAACTCCACCATCGCCCGGTCAAAGCTCGACTTATCCTCTTTGCCGAACCCGCCCAGCGCCTTGATCTCATGGAGCGCCACATAGCCGTCACGCACGATGTCATAGATCCGCTTTGCTGTGTGGCTGATACCTCCCCGCTCGTAAGCTTCCTCAAAAGTCTCGCCGCTTCTGCGGACGGCGTAGAAATAGGGATACCATTCCTTGGTGATAAATCCGCTGGTTTTGAAGAACACCTTGGAATACGAGATGTCCGTCCGTTCTTCCAACACCCGCATTCGCCATTCCCAGGGGTCGACTTCCGGGTCACCGCAGTGCCACTTCACCGGGGTATCCAGCGTGTCCTGATTCAGCCAATCGTAGTCGATCAGCGCAAAGATGCCCTTGGCATTGCCGCCGCCCATGGAAAAGCCGCAGCGATTCAGGTCCCGGCAGAAATCCTCAAAGTTTTGGATCATGGTATCACTTCCTTTGCCCCTATTCTATCACATCCAGTAAAACACGAAAAGACTTTTCTTTGTTTATAGCGGTGCAAATCACGTAAGCGTCAATTCTAGGCCCATAAGGAACCGGGCTACCATTTGTGGTAGCCCGGCGATACAAGATCAATATATGTCTGCTACAGGTGCATTGCCCAAGAATGCATCCACGGCATCACCAATGGCGTCCCGGAACGCAT
>JALFUW010000060.1 GCA_022786995.1 Clostridiales bacterium
TGATAATGTCATAGTTCGGCGTAATCGGCGGCAAGCCCTTCTGATTGAATTTTTGAATCAGCGTGAAGATGAAGCTGGGATTGCTTTTCAGCTTATGGATGAGATCTTCACCGCTCTGGGCTATGTACTTGGACGCTTTCAATTGAACCAATAGCTTCGCTTGCCAACTCCAAATTCGCCTTCGAATGTGCCCCGGTTCAGCGTGAACCGGGGCTCTTTTTTCAGCGCTCTGGAAAGCGCTTCAGGCGATTTCGGTGAGGAGGGACAGGAGGTCTTCTTTGGACATATTCAGGATGCCGCCGTCTTCGGCGCCGGAGATGGTGTCCATGAGGGCGGCTTTTTTCTCCTGCAATTCCAGAATTTTCTCCTCGATGGTGTCCTTGGCGATGAGCTTGTACACCTGCACATGGGCCTGCTGGCCGATGCGGTGGGCCCGGTCGGTGGCCTGATCCTGGGCCGCCTGATTCCACCAGGGGTCAAAGTGGATGACGATGTCCGCCGCTGTCAGGTTCAGCCCGGTGCCGCCGGCCCTCAGGGAGATGAGGAACACCGAGGCTTCCCCATTGTTGAAGGCCTTCACCAGCTTGGCCCGCTTTTCTTTTGGGGTGGAGCCTTGCAGGGTGAAGCTGGAAATGTGCGCTTCGTCCAGCCGGGCGCGGATTCTGTCCAGCATGGAGGTAAACTGGGAGAACAGCAATATCTGGTGGCCGTTTTCCACCATGGCCTGACACAGCTCCATGCAGGCATCCAGCTTGCTGGTGGCCCCCTCGTAGTTCTCAAAGCACAGGTTGGGGTCACAGCAGATCTGCCGCAGCCGGGTCAGCGCCGCCAAAATCTGCAATTTCCCCTGCTCCCCGTCCAGTTTTTCCACCGTGGCCTGCACGCAGGCGCAGTAGGTTTTCCGCTCCTCCTCCGACAGGGAAATCCGGCGGACGTATTCCTCCTTCGGCGGCAGCTCCTTCAGAACCTCGGCCTTTTGCCGCCGGAGCAGGAAGGGCTGCACCAGCCGCCGCAGCTGGGCGGAGGCCTCCGGGTTCTTACTCTTAACGATGGGCTTTTCCAGCTTCTCACGGAAGGCGGTGTGGGTGTAGAGGTAGCCGCTCATGAGGAAGTCAAACAGATTCCACAGCTCGCTGAGCCGGTTTTCCACGGGAGTGCCCGTCAGCACGAACCGCTGGCGGCTGTTTATCTGCTTCACCGCCTTGGAGGTCAGGGTGGCGGCGTTTTTGATGTGCTGGGCCTCGTCCAGCACGCAGCAGTAAAATTCCTGTTGGGCGTAGTCCCCGATGTCCTGCCGCAGCAGCTCATAGGACGTGACCCACACATCCGCATCCGCGCCGGAGCGCAGGGCTTTCCGCTCGGCGGCGGTGCCAAGGATCAGACGGTAGGACAGCTGGGGGGCGAATTTTGTCAGCTCCTCGCCCCAGTTGTAGATCAGGGAGGCGGGGCAGACCACCAGAGAGGATTTCCCCGTGGTTTTCCTGGGAACCGTTGCCAGAAACGCGATGACCTGCAACGTCTTGCCAAGGCCCATTTCGTCCGCCAGAATGCCGCCAAAGCCGTAGCTCTCCAGCGTTTTCAGCCATTGAAAGCCGGTTTTCTGATAGGGCCGGAGTACCGTTTCCATGCCCTCCGGCAGGGCGTAGTCGCTCTCCGACAGGGCCTTGAAGTTGCGGATCATCTCCCGGAAGCGGCTGTCCCGGCTGACCTGAACACCCTCGCTGCCGCTGAACATCCCGTCCAGATACAGCCCCCGGTAGGTGGGCAGTGTGACGGTGCCCTTGGCAAGCTCCCGCTTGGAAAGCTGGAGCATCTGGGCCATTTCCGCCATTTTCTCATAGCCGGAGCCATTCAGCTCCAGATACCGTCCGTCGGTGAGGCGGTGGTATTTCCGGCGCAGCAGCAGGCTCTGATACAGGGCGGACAGCTCCTCCTTCGGGAAGCCGCCGGTGTCCAGCGTCAGGGTCAGCAGTCCATCGGAAACGGACAGCCCCACGCTGGCGGCGGTGGGCTGAATACGTCTGCTTTGCAGCCGGTCACTGAGGTAGACCTCGCCATATTGCCGGAAGCTGTCTAAACCGCCGGTCAGAAAGTCATAGGCTGCCTCCTCCCCGGTGAGGGTGAAGCTGCCGCCCTGCCGCTGGAAATATCGCTGAGCCAGCGCGATGGCGGCGCTTTCCGCCTTCACGTCCCGGCGGACACCGTCGTTCTGCCTGTCTGCGGGGGTGAAGGTGCGCTCCCCATAGCGGAAGACGATTTTCAAGCGCAGCGTATCCCCCTCCATGTCAAAATAGAAGCTGGTGGCGCATTCCTCCGGCAGGTATTCCTGCAAAAGGCCCTCCTCGTCTTCAATTTCCACCAGTTCCCCGACTTCCGGCAGCACGCAGCCGCAGAAGGTGGGCAGGTCTTTCAGGGCAAGGCGCATAGACTCCTGCCCCTGCTCCAGCAGAGGGTACACCTTGTCCCGGAAGGCGGCGGTGCACCGCTGGAGGGTATTTTCACTCAGGGCGTACAGGTTCTTTCGGCTGCCGAAGAAACGGTAATCACAGGCCGTTTTGATTTCCAGCAGAACACTGTCCCCCTGCTTTTCCACGCGGATGCCTACCTGGGGGTCTTCCCGGAGGAGTCTGAGGTTGTTGCCCCATTCGGCTTCCAGCGGTTCCCCCTCCAATAGGTCAAACCACCGGTCAAAGGAATCGCCGGTGAGGGTGATTCGGTTTTTTTCATCGCTGGATTCATACCGGGAATAGAGGGAGCCGCTCATGGAACGGAACTGGCTGAATTCGTTCATCAGCAGATCGATCATGGCCTGAGAGCGATCATCGAACTGCTCTATGCTGTGATCCAGCATTAGATTTTTGCCATAGCTTTCCGTCCGGCGCTGATTTACGTTGCTCAGAAAGTCTTGGATATTTTTTACCACATACAGCTTCTCCCGTCCCACCCGGAAGGTGAACATGGGGTAGCCGCGGTAGGCGGTGTGAAGCTGGGGCACCAGACGGGCGGGGACATCCGGCAGGGTTGGCTGCTGCTCCCGGCTTTTTTGCAGGTAGCTTTGCAGCAGGGCCTGAGCGTAGCGGTCACTGCGTGCCGCCGCGGGCCGGGGCGGTTCTTTCACATAGGCGATCATGGCGGCGGCAATGTGCTTGCATTTGCCCATGTCGTCAAACCGGGGGCAGCTGCAGCCGATGCGAAAGTATCCGTAATCCAGTTCCTGAAAGCGAACGGAGTAAACCGCACTGCCCCGGACGCAGCACTGTACCAGCGGCTTCTCTCCTTCCCCGGCTGTCATGTCCAGCACCCGCCCCTGCCGGAAGTACTCCATACCCCGGGCGTAGTCCGAATTGGAAAACAGCGACTTTATCTGTGTCAAATCCAGCTTCAAAGAAATCCCGCCTTTTCTGCGTTTTCCAACAGTATAGCATGAAAAACGGGAAAAGAAAAGACGGAAGGTGCCAGGAAGCACCGAGGCCATCATCTAAGCTGGGCAGTGGTTCTGAATGCGCGGCTGACATCCCCCACAATTTGACCAAATCCAACGCAGAAGCGTGATTTCTGAAAACTATTTTTTTCGCAGGCATCGGAATGCAGCAAAATCCGCTCCGGCGCCATGTTCGCTTCCCTGCGCAGCTACAGCCAGCAAAGCTATTGGAAAGCGCATCCCCCATAGCTACCTGCTGGTGGACAGCGGCGTGTTCCGCTTCGATATTTTCTCTGCCTATCGGGCCGCGTTGGATTCCGCCGCCTACGGTCAGAGCTTCCGCCAGCGGGAGACCCGAGAGAAATTCCTGCAGGACGCGGCGGAACAATCCGTCATCCAGACAGAGATCACCCCGGGCATCCGGGATCGGATCTTGACCCTGTCCACCTGCTCCGGCATGGGCCACGAAACCCGCTGGGTAGTCCAGGCCCGGCTGAAAATGGTATTGTGCAAAGAGGGGTTGCCTCAAAATGATCTGCAAAAAACATAGAAGGCAGCCGCCTTGGAATAGATTTTTGTAACATGCTGCACTTTTCTATTCCAAGATAACCATACAGCAGACAAAATCGGTATCGCTTTCCGAGGAAAAAATGCCGTGGTAAAACGCAAATAGCACGGAAATACCTGTCATATGAAAAGAGCACTCCCACCCCAGCAGTTTGTTCCGGGGTGGGAGTGTTCGATCAATTCAGACGCTTGGAGGATTGGGGCTTCCGGCCTTTTCGGATACGCATGGTTTCAGCCTCGAGCGTTGTCACTATGTACAACTACCACCCTTGCCGTTTGGCTAAATCCAACATAGAGAAACAGTATTTTTCCCACTGTGTCAATGATGTCAGTGACGGGTCACCCTCGCGGATTCTCAGGGTTCTTCTTATCTCCTTGGGAATGACGATTCTGCCTAAGTCGTCTACCCGGCGGACGATGCCTGTTGCTTTCATATTATTTCCTCTCCTTGCGGTTAATTCCCGGTGGTAGTGTTTGTAGGTTTTGGGGAATTATGCGGTTTCCTTTCTTATCAGCCGTCTTTGTTTTTTTGTTGGCAGCGGCATGCCGGAAGAAAGGCAATCCGCCCCTGACAATGTTTTCCGCGGCAGTTGAAAAAAGCGAAACGGCATGTTAATATAGTAAAAAAGCGGATTTTGTCGAAAAAAGGAAATAAGGGGGGGAATCATCCCATGCAGTTTGTGAAGCTGCAGCTTGGGTGCCTGCTGATCATTGCATATGTCGAAATATCCTACATCCGGGAAACCCTGCGGGGGCAGATTCCCTGCAACCGATATTTTGATCTTCTGATGATTCTTGCGCCGTGGGCGGTGTTTTTTGACGGCCTGACCGCGTGGACAGTCAACCATATGGATCTGGTGCCGGCGTTCGTGAATCGGGGCGCGCATCTGTTGTTTTTCCTGAGCATGGATCTGTTTATTCTGTCAACAACGGCCTATTTCTATGATCAGCTCCTGGGCTTCCGCAAAAAGAAAATCGGCAACCTGTTTCTGATCCTTCCGGGATTGCTCTCGCTGCTGATGATCATCGGCGGCTTCGGAAAGCTGACCTTCATTCAGGGGGAGAATACCTGGTATTCCATGGGCTTTCCTGTGTATGTGTGCTACGCGACCGTGGTGCTGTATTATGGCTCCATCCTTTGTATTGTGCTTGCGCAGCGCCATTTTTTGCCAAAGGAAAAGAAGATGGAAATTCTGTCCATCATTTTGCTGGTGGGTGTTATTCTCGGTGTTCAGATGTACTTCCCGGAGGTTCTGCTGACGGCGCTGCTGCCCACCCTGCTGCTTTTGGGTATCTATGTGGATTTTGAGAATCCATCCATTCAGAAGCTGAACATACAGCACAATGAGATGCTGGACGGCTTTGCCGTCATGGTAGAGAGTCGGGACAGCAATACCGGCGGACATATCCGCAGAACCCGGGCTTATGTGAAGCTGATGCTGAAAAGGATGCGGCAGGACAAGCGCTATCAGGCGATTCTGAACAGAGATTACATGGATAACGTCAGCAATGCCGCGCCCCTTCACGACATCGGAAAGATTTCAACACCGGACAGCATCCTGCAAAAGCCGGGAAAGCTGACGGACGAGGAATTCGAGATTATGAAGCAGCATGCGGCTGCCGGCGGCGACATTATTCTTCATTCCTTCCGGGATTTGAGCAACGCCGAATTCCGGCAGATTGCCTACGAGGTAGCTCGGTATCACCACGAAAAGTTCAATGGCCGGGGCTATCCCGAGGGCCTGAAGGGAGAGGAAATCCCGCTTCATTCCCGCGTCATGGCCATTGCCGATGTGTTCGATGCGGTTTCCCAGAAGCGCTGCTATCGGGACGCTATGCCTGTGGAGGAATGCTTTTCCATTATTGAGAAGGGCATCGGCACGGACTTTGACCCAAACATTGCCAGAATCTTCCTTGACTCCGCCGATGAAGTTGTGGCGCTGATGAAGGCAGAGCGGAACGATGAAGCATGAGCGCTGAAATCAAAGGCGGCGTATCTCCGTGAGACAGCCCCATCAGCAGAAGCATAGATTCAAGCGGATAAAATCCTCCTGCCCTCAGAAATGAGAAGGCGGGAGGTTTTTTCGCAGGCTTGACCGCTCGGATTTGTAAACTTTTTTTGCTCCTGTTGAAATAACAAACGGGTATGCTATAATATAACCATACATTTTGTGGTAGGACAGAAAGAGGTGCCCATCCGATGAAAAGCTCCTTCAGCCGTAATTTTTCCATGGCGGCGACCATCCTGCTGCTGGCGCTGACCATTCTGGGCGCGTCCTTCCAGATCCAGATCAACAGTTTCCTGGAGGATACCACCATCTCCAGACTGACCCAGGATTCGCAGGTGGTTGCCAACCTGGCAAGCGCTTATGGCATGGACGGCCATCTGGACAGCCGGGATCTGATGCTGAATCTGGACGTGGTGTCGAGAATTACCAACGCGGACATCGTTGTGTGCGACAACCGCGGCAACATTCTGCTGTGCTCCGACAGCCTCCACGGCTGTGATCACGACGGCTGGCAGCTCAATCAGGAATTCCTCCAAAAGGTCTACGACAGCGGCGGCTACAGCGCCACCGGCACCATCCGAAACCTCTACGACGAGGAGCGCTATGTGGTATCCGCCCCCATCGTCAGCGAGGATAACAGGCTGGGCATCGTCATCGTCTCCACCCCCACCGCCGGGACAAAGCAGATTCTCAATAAAATCTCCAATATTTTCCTCACCGTTTCCGTCTTCGTGGTGCTCATCGCCGTGCTGGGGGTCATGGCCTTCGCCCGGCGGGAGAGTAAGCCCCTGAAGGAGCTGGCCAAGGCTGCCACCGCCTTCGGTCACGGTGAGCTGGATGCCCGGGTCAAAATCGACGAGGATTGCAGCGAGGAAATGGAGGAGCTGGCCCTGGCCTTCAACAACATGGCCTCCTCCCTGCAAAAGAGCGAATATCAGCGGCAGGAGTTTGTGGCCAATGTCTCCCATGAGCTGAAAACCCCCATGACTACCATTTCCGGCTATGTGGACGGCATCCTGGACGGCACCATCCCCGAGGAAAAGCGTCGGCACTATCTGCAAATTGTGTCGGACGAGACCAAGCGCCTGAGCCGACTGGTGCGCAGTATGCTGGATATCTCCCAGCTGCAAAAGGAGCAGGGGATTCCCGAGGAGAAAAAAATCCACTTCGATCTGACCGAATGCGCCGGGCAGGTGCTCATCACCTTCGAGAAGAAGATCAACGACAAGAAGCTGAACGTGGACGTAAACTTCCCGGAGCACCCGGTTTACACCATGGCCAATCAGGACTACGTCACCCAGGTCATCTACAATCTGCTGGACAACGCGGTTAAGTTCTGCCCCGAGGGGGGCACGCTGGGCCTGACCATCCGGGAGGGCGGCAGCAAGGCCTATGTATCCGTGAGCAACGACGGCGAGACCATCCCGCCGGAGGAGCTGCCGCTGGTATTTGATCGGTTCCACAAGCTGGACAAATCCCGGTCCAAAAACCGGGACGGCTGGGGACTGGGATTGTATATCGTCAAGACCATCGTCTGCTGCCACGGGGAGAACATCTCCGTTTCTTCCAAGGACGGCAAGACGGAGTTTACCTTCACCATGCCGCTGGTTAATTGAAACACCATGTCATTGCGAGCCAGTGTGCTTAAGTGGCGTGGCAATCCCCATCGATAATAGGCGCGTGCTATCGAAAGAGGAGATTGCCACGTCGCGCGGCTTCCTCGCAATGACAGCGTACAACACGAGGTACTCTATGAGCGAACGAAATCACTACTATCCCGACTGGGATGACAGCGTATACGGAACCGGGCCTACGGAGCCGCCAAAGAGCCGGGGCGCGCTGCTGGCGCTGCTGCTGATACTGATTATTTTCCTGTGCGGCATCGTCACCATGCTGAGCCTGCTGAATATTCGCCTGTTCCGGGAGCTGAAAACCGACAGGCAGGAGCATCAGGAGCTGGCCATCTCCTTCACCACGGAGCCTTCCGAGGAACCCACGGAGCAGACCCTTCCCACAGAGCAGGCCTCTGCCGCCATGGCAGCTTCTCTTCCCAATGCCACCATGAACCTTCAGGCGGCGCCCAAGGGTATCGACAATATTCCCGAGGGCGGCGGCATGGCTTTGCAGGATATCTACACCCTGAACATCCCTTCCGTGGTGTCCATCACCTGTCAGAGCAGTCGCGGTTCTTCCTCCGGCACCGGGGTGGTGCTCACGGCTGACGGATATATCGTAACCAATGCCCATGTGGTGGAGAATGCACAGATCATTTCCGTGCAGCTCACCGACGACCGCAGCTTTGCGGCCCGGCTGGTTGGCTGCGACACCGTTTCCGATCTGGCGGTGCTGCGCATCGACTGCAACGATCTGACCCCCGCCCAGTTTGGAGATTCCTCCACACTGCGGGTAGGCGATACGGTGGTTGCCATCGGCGATCCTCTGGGCGCGGCCTTCCGGGGTACCTATACCAACGGCATCGTCTCCGCCATCAACCGGGACGTGGACATGAACGGCCGCACCATGACCCTGATTCAGACCAACGCCGCCCTGAATTCCGGCAACTCCGGCGGGCCGCTCATCAACTGCTACGGTCAGGTCATCGGCATCAACACCATGAAGATTGGCACCTTTACCGACGATGCCGGCGTGGAAGGTCTGGGCTTTGCCATTCCCAGCACCCAGGTCAAGGAAATCGTGGATCAGATCGTTGCCCAGGGCTATGTCTCCGGGCGGCCCTCCATCGGCTTCACCGGCGAAGCCCTGTCCACCTTCTACCAGCACTACTATCGAATGCCCGCGGGCCTGTATATCACCGAGGTGGAGCCGGGCAGCGACGCCGCGAAAAAAGGCATTCAGGAAGGCGATATGCTGCTGTATCTGGGGGACACCCGGGTTACCTCCACGCAGGATCTGAAAACAGCGCTCTATGACTCCGAAGCAGGTGACGTGGTGGAGGTCATTGTCTACCGCAATGGCCAGCAGTACAAGCTGGAGCTGACCCTGAGCGAAGACGTGCCGAATTACGGTTAACTCCTAAATCTCTGTAGGGGCGGCCATTGGCCGCCCGCATCGCATTTACCTACATGACTAAGCGGGCGGCCAATGGCCGCCCCTACAGTATTATTGTAAGCGAGGTCTTTTGCAATGGAACCAATTTATCAAGCGGATTTTGAAGTCACCGAACGGGATGTGGACTGCTATGGGCGGCTGCAGCCCTCCAGAATTCTTTTCTACGCCCAGCAGGTGGCAGGCATGCACAGCACGGAATTGACCGTGGGCTATGACGTGCTTAAGAGCAAGCGGATGTTCTGGGCCGTCACCCGGCATAAGGTACAGGTAACCCGCCTTCCCCGGCTGGGTGAGACCATTCATATTGAGACATGGCCCATGCCCACAACGAGAGTGGCCTACCCCCGCTCCATGGTGGCCTATGACGGAGAAGGAAACGAGGTCTTCCGCTCCATCAGCCTGTGGGTGCTGATGGACTTAGACACCCGGAACATGATTCTTCCCGGCAAGAGCGGTATTTCCGTCACCGGCACCCTGCGGGGCAATGAGTTGACCGTCCCCACGGGCCTTCCCGCCAAGGCGCTGCGCAGCAGCCGGGAGCGTAGCGTTTGCTTTACCGACCTTGACCGCAACGGGCACATGAATAACTGTCGGTACCTGGACTGGATTGCCGACCTGATTCCCAGCGGCTATCACGCGGGCCACGAGATCCGGGAGTTCACAGTCTGCTACCTCAGCGAAGCCCGGGAGGGTCAGACCCTGGATCTGCGGTGGGATTTCCCCGAGGAGAACTGCCTGTACATGGATGCCCACCGGGTAAACGACGAGCAGCACGCCCGGGTATTTTCCGCCCGGCTGCTGTTTGATTGATATTGCGTTATGTAAACAAAGGAAGCTCCACAGTTCTGTACAAGGCTGTGGAGTTTTTTCTGCACCCCGGGAGATGCCTCTTGGTTTTCACAGCTTTCCTGGCGGGGGGCTGTGGAAAAAGCTGTGGAGAATGTGGAAAACTGCTGTCGATAAAATATGTCGAATATTATCTGAAAATGTTATGTAAATCAGTTTCGTGATACGGGAGGCCGAGAACAACACAGAAGAAAAGGTTGATACGCAAACCCGATTGAAAGCTTTCAATCGGGTTTGCGTATCAGTCAGAGAAATCACAAAAAATGTCGCAAGGTTTCCATGAAATTGGGTTCCCTTTCGCTGTATTTCCCGCTTCAGCCGGCATAAAATGGAGCCATCAATCTATAAGGAGGACGGCTCAATGCAGTGCCAGAAGCTGAAAACCTACATGGAAACCGGACGGGTGGTTTTCCTGCCGGCCCAGTCCATCCGGCCCAATCCGGCCCAGCCCCGGAAGGTCTTTGCTCCCGGGGCGCTGGACGAGCTGGCAGAGTCCATCCGGCAGCACGGTATTTTGCAGCCCCTGTCCGTCCGTCGGCGGGACAACATCTATGAGCTGATCTCCGGGGAGCGGCGGCTGCGAGCTGCCCAGCTGGCGGGGGTCACGGATATTCCCTGCATTCTCATGCGCATGGACGATCTGGAATCCGGCATGGCGGCGCTGGTGGAGAATTTGCAGCGGCAGGATCTGGACTTCATCGAGGAAGCCCAGGGCATCCGTTGCCTGCTTGACCGCTTCGGCATGAGTCAGGAGCAGGCGGCCCGACTTTTGGGCAAAAGCCAGAGCAGCGTAGCCAACAAGCTGCGGCTTCTGCGCCACTGCCCGGCGGTGCTGGAAGCCCTGCGGGAAGCGGGATTGACGGAACGCCACGCCCGGGCATTGCTCCGTCTTCCTGACGAGGCATCCACGCTGGCGGCCATTCAGGAAATTGTCCGGCAGGGCATGAGCGTTGCCCGGACGGAACGGTATATCGAGAGTCTGCTCAGCACCACCACCGCGAAAAAGCGCAGCGCCAGCGTGGGGGCGTTCCTGAACAATCTGACCCAGAACCTGCAAAAAATACAGCTGTCCGGCATCCCGGCGGTATCAGAGCGCCGGGAGACAGACAGCCAGATCGTGCTGACCATAACCATTCCAAAGTAGAAATGGCGCCGGACATCCGGCGCTTTTATTAAAATAGCAGCAGAGAAATCCAGGTGACGATATTAGAGCCGAACTGAAATTCCAGCCCCAATTTTTCCAGAATTGGCACCACGTTGATGCCGTGACTCTCCACGCAGGGGTGCATTTTCTCCGGGAACCGGCAGGGCTGGTTGTCAAGAATCGCACAGCGCTCGCAGATGGCGCAGGCCTGGGTGGACAGGATGTAGGGCGTCACACCCTGATCTCGCAAAAGCTCCCCCACCTGCTCTGTCAGCTCCTCGTGGGCCGGTCGGGTGGCCAGGGTCTCCTCGATATCCGCAATGTCGTTTACCTCGGCAATGGAGGAGATCAGCAGGCAGTTATGGTAAACCATGCACTTTTTCTGACACTCCGCCACGGTGCCCACGCCGGGAGGACAGGCCCAGGTGGTGCCGTATTTCGGGCATTCGTTCTGGCAGATCCAGCGGATGCGGTCGGAGAATTCCAGCTCGCCGGGGTCAATAAAGTCGTAGATGTACAGCGGAAGCTCTGACAGCTTTTCCTCCAATAATTCTCTGTTCACTTGAATTCCTCCAGAATTTTCTCACAACCCTCGGTGATGTCCTCGAAGGTTCGGGCAAAGTCCCCGGTGTACCACGGGTCGGCCACGTCCCGGGAAAGCAAGGGGCGGATCTTGTCCGGGTCATGGGGCAGCAGCCGGGCAAGGAAGCGGGCGTTGCTTTTGTCCATGTAATAGATGCGGTCAAAATGCCGGTAGTCCTCCATGGTGACCTGCCGGGCCCGATGTCCGCCGCAGGGCACGCCCCGCTTTTCCAGCTCCCGCCGGGCCGGGGGATACACGCCGTTTCCAATCTCCTCCCGGCTCACCGCCGCCGAGTCAATTTCAAATTCCGCCGCCCTTCCGGCTTTGGACACCATGTCCTGCAAAATGTACTGCCCCATCGGGCTGCGACAAATATTGCCGTGGCACAAAAATAAGATTTTTACCATACTTTATATCCCTTTATAACCGTTTATATATTGAAAAGTTTTCGTATTTCAAACTTTCTCAACTTGTAAATCTCCGCTACTCTCCATAACTGACACCCTGCTTGAGACTGATGTAGCGCTCCAGAAGCTCCACTACGGTGATTCCGCCATCGTGATAGCTTGCGCCGTCAATTTCGGTTCGATTGATTTCTTCCTCTTTCTTCCGCAGCTCTTCCAGCGTCGGCGCGTAAACTGTATGCCGTTTGCCGCAGGAGTCGGTATAGCGGTACTGGTAAATCAAATCCTTTCTCCGGCTTTCTCCGGTTTTGAGGACGCGGCCTCTGTTATCTTTCTTTTTCATGGATATACTCCTTCCTGGTGAAAGGAGCCTCGATGTGACATGACTATCATATCACACCGAGGCGGTTTTGGCTACGGATGAAATGTACTAAATTGAATAGGAACGCTCAATAAATTGGTCAAAAAGCCGCTTTTTGATCAGCCGCTTGGTGCCGACCCACAGCACAAAGTTGCAGCCTTCCTCGTTGGTGATCTCCCGCAGCTTCCCGGTGCCAATACCGGAGTACGCCGCAGCCTCCTCCAGCGTCAGGTTGGCCTTCTCCCAGATGGGAACCTCCTTCATAAGAATCCTCCTTGCAACGGCACAGCAACAAAAAACTTGCTGTCAAACAATTTTGATGGTATAGTCAAATAAGCATCAGCCCGCAGTAACCGTTGCGGGGAACGCCGTCTACCCGTTTCTTCTTATTCTCGTAGCCCGGACAGAGGGCCTTAAAGCGCATCGAGAACGCCTGCTTGTTCACGATACTCTCATGGCCGATTCCCCGGCAGAAGGCCTGATAACTTTCATACAGCTCGTCCGTCGTGACAAAGCCATCGGCCTTTTCTACACAGTGCGTACTGATAAACTGTTTCAGATCCTCCTCCATGTCAGCGGTCTGCTCGCCAGTCTGGTGCGCCCTTGCGATGTCGAAGACGTCGTCACCGCTGAACACAAATCCCGTGGATAACAGCCGCTTATACGCCTCCAGGGCCTTCCAGAAGATTCCCGGGCGCTCCTGCCTCAGCAGGTTCCGAAGGTTGGGGTTCTGCAGATGATGCGGAACGGGGTGTTCGAAGGGCAGATACAGCACACGCTTCCAGAATGCCAGATCATAGGAGTTGGTGCGAAGCCTGTGGTTCGTACCGAAGATCAGCTTACAGCCAATTCTTGCTGCGTAGGGGGTCTTGTACTTTTCCTCTACCTGCACCAGATCCCGTCCGGTGATCTGCTTGATGATGGACATGGCCTGTTCATGCAGAGCCGCATCCGTGAGGTCCATGGAGATATTGAGCCGCTTATATACAAGCATCGACAGAGAGAATCGATCCCCCAGGCGGAAGATGTCTACGCTCCCGACAGCCTCCGGCATAAAGAACGAAGCTGCCAGATCGCCCCATACACTCTTGCCGGTGTCGCCCAAACCCATAAGGAGAATAAAGCGTTTAGCACGATCGTCAGGGATGATGGCGTAGGCCAGGGCCTCCCAATTCCTCTGAATCAGCACGGGATTCCCGCCTGCTGCATACTCGAAGAAGAAGTCACAGGTAGGGCACGGCTGCTGTCCCATGTAGTTTACATCCATCATCCACGTGAGAAAGTACTGAGGACTGTGCGCATACAGCTTGAAGTCATGGAGGTTCAATACACCATTACGCAGACAGATCATGTCAGCAGCAAAGTCATCCGCCTTCACTTCGATGAAAGGTTCTGCCATAATTGCTGCCGCCACACTGCGGATCTGCTTGGAACTGCCGTTAATGCTCAGTTCTTCACGTAGCGTGTCGTAGATCAAAGTATGAAATTTATCAGTCGTAAGGCGTTCATAGTAACGTCCGTTGAATTGATAGATTTGCTCCCCTTGTCTGCGCAGGGTCACGCGGTTCAGCAGGATCTGCGCCAGTTCCATATCCGAAGGAGCCCCTCGATGGTAACGCACAATGTTCCCCGGGACCACTTGTGGCTGATGGGGAGCTGATTGCCTCAGGGGCACTAGAATGGGTGGAAGCTGCAGTTCGTTCTGCATCTGATATCGTCGCTGCAGATCTATTCTCTTCCCGATGATTTCCCGTTCAGCCTCCGTGTCGAAGGTCATAAGCGGTGCGATCAGACCCGCAGGGCAATTCTCCTGGGCTCTGGCAGCAGCAGCGATCTCCACATCCTCCGCCATCTGAATGATTTTCGCATCCTCGCCGCTGACTCCGATAATCTGGCGTTCATCGTTGTTCAAATTGTTCATAATATGTACCTCCTGATTCATGTTTTCAAATAGGATAGCCATATTAAAGCACAAAGATCTGCGTTCTGCAATTCGCATAATCTACAGTTGTGACATACACATCGCAAGTCGCATAGATAAAAATGTACATATTTAATATATCCGTCAATATATGCTCTTTATATATTGTGCATTTTGACTGCTTCAAATCTAATTGAACCATATACTATGCGCAATAAAGCGTAGATGATAGTTGATTGTCGAAAATGCCGAATCCCCAAAGTCGCAAAAAGTAAAAAGATAAAAATAAGGAGGGTATTATGCCATTATCCGCTGATAAAAAAGAGAAGGTACTTTGTAGTTTACGACGTAGCCACAATCATACCGATCAAAGAATGATTGAATCAGACAGATCCTTGGAATTCTCTGAACAAGTGCGAAGCGACGTACAAGAGATTGTAAAAAACCAGCAAAATCAAAACGTTGTAAATTGGGGAAAGACCATTTCCCAGTTTCGGACTAAGAAGAGAATTACCTTGTGTGAAGTAGCACACAAATTAGGCGTTTGCCATAAAACCATCCAATTGCAGGAAAGTAAAAATGATCCAATCACGGTAGATCCTTTTTTCCTAGAGGCTTTTTCTCTGGTTTACCACATGTACCCCTATGAGCTATTAAACCTACCGCTAAAACATCCTGTCAATCCGTTTCTCTCTCTGGATGATACGACATCCAAGTACAGTAACGTGATTATCAATACCCTTTGGGATGGGGAGGATCCGAATAAGCTGTCACTTTTGAAGGCAATCACAACAATCGGCAGGCTGACCGTTGAGCGATATGACTATTTCATGTCCTTTCTTTCGGAAACGCGCTCATTCAAGAAGGTACTTAAAATTGATCCTCTGGACTGTAAAGCTGCGGATGACAATTCCTGGAGGGGGCTCTTTAGAACTGTAGTCGGGAAGGTCGATGATCGCAATTCAGATCTCTATCAAACAACATACACATTATGGGAAGCATTTCTGGTAATTGATTGGCTGGAAAGGTATGACTCTGTACGATTAGAGAATCTTGCAAAGCTCTCCCTCTGCGATGAAGACTGCGCAAAAAAACTAGCTTACCTGGTTCTTGAGATTGGTTATCCAAAGGATCCAAGATCCCTTATTAATTACGATGCAGACAGTCATGCACTGAAATTCTCGGATCCGCCAACCAGAAAAAGGACGCGGCCATATGACGCTTGGTAGAAGAATCCGAGAGATAGTGTTCAGCTCTCCGGCAAGAATCCATCGTACAGACGCTTCGTTCCGTGTACTGCGTTCTTCGCGCTAAACTATCTCCTTTTCCCTATATATGGGTATTTAACCCGGAAGAACGGGGAACCGGAACACATTTTTTCCCAGAAAAAATCGGAGGACACCGAAACGTGTCCTCCGATTTGTAATCGTATAGGGCCACGCGTAGCGTGGCACCCTAATGAAATCTTTCAATTATCCAGTACTTCATCCGAGGAGTTTACAAGTGGACAGCAATCGGCAAAAATGAATTCCCGTAGGAACGGAGGGAATTCATTCTCAAAAAGTTGGTGAATCGATTTCCCACTGAAACGCTCGGCGTCAACGCCAGCGCCTTATGTGCTGTCTTTCTATGTCCTTGCAATTCAGGCTGTTTTTTTGGTATCCTTAGCAGGAAAACTACACTAAAAACGGAACTGATTGGAGAAATCATGAGTAAGAAGCGGCTGGACATCCCTATGCTGGGTGTCATTTTCTCTCTGGCCTGGCCTACCATGCTGCAGGAGCTGATGCAGACGGCGGTGCAGTACATCGACACTGCCATGGTCGGCTCTCTGGGCACCCAGGCGACAGCAGCGGTGGGGGCTACCGGCACGGTTTCCTGGCTGGTAAACGGCACCGTATCCGCACTGGGCGTGGGCTTTCTGGCCTATATTTCTCAGGCAGTGGGAGCAGGCGAGCCGGAACGGGCCAGACGGGCCGCTGCCCAGTCTGTCCTGATGGCGCTCATCGCCGGTACCGTCCTGACGGTTCTCACCACGATCTTAAGCGGCTCCATCGTCCGGTGGATGCAGGTGGCACCCGCAATCCGGGATGCGGCGGCACAGTATTTCCGCATTCTATATCTGAGCATGCTGTTTCGCACCATGAACATTCTGTTCAGTATGGTGCTCCGGGCCGTGGGCGACGCCCGAACGCCTATGCGGGTGGGATTGCGGGTAAACTGTCTGAATGTTCTGCTGAACGTTCTTCTGATCTACCCTGCCGGAAGGGTCCATCTGATGGGCATTTCCTTCTCCATGTGGGGTGCGGGCTTAGGGATCAACGGCGCGGCTGCCGCCAGCGCCATCGCTTACACCTATCCCCTTCCATAGCGCCCGCCGGCGGATCGGGTATGGGTGCTATGACCGCGTTCTCTGACTGTGTCTTCTCCGGGGCGGTCGAAAATGCGATTTGGACTGGGTTATCCGCTTCCGAGCATCCCGGCAGTCCAAAAATCAGCGCTGTGACAAGCACCACAGCCAATACTTTTTTCATTTCGTGTTTTCCTTCTTTCTGACTCCTCATTTTCTGCGATACCACCAATCCATAAAGGAATCCGCATCATCCAATCGTACAGCCGCCCATTGGGGAAGCTGCGTCTGTCCTGTTGGCTATCATCGACCGGCGCATTAAATGTCGAGGTAAAGTGGGTGAATGCGCAGGGGGAAAGTGAATATGGCCCATCCGCTGTCAGGAAACTGCGCGAAGCCTAGACCGAATGGGAAGGCTGGGTGGATCAGGATAAGTTGACCAGCGTGATTCAGGAAAATCAAAGGATTCATGCAACACCCGAAGCAAAGTCGGATATTGTGCAGCAGAGTGAAATCGCATATGGCTGGAAACAGGGCTTTGCGCCCATCCGGGAAATCGTGAATGAGTCCTATGCAAATGGTTTCCGGGAGTACGATTATTACACCGCTGACAGGATCACTGCTATCGGTGAAGATACCTTTTACGCCAACCGTGAGAAATTACTGAAGGATTGGCTCTACGACGAAACCGATGGTGCTTACTCCAAATATTCCGAATCGGAGAAGCAGTACATCATTGGGCAGTACAAGGAATTAGAGATTCCCTTCTACTTTACATATCACGAAGGCTGGCATCAGCTTCTGGAAAACGCCGGATATATTCCCTCGCTGGGAATACTGATTTTGGGTTTCCTGCTGGCTGGCATCTTCTCTAACGAATTCAAATGGAAAGCGGATGCGGTGTATTTTTCCACCCTTTGTGGCAGAAATAAAGCTACCTCTGCCAAGATCAAGGCAGGTTTTCTGCTGGTAACAGTCCTGTACTGGGGAGCCATGCTTGTTTATAGCCTGTTCACCTTATGCTATCTTGGCTTCGAGGGCGGAAACTGCGTCATCCAGTGGCTGCTCTGGAAAAGTATCTACAATCTGAATATGTGGCAAGCCTGGATGCTGGCTCTCGTGTCCGGCTACATCGGCAACCTGTTCCTGGCGTTCCTGACCATGTGGATCTCCGCAAAGACAAAATCTACTGTCTTTGCGGTGACCACTCCCTTTATTCTGATATTTCTCCCCTCTTTCCTGGAGGGAATGGCAAACTGGCTGGACAAGATTTTGATCCTCATGCCGTCTCATTTGCTGGAATTCTATCAGAATCTGGGTTCCTTCCATATTCTCACCGTCTTTGGCAAGGTTTTCCGTACTTTGGATATCAGTATTCCGCTATATCTGATGCTGTCCGTCATATTGATCCCCATGATGTACCTGGAATATCAGAGGAAGAGAGCATAGGGAATACACCGGGTGTATCCAAACACCCTCATGGAGCCGTTTCGATGGATCCTCTTCATGCAGCGCAGCAACATTGTCCAGATTGGCTGTAACGGCACAATTCAGCGTCTCTATTGAAACGGCACATTGCCGGAAGATCCAATTGCCGGGTTTCGTGGATGTGATCCGAAAAACAGTCCAACCGTGTTAACCCCCGGTTGGACTGTTGTGTATTATCTTGTCTTTGTCCATTGCGGACAGAAAGATCAATTACTGCTCTTTCATTCCGGTTTGCGCGATCACGCACAACAGGATGATGGCTGAACCAACGACTCCGCTGGGCTTCATCTGTTCTCCAAGGATCAGATAGGAAAAGAAGGCGGTCATCACCGGGCTGATGCATTTTAATGTGGAAATCACCCGGGCAGAGGTCTTTTTCAGCGCGAGATTCTGGAGCATGTAACCGCCAAGCGTACTGATGATCGCCAAATACAGAATAATCCCCCACACCACCGTATCCTGTCTGCCCACACAGACACCACCGTCAAAGGTAAGCGCGCACACAAGAGCAAAAACCGTCGATGCAGCCGTTTCCATTGTTGTCAGGGTGATGGAGTCAATGTGCTTCAGTGCCTCATGGGAGGAAATAAGCGCCCCTGCCGAACACATCGCCGTTGCAATACCCAGTAATTCTCCCACGCCGAAGGAGAACATACCGTTCTGACCGCACAGCAGATACAAGCCTGTGACCGCAACGATCACGATAAGCCAATAACGCAGTGTAATCTGCTTGCCGTAAATCAGCCAGAGCAGCAACGGCGTCATAATCACCGAGGTAGAACGCAGAAAAGCGGCAACAGTCGCGGCTGTGCAGGTTAGAGCCATGTTATTGAACAGATATGCACCTGCAACGCACAGGCAGGGCGCGATCCAGGTTTTTACGGAACAGCGCCGCAGGTTCTCCCATACCCGTTTCCCAAACAGCAGAAGCATGAAGCCCAGCGCGATCGCATAGCGAACGGAAAGCATGGAGTAGACCCCAATGTGCTGATAGGCATACTTTGCAAGTGGGTCACCCAATCCGTAGATTGCGCATTGCAGCATGATCAGAAGGCATGCCGTCGTTTTGTTTTCTTTCAATTTCATCTTTAGCACATCATCTTCTCAGGCGAGGCCCGGCATGGCGATCGTTACCCCCAAACAGTTCTCTCAGGCTTTTCAAATTGAAGTTCAGAATCGTTGGCGGCCTTGTCCACTTCAGCTGCGTCTTTTCGGTCAGAAAGCATTTCAGGCCATAGAGTTCGTCCTCTCCGCTGACAGAGCTTTTCTTTATCATGGAGCCGTATTGAGGTGACTGGAAAAGGTACAGATACTCCTCATCCTCCACCAGACGGATGATTCCGGAATACTTGACCTCCGGTGTTTTCCCTTCAATCAGCATCCCCGTCTCCGAGAAGCTGTAATGCAGTATGGGAAATTTCCCCCGGAACAGCGCGATTACCCGGTTTGCCGTATAATTCGCCGGTGCATTCAGATTCGTAAAGACCACGCACCCCAAAAAAATCAGCAGCAGCGACAGCACCTCTGTCCTTACCGCAAAGGCACCCAGCAATACAAGTGCCACAGACACGGCAGCGCCGATTAGCTTCACCGATGTGTAGAAAACATCGAACTGTACCTCTGAATACCGTTTTATGGTATCCTTGCTTTGAATCATATAGGCTGTGTATTCTTTCATTTTCGTTTCCCCGCCGATTGTCCTACGGTCACATTGCCGTACAGGATTGATCTCGATGCCGCTGTAAATGCAAAGCAGGCTCCAATAGTATACCATACTGCGCTTATCCCCGCAAGGTACCCGCTTCCGCTCAGAGCGACGCTGCGGCTTCATAAGCGCTGTGGATGGCGCTGTAGACATTTCGGGGCAAGGCCGCGTCCCCCAGAAGAAACACCTGGGGTATTTCATTTTTGATTGCATCGTACAGGGAGCTGTCCGCTCGGAATCCGGAGGCTGTGACCACCGTATCCGCCGGTAGCTTCAGATGCTCTCCGTTATTGCGTGTAATCGTGACACCATCACACTCGATCTGATCCACCCGCATACCGCATATCAGCCGGGCGCCGTCTCTTTCGAGCATCTGCATCGCCATAGCAGCCGCGTTATGGTAGGCGCCCTTCATGACATTTTCGCTACGATTGAGGATGGTAACCTTCTTCCCGAGACGGCACAGCCATAGTCCAAGCTCAACACCTGTCTGCCCGGCGCCGATAATCACCACGTTTGTGCCTGCTTTTTTAATATTCATCGACACATCCGTGACATCCAGCACATTTGGCAGCGAGACACCGGGGATCGCCGGTGTGACCGGTTCGGCGCCATAGGCCAACGCCACGCAGTCCGGCCGGAAGTCCAGGATGCTTTTGGCGCAGGCCTTCTGTCCCAGCCGCACCTCCACGCCCAATTCTCTCAGCTGGATCTCATACCAGGAAATCAGCATACCATCATGCTTCTTAAACGGAGCCTTGCTGGCAGGTACGAGCAGACCTCCCAGACGGTCTTCCTGTTCCATCAGGCACACGCTGTGGCCTCTGAGGGCGCAGACCCGGGCAAATTCCATTCCGGCGGGGCCGCCGCCCACAACCAGAACCCGCTTTGTCCGCAAAGCCGGGGTCAGTTTTCGTCTGGTTTCCTGTGCGCATTCGGCATTGACAGAACAGCCGATGGTGCCCTCTGTGCGGATTCTCACCGAGCAGCCGTAGTTGCAGCTGATGCAGCTGCGCACATACTCAGGGTGCCCCGCCCGGATCTTATCCGGCAGCGCCGGGTCGGCCAGCAGAGGTCTTCCCAAAGCCGTCATATCGCATTTTCCCCCGGCAATGGCCGCCGCCCCCGCATCCGGGTCATCCATCCGCCCGGACACGAGGACCGGCACTCGGACAGCCTGCTTAACGGCGGCTGCCGCTTCGAGATACATTCCATCCTCAAAATACACCGGAGGATGGCTCCAGAAATGGGCATCATAGCATCCCAGATCCACATTAAACGCGTCATAGCCGGCCTGTTCCAGATACGCTGCCGCCCGGATGCCTTCCGGCATATCCCGCCCCAGCTCCTCGTATACTTCCCCCGGCAGGCCTCCGACACCCACAGCCTTCATGCAGTGCTTGGGCGAATAGCGAAGGCTGACGGGGAAAGTTTTGCCGCAGGAATCCTTGATTGCTTTCAGAATCTCTACGCTGAAGCGATAGCGGTTTTCAAAAGAACCGCCGTATTCGTCCGTCCGCTGATTAAAACAGGACGTCGCAAACTGATCCAGCAAATAGCCCTCATGAAGGGCGTGTATTTCAACACCGTCGAAGCCCACCGACTTTGCGAAGGCTGCTTCTCTGGCGAAGCTTTCAATATAGGTATGGATTTCCTCCCGTGTCAGACCACGGTGAATGATCGAGGCATCAAATCGGTTGGGAACCGCTGAAGGAGCAACTGCTCCGTGGCAGAAAAGCCCCATGTGAGACGCCCGGCCAAATCCGCCGGACATCTGAAGGAATATTTTGCAGTTATAGGCATGCACGCGGTCTGTCAGGCGGCGCATACGCCTTCTCAGTACTTCGTGGTTGACGGAGGCAGAAAACAGCGGAACACCCGTTGGCGCGTTCTTTTCGAAGCGATCCTCCACGATGCACATACCTGTAATAATCAGTCCCACGCCGCCGCGGGCACGCTCCACATAGTATTCTATGCACGCGTCCGTCATGATCCCATTGTCGTCCGTCAGCCCAAATGTTCCCATAGGCGACATGGCATAACGGTTTTTTATCGTGCATGACCCAATCTGAATCGGGTCGAACAGCGAACGGTGTTGGGTTAACATGGTTGGCCTCCCTGAAAAGTAGTTTATAGGAAAGGAACCGCATATGCAGTTCCTTTCCTATATGTGCGAGAATCTACATCAGCAACGACGGCAGCCAGGAAATGATCTGGGGGAAGAAAATGCACAAAATCACAACCAGCACCATTGCGGGAATATATTTGACAGCTTCTGCTGTCGTCTTACGCACGGGAACGTTGCCGACCTCGGATACGACAAACAGACAGATACCGAAAGGCGGGGTGATAATGCCGATCATCAGCGCGATAACCATAATCACGCCGAAATAGCAAGGGTCAATACCCACGGATTTAACCACCGGGATGATGATGGGAGCCAGGAGCAGAACCGCCGCGCTGGTATCCAGGAAGCAGCCCAGAATCAGGAACACCGCAACGCACACAAGCATCAGGAACTGCTGGTTGCCGGCGGAGTACACCGTCAGGAAGTTGGCAAGGTAGCTCGTCAGATTCTCCCGGGTGAAAATCCAGGCCAGGAAGGTGGCAATGGAAACAATCAGCATGAACACGCCGCAGGCGGCCACGGTTTCCTCGAGAGTCTTCCAGATCAGCTTCCAGGTAGCCTTCTTGTAGCAGAAGCCCAGGATAATGGAGTACCAGGCTGCGACAACGGCAGCCTCCGTTGCCGTACACAGGCCGCTGAGGATGGAGCCGAGAATGATGACGAAGGTAAACAGAGCCGGAATCGCCTGCGGGATGGTCATCAGCGCCTGCTTCCAGGGAACGACGGTCTTGGGCCAGCGCTTGCCCCGGGTGGTAAAGTGCGCACGGACGGCAATCAGCAGCATCATGGCAAGACACAGCAGGATTCCGGGACCCATGCCGCCGTAGAACAGCATGGTAACGGGCAGCTCGCAGATGGAGGCCAGCAGCACCATTGCAGCAGAGGGAGGAATAATGGGTCCAAGAATGCTGGAAGCGGCGGTAATGCCGGCAGCAACATCGTCTTCATATCCAGCTTCTTTCATCATGTTCATCTCAACCAGACCCAAACCGCCAGCGTCTCCGATAGCGGTGCCGGACATGGCGGCAAACATCATGCTGGCAAGGGCGTTTGCCATTGCCAGACCGCCGCGGAAGCGTCCGACCATGGCGATGGCGAACTTAAACAGGCGGTCCGTAATGCCGCTGGTATTCATCATACGGCCTACGAACAGGAAGCCGGGCATAGAAATCAGCGTGAACGACAGCATATGGCGCATTATATTCTGAGCCACAACCGTGACAGGCAGACCCGGCACCAGCAGAAGATATCCGATACAGGGAACACCCAGCGCGAAGGCCACGGGCACACCGAGCAGCAGCAGCGTGATGAAAGCAACACTGATAATAAGTATATTCGTCATTTCGCTCCGCCCTCCTTTTCACACTGACCCGCAACGGATGCTGCCATAAAGTCATCCATGCTCTTCTGGATCTCCAGCGCTTCGGCATCTTCCTTCTGTTTTTCCAACAGAGCCGCCTCTTCTTTTTTCTGCTTGATGAGGTCATAGCCGGGGAAAATGTCGTTCAAAATATCTACGACAACGTCAAAGGTCATGACGATGCAGCTCACAAGAACAGGATAGTAATAAAATTTGCGATGGATAAGAAGCACGCCGCTTTTCCAGATCAGAGTGGGCAGAAGCTTGACAATGCTCACGCATACCACAACAAAGAATACAATCATCAGGATTCTGCTGATAACCGAAACGGTTTTACGGAAAATGGGCGGTGCCTTTGCAATGAGGAAGTCCGCAACCAGATGCTTCTTTTCCGCTGTGGTAATCGCGGCGCTAATATAGCACAGATACACCATCAGGAAGCACACCAGTTCTTCCGTCCAGGAAAGCGGTTTGTTGAATATGTACCGGGAAATAATGCCCGCAGTGATGGAAAGAAAAATAACCGTCAGCACAATCGCACCGATCTTACGCATTGCGACGTTCAGCCAGTAGACGATTGCATTCAGAATCTTCATAATTTTCACAGTCAGTCCCCTCCTTGGGAGTAACGTCGCAACATAGGCAAATGGCCCTCTGGTTCTTGCCAGGGGGCCACCCCTGATCTGCGCCGGAATGTGCTGCCTGCGGCAGCGGGAAAAATCGTCGGGACTCAGGCTTCCGTAGCAGCCAAGATGCGATCAATGATGCCGACAGTGAACTTGCTGCCCTCATAGCTGCGAGCCAGCTCCACCAGCGTATTGTTGGCAGCCGCAGTATCCTCGTCGGACAGGTAGGTCAGCGTCGCGCCGGCCTTCACCATCTCGTCCACATAGCCCTGGGTAACCTCGTTGGCGGATGCAGTGTACCAGTCGCCGGCTTCATTGCAGGCATCGATCAGAATCTGTCTCTGCGCTTCTGTCATAGACTGCAGTTTTGCGTTGTTGATCCACACACCCAGATTGGTGCAGGAGGGGCCCCACATCAGGATGTTGGGCGCCTGTACATAGAAGGAGTTGGTGTAAATGTTATCCTTGGTGCCGAAGGTTGCATCAACAACACCCTGCTGCAGACTCAGGTAAACCTCGCTGAAGCTGATGGGAG
Source organism: Clostridiales bacterium (assembly GCA_022786995.1). GTDB lineage: Bacteria > Bacillota > Clostridia > Oscillospirales > Oscillospiraceae > Faecousia. The sequence continues at coordinate 24,518 of JALFUW010000060.1, forward strand.
TGGAGCTGAAGCCCAGAGAATTGTAAACGGCAATGGTGGTCTCGGAAGAAACGGTACGAATCTTCACGCCCTTGAAATCCTCAATAGAGTTCAGGGGAGTCTTGGAGCAGATAACTGTCTCCTGACGAATCCAGTTGTTGGAAATGGTCGCAATTCCGGTGGTGTCCAGGAACTGCTGCTCCCACTCTGCCCAGACGTCGCTCTTTGTCAGTGCAGCCAGCTTCTCCTGGGTGTTGACAACGCCGAAGGAGCAGGCGCCCGCGTCCTTGATGCCGTAGGTCTGCATATAACTGGCCTGGGACTCGATGAACATATCCTGACCGCCGGCGGAAAGGCTTTCCAGCTGAGCGGTAGCGTCACCCAGCTGGGACGCAGGGAAGATGTTGATAACGATGGAGCCGCCGGACTTCTCGGCACAGGTATCGGCGACTTTCTGCATAGCCTTGGTAATCAGATCCTCAGCGGAGGAGGTACTGCCAAAGCTGAGGGTAACTACGGGGTCGTTGGCAACACCACTGCTGCTGGTTTCACTGCTGCTGCTGCTGCCGCCACTGCTGCCGCTGCTGACCGTTGGAGCGGCAGTCGTGTCTCCGCAGGCGCCGAGGGTGAAGACCATTGCGATGGTAAGAATGACCGCCAGGATAGACATAATACTCTTTTTCATTGGATTTTCCCCCTTGTTTGAAGATGAAACGGATATAACGGATGCTCAGCCGGGCGCAGATTTTTGGGAAATCTGCGCCCTGTGCTTACTTAAGGTCTTTTGCAAAAACAACTGCGCCGCTGGCCTTCAGAATATCCTGCAGCTCTCCCACATTCTTTTCAATGTCTCTGGGCGTGCAGCCCTTCTTGACTGCCAGTGCCGCGGCTGCGCCTGCCGCCTGGCCGGTTACGAAGGTCTGTGCCACAAAACGCATATGTCCGTTTCTGTCAGTGCTGACACACTTGCCGGCAACCAGCAGATTCTCAATCTTCTTCGGAACGAGCACTCTGTAGGGTATCTCGTAGGAACCGTTGGGATAGCGCTTGGTTTCGGCGCCGTTATTCTTGCCGATGGCATTGAGGGTGTTGACGTTGGTGGTATGGAACGCACCCGCGGGGAAGGAAGACAGGCCGATGCTGTCTTGGAAGCGGCAGGTGTTACCGATGTCCTCACCGGTCAGGGTGTAATCACCGACGATCATCGCGCCCTCACGGATGCGAAGCTCGGTGCCCATCTTCACGATGTACGCGTTCTCGAAGCCGGGAACGTAGTGCTTAAAGAAGCGCCAAGCAATCTCGATCTGCTTGCGGCATTCGATATGGCAGCGGGTCATTGCCCAGGCGTCATAGGGAGACGTGTTGTCCCACTGAGAGGAGTGCTGGAAATGGGCCAGCACCTTTCCGCCCTCCTTGGGCTGAAGGAAGAATCCCGCGCCGCTGTACGGATGCCAGTCGCCGTTTGCCAGAGCCACCTCACGCAGATCTGTGAAGCCCATGATCTCGCCCAGCTCCATGGGGTCGATGGCGTTTTCATATGCCTTCATGATCTGCTCAACAGTGACGGAAGCGTAGGGATTGAGCAGCTGGTTGTAGGTGAACTGATCGGGATGTCTGTTGATGTACTTCATCAGCTTGTCCCAGTCCACACCGTCGGCGGTGAAGCAGATGGTGTGGGGCTCCAAGACATCCACGGGAGACATATACATCTCACAGCCGGCGTAGGTCGAGACATAGCCTTCACCGGTGCAGTCGATCACGACTTTGCCGTAGATCTCGTGGCGTCCGCCGCAATCCTCAACAACGACGCCCTTAACCACATCGTTTTCCACGATAGCGTCTACCACCAGTGCGTCCAGCAGAAGGTTGACGCCCTCCTCCTCGCACATATCGAACGCCATCAGAACCCACCATTCGGGGTCGATGTAAGAGAAGGTGTAGCCGGCGCCCACACGGTGCTTGGGACGCAGGTGCGGCAGCGCGTGGCCTTCTCTGTACAGACGGTTGTGGGTCTCCTCAATAATACCCTTGCTGTCCTGCTGGCCATAGCAGTTGAACATACGTGCATAGGCAAAGCCCGGAGGGCCGGAGACCGTCAGCTGGCCGCCAAGGCAGCCGGTCTTTTCAATCAGCAGTGTATTCGCACCGCCGCGGGCAGCCTGGATCGCGGCACTGAAGCCGGAAGTACCGCCGCCGCATACGATTACGTCATAGTTAATATCATAGCCATTCATATCTGGTGTGTCCTCCTTATATGTGTAATTCCTGGAAAACGCGTGCTATCCTTATCTTTTGAAATCCTCAATGCTCTTGGCAACGGTGCCGTCGGGCAGACGCAGAGCCTCAACGCAGCCCTCGCTGTGCAGCGCCCAGGGCAGAATCACACCAGAGTGACCGCCGCGGCCGCCGATGGTGACGACTTCCACATCCTTGGGGGAGCGGGTCACGGGCAGCGGATGACGATTTGCCCACTCCTTGGGACGGACGGGCACCAGGCCGCGGCCGTTGACCATGGGGGTCTGATGGTAGACGTAAGTATGGATGTGCTCCTGAATCATTTCCTTGGTATAGCCGGCCTTCTTGAGCATCATAGCGTGGTCAGGCGTCAGGCAGACAACCAGAGGACCGGGCATATACGCATTGTTGGAGCCCAGCGTGGTGCAGCAGGCAGTGATAGTATCCAGCAGGTCGTGACCGTTCAGGCTCAGGAAGTCGATGATATCGTGGATAGGCTCGGCCTTCAGCAGGTAAACCGTGGTGGTGTCGGAGTCGAAATGATCCTCGTTGATCATGTTCCACTGTGCCAGCTCGGGTTCCTCGGCGAAGCAGTAGGTGAACTCAGCCTGGGAGGCGATGCAGTCCAGATCGCACACACCGGGCACAGTACGCAGCACGTTCATCAGCACCAGGTTGATGGCGCGGCCGATGGTTGCATTCTGGGGGTAGCCGGGGCCCTGACAGCCCTGCTTGCCGGAGATGCCGATCTCCTGGGCGATGGGTCCGGATACAATACACATATTGCCGCCAGGATGGGAGGTGGTAACGGACTGGTTGAAGTTGTACAGGGGGCTGTTCAACGCCTTGAAGGCAGCAACCAGAACAGGCATAGCCTTGGGTTCGCAGCCAGCCATAACGGCGGCGATGGCGACATCCTTAACCGTGATCTCCTTGCCGGAGGGACCGGAGGGGTCAACCAGCTTGGTGCTGGGATCCCAAGGGCAGTACTCCAGCATCTTCTCGTAACGGCGCTTGGTGGGAGGAATAATGGGCAGACCGTCGGAAATGTGCTCGGCATTGAAGTACGACATGACTTCTTCCATGTAAGCGCCAGGCTCATTAGCCTTCTCGGCGTCCGCTTCCAATGCCAGAGGCAGGAAGCCATCCTTGGCGGGGGCAACCTTATCCATCTTGAAGTCGATGTGCGCCAGTTCCTTCAGCTTATCGCCGTTGGTGGTCAGAGAAGCCAGGATGTAATCCCACTTCTTATCCACTTCGGCAGCGACCTCTTCGACGGTGGAAGCCTGATAGATGTCAACGGATGCCATGCACAGGTTACCTGCGCGATAAACGCCAACACCCTGGGTGATGCCGGTACCGGGAGGCGCGGTCATGTAGACCGCAGGAATACCGATCTTTTCAAGCGCGATGGTCAAAACGGTGGTAGAGGAGGAGGTGCCCATATCACCGAAGGCGACGATGGCTGCTACAGGCTTCTCTTCCGCCAGCATTGCAGCGTACTCGGCCAGTTTGGCAGCGTTCTTGCCGCGAACGGTTTCGGTGTACTCAACCCACTTGCTGTCATCGCAGCCGATCTCACGCAGGTGCTCCTTAATTCTGTCAAAGACGGTATAGTAGTTACAGAAGCCCAGCTTTGTGTTGTTATAGAAAAGGATCTTTCCGTTCTTCAGTTCTTCCAGAGAGGGGCGCTTCGCCAGTTCCAGCATAGGACGCTCCTGATAACCTCTGGGATCCAGTAATTTTTCCACATTCATGCTCATATCCAGGAAACTCCTTCTGTCGTATTTTAAGGATTCGATAAGGATTCGTGTGGTACCATTCACATCCTTATCGTTGACCCTATTATAACTGCCGTTTTTCGACAATGCAATTCAAAATCTGTTCTTTGCTCATTCCAATTTGGAATAATTGCAACAAAATGTTCATGTTGCGTAACGTCTTATTGTGCGCATTTCACATATCGTTTTTCACTTTGTAACAAAATACACCCCCGGGAATCATGCATTCTGCTGATTCCTCATTTACTGTATTTGCCTATTCTGCCAAAAGAAAACTGTCCGGACGACTAAAAAAATGTTGCAATTAACCGGGTAATCCTTTATTCTACTGTAAAGGAGGCTATCCCATGAAAATTGATTCTTTAGTGTGTTTTCAGGCTGTGACGAAATACAAGAGCTTCTCCCGGGCCGCTGACTCACTGTTCATCTCTCAGTCATCCCTTTCCAAGAAGATCATGTCTCTGGAGGAAGAGCTTGGTGGAGAACTGTTCATCCGAAAAGGCAACAACGCCGTCCTCCTCTCTTCCTTTGGAGAGTATGTTTCCAACTACATCAACAACATAACAGAGGATTATGACATTCTCCTTTCCGCTACAGACAACTATCGCCTGAATCACCAGAGGAAAATGATTATCGGAACGTTTCTGAATATCGCCCACAGCGGTCTTCTGAAGCCCATCACCTCCTTTGAGGTAGCCGAGGCTAATTTCTATATTGAGACACTGGAAAAGGATCATACAAACCTGAAGTCCCTGCTGCAGACAAAACAGGCGGAAATCTGCTTCGGCTACAAGGAACTGCTGGGCGATGTTCCGGATTACCTCGTCACGCCGCTTTACAGCGACCCGCTGATTCTGATTACCACCAAAGAATTCGCTGACATGAACGGGTGGGGTAAGAGCATCAATCTGGCTGCCCTGAAAAATATTCGCTTCTGTTTTCCCCGGGAGGACATGGAGATTTTTACGTTTCTGGTCAACTCCTGCAAGGCAAACGGCTTCATCCCCCAGCTGACAAATTCCGACGTTCGGCTGGGCACGATACGGCACTACATTTCCCTGGGTATGCGGTGTACGCTCCAATTTGAAAGCATTTCCAGATCGAAATTCTATAATGACAGGTTTACCTTTATCAAACTGGAAAATCAGCCAAGGCTCACCATGGCTATGTACTCAGATAATACCCGCCCCAGAAGGATACGCGATGCCTTTGTCAGGCATATTCAGGGATATTATTATGACACTGACCGCTAAGCAGCATTTTCTCCTGAGCAATATCTCTCCGTATTTCATTTCAAAGCCAAATGGTTTCGCTTCCTGCGGCAGGAATTGCAAAGAAAACATAACGCAGTCCGGTGGGGCATCCCCCTGCCGGCAAACGAACCGCCGCCCAGAGCTTTGCTGCGGGCGGTTTCCAAAGCAGAAGCCAGATATTCTCAAAAATCAAGTGACAATTCCGCTTTCCTGTGCTATGATTCTCCTAAACATATCCCCCCAGGGGGGATATGAATTTTCCGTTGAAAAGTTGCGATTTTCAGTAGAATTAAGGAGTATTCAGCATGAACACAAAAAGAACAGCCACAGCCTATGCAATTCTGGCTGCGGCACTGTATGCTATTAATCTTCCTGCGTCCAAGCTGCTGTTGAAACAGGTGCCGCCTACTATGATGGCCGCGTTTCTGTATCTGGGAGCCGGTCTGGGCTTGTCCCTCTATAGGCTCATCACAAGCAAGAAGAAAACGGAAGAACCGCTGACCCATACCGAGCTTCCCTATACCATCGGCATGATCGTGCTGGATATTGCTGCGCCCATCCTGCTGATGCTGGGTCTGGAGCGTACAAACTCCGCCAACGCTTCCCTGCTGAACAACTTTGAAATCGTCGCCACTTCTTTGGTCGCATTCCTGGTATTCAAGGAGGTGCTGTCCAAGCGTTTATGGCTGGCCATTGCTCTGGTGACGCTGGCAAGTATCCTTCTGAGCTTTGAAGGCAAGGGCAGCTTTGCGTTCAATACCGGTTCCCTGCTGGTGCTTGGCGCCTGCTTCTGCTGGGGATTTGAAAACAACTGCACCCGTTTGCTCAGCTCCAAAAGCTCTGTCCAGATTACGACGATCAAGGGCATTTGTTCCGGCCTTGGAAGCCTGATCATCGCATTGTGCATTGGCGAAAAAGTGCCGGGCATCACATGGATCGCCGCTTCCCTCCTGCTGGGTTTTGTGGCATATGGACTCAGCATCAACTTTTACATTAAGGCTCAAAAAGACCTGGGCGCCGCAAAAACCAGCGCTTACTATTCCATCGCCCCATTTCTGGGTGCAGCGCTGGGTATGCTGATCTTGGGAGAAAGGCCTGCAGTTCCCTTTTTTATTGGACTTGTGATTATGATGATTGCAACCCTCCTTATGGTCAAGGATAACGTTTCCCTGCAGCACACCCACGAACACACGCACATCCACACTCATACGCACAGCCATGGTGATCTTGCGCACACCCATGAACACGGACACACGCATACCCATACACATATCCACGGCGAAGAAGAAGCCGCGCATCAACATTCCCACGAAAACCTGGAAGGCCATAATCATATGCATTCCTGACGATCGGACACAGTGCAGAAGCTCTGCGAGGGGTTGGTGATTACTCCGCGGCAGTTCTTTGATGACGATCTCTCTGACAACATTGTGCAGGAAATCAAATAAGCAGCAAGCGCATCTATAACAGCATGTCAAAAAGTAACACCAATTATCACCTAAATTCTGCCAAAAATCATCCTATACGCAGGTGTTTCATGATTTATTTCGTTTATAATAGAATTATTTCTGTAAAAACAGAGCATTATCTGAATATTTTCGTCCAAAATGCCTTTCAGAATTTGTAGGCGCAATTAACATATACATCATAGAATTATCTTTCCTGAAAAGTTCTGAAAACTACTGTTTTTTGTGGCTTATACATTAAAATTTGCTGTTAGTAATTTTACATGTGATAATTCTTGCGGAATTTAGGTTACAGTCAGATTCACAAATTTTTGAACGTAAAAAATCGGTATTCCATTTCTGGAATACCGATCAATTTGTGTCTTTGCAACACTTTAGATGCACATTTTCCGGGCTGTTTTATGGTTCAAAAAAGCAAGATAATCTTTCGCAAGTTTCGACATATCACCGGTTTGCTTCCCGCAGCCATACAAGCGGCTTTCCCCTGTTTCCAAAAAATAATCGTATATTCTCTTTCTGTTCCTCTTCCGAAATCGGTGTCGTGATTCGCTCAAACATCCTGTTTATGCTCTCGTAGCAATATTCCTGACCCCACTCGTAAGCATAGCTGTAATCCCGCATCATACCGTTTTCCTCTGATGAATCGGAACTGTATGCTTTTCAACCAGGGAACTCACGATCTTCTCCAAACTGCCGGGATTTAACAGGTATTTACGGATTCTGTCTTTGTCCTCGGAGTACAGCGGCATACCTTCCATGGTCATGGAACTGTCAACTTCCCGTACAATTGTTTCAACGTCACGCATGACGCACACACCCTCATCCTTTTTGTTTATTATATCACACTTTAGGCTCTCCTGCAACGATTTTGGGATGCAAGTATTTAAGGCTATGGCAGAACAGCCAAATATGTAACTACATCATTCCAGCTGGAATTGCTCTGGCTTTGCAGGGATACCCTGCCTTGTTTTATCATATCCTATCTCAGGGTGATTGTCGGTGAAAACGAAAACATTGAAACCGTATGCATTGGGGATTCTTCTGACGCAATCCATCGGTGCCCTCTCGGGTTGGTTGTCAAAGGATGGCATGCAGATTTTCAGCGCAAGTATCTCGCAGCCGCCTCTGTCTCCTCCAGCTTTCCTTTTTCCGATTGTCTGGGGCGTTCTGTATGCGCTGATGGGAATCGGCGCCGCAAGAATCTATCTGTCCCCGCAGTCCACAGAGCGAAGCATGGCTTTGAACGTTTATATCACACAGCTGATTGTCAATTTCTTCTGGAGTCTGATTTTCTTCAATGCGCAAGCATATCTTTTCGCTTTTTTCTGGCTGCTAATACTTTTGCTGTTTCCTCTCCTGCTCCCGGAGCAGCCAATCGTTATATTCTTATCTCATAAACGAGTCCTGCCTTTCCCATTCCCGGCTATAGAAGATTCCCAGCACCGCTGTGAAGCCGGAGCAGGCAAACACACTGAACCGTTCCGGGATTCCGAAGTAGGCATGGGGAAGAACGGCGGTTCCCACAGCGCCGGTGATCATCAGGCACAGCGCGGTCAGCGCCCATGTTCCAAGGGCCGGGCAGGCTCTCTGCCGCAGCCCGCCATAGGCAATGAGCGTCAGCGAAGCGATGGACAGCAGCACCACCGCCGCCGTGACGATCAGGTGCATCACATCCTGAAACTGTCCGGAAATGCCCGCCTGGGTCAAGGGGAACATGGTGTAGCCCACGGTAGAAATCCAGTTCATCAGAGTGAACAGATAAATTCCCGCCCGAACGACCCGGTTAAAATGGTCTTTGATGGTCACACAGCACATGCTCACGCAGACGATGCCGCAGGGCATATACAGGGCACCCAGCTGGCTCCACAGCACCCGTGACGGGGCGGTGTCCGCGGACAGGTCGCTGACCGCCTGAGACATCCAGTCGTACCCCGGGTAAGCCAGGGGTGAAATAACCACGGCGGCGGTATAGGACAGCAGGCTCACCAGTCCCAGCCAGCCCGGCTTTCGTGACAATTTCTCATTCATGTTCGGTACCTCCCAAAGTTTGCCGATACCACTGTATGGGCGCGGCAAGATTTTCAACGCTGACCCGGCTGCCGCCGTGTTCCATCAGTTCCAGTAGATCGTCCTCCTCGGGCGTCCGATCGATTTTCTCTGCCAGCGCTTTGCCTGCGGTGCTGGTGACCATCAGCATCATCAGCTTGTGCACGCCCCGCAGCTTGTGGATCAGATAGCCGCCTTGCAGGGTAAACAGCTCCACATCATTGGGAATGCGGTTTTTCTCCCGGACATCCCGCTGCTGCTTTCCGGCAGGCTCCATCCCCACGGCGCAGACCATGGGAATTTCAAACCGTCTGACCGCATCCGCATAACCCTGAATGCCGCCTGCCATAATCCAACCCAGATAGATAATTTCTGTCCCGTTCTTCACTGTTTTCTTCGCTTCCTCCAGAGAATAGACGGACAAATCCGTCTCATGCCCCAGCAGCTTGGCGTACCGCTCGGTTGTGCCTGCGTTTGATGTGTAAACAATTGCCTGAATCATAATCTTGTCCTTTCCGCTTTATCGCACAATTTTATCGCATAATAATTCTCGTCAGTTCAATAGTCAGGACTTTCAGCACCGCGCCGCCGGATAGGATGTAGAACCAAACCTCCCGCATCCGCTGGGATTTCGTAATGGGTGTTGCTACGGCGGCAATGAGGATCAGCGCCGCGCCGATACAGCCAACCACCGTGGGCGCACTGACCAGCCGAAAAAGGCCGGGGGTACAGCTTCCGTCAATAGCACACTGGATGGTTTTGTCCAAACCATCCCGGGTCGCTGCGAAGCAGCAGATTGCCAGCCCAAATAACAGTAGGAAGGCACTTCTCCGTCCCCAGTAGACAATGTCGTTGCGGTTCCCGGCGGAATAGCCGATATAGCCCAAAGGTGTTTACACCTTGGAGATGTTCCAAAACAGACGCTTGAAGTTGACTTCTCAGCTCGATGAAATCGATGAGCAGAGAAAAGAAAGGCGAGAGTATATCGCTCGTCTGGAAGCCAGCCAGAATCAGAAAGCAAATCTCATCCCACAGACAGAAGAATTACTTGCCAGCTATGACCACATGACCAACACAGAACGCAACGAACTGTTAAAAGTCATCCTGGAAAAGATTGACTACTATAAGGGAGCCGATGGCGAAATCGTGATTGACCTTTATCCTCGGCTTCCAAAAATTTAACGGTTTTGTGGGTATCATCAATACACACATGTGGCAATACCTTCCCCACCTTCATGGGAACCTGGAAGATGCAGCGCGAAAACAACAAGGAAGAGCGCCGAAAACAGCAGGAGGCGCTTCGGCAGAAAGAGCGCGATCAATATTACAGCAATAAGGTCTATCTTTCGCCCCTGGCAAATGCAGAGGGCACCTATACGGAGGCTCTGAAAGCTTACGAAAAAGCAGTATCTGAACGAGTTTTCTACGAAAAGAAAAGACGTGATGTACTGATTCGACTGCAAAAACATCCTGAGAGGAGAGTCCGCCGTGCCGCAAAAAATCAGAGGGGCGGTATGGATGTGTTGCCCTGGTTCCTGTGCCCAATCCTGATCATTGTCGGCTTGCTGAGGTTTTCGGATTATCTTGATGGCATTCTTTTGATTATCCTCGGCATTTTGGGGTTAATTATCACTGTGAAGAAAAATTCCAACAGTGAACGCTTCCTGTGCTATCGGTTCCCTGCATATCAGAGGCTGACCAGAACCATTGACGAACTGACCGCGAAAACCAAGCGGATGGAGTTTACCATCGAC
>JALFUW010000070.1 GCA_022786995.1 Clostridiales bacterium
GATGCGGAAAGAAACTTCCTTGCTAAAAGGGTCTTCCAGTAACATGGGCTTGTTGGGATCCATCTTTTCACAACGGATGGTCATGCAGAAGAGAACCGTATTTGAAAGATCATACTGATCCGAAATCCAGTCTCCACTGTCAAGATACCAATAATTTCGTTCCGTATCTACGGTTCCGTTAGAAGCGACTGCCATGGAATATGCGGCTTTACGTCTGGCGCTGTAATTTCCCATGGACAGTCTCTTGTCATCAACCGTCGGCGGGTTTAGGTATTGCTCCAGGTTTACTTCTTCCGGCGCAGTGATCTGGAAAACCAGATAGCCTGTTCTTCCGTCGCAAATGGTGGATTTCAGGTCTATGGTCCAATCGTTAATCGTTTGGGACTGTCCTACAATTTGCTCGTTATTCTGAATGTACTGTATCTGCTCAGAGGACAGTGGCGTTTCACTGCGTACCGAGAAAATCTGCTGAAACCATCCATTGGCATACGCCACGGCGCAGCCCACCAGCAGGAGCATCAGCGCAATCACAGCGGCAATCAACCACATCTTTCGTGTGGACATGCGCTTGCTCTGCGCTTTCTGCTTCCCCTGACGGAATTCCTCCGCACTGATCACATAGGAATCCTTTACGCTTCCAAAGCCAACCAACAAATCCATCGCTTTCATACGTATCCCTCCTCACTGAGCTTCCTCCGCAGTTTCCCACGCAGCCGGTGGAGCATGGAAGTCACCTTGCTCTGGCTGAAACCGGAAATCTCAGAAATGGTCTGGATAGAATCCAGATACCAGTACCGGCACAGAAACACATTCCGTTCTGTCTCCGGCAGGGAAGAAAGGAACGCATTGAGAACCCGTGTCAATTCCTTTTTCGCCAGCTCGGTTTCCACATTGTGGGTGTCAACGCATTCTTCCAATTCGTCCAGCGCGAGAATGATTTCTCCACCGCCCCGCTTTTGGGCGCTGAGCTTGCGCCAGCGGTCAATGGAAATGTGCCGGGTCATTTTGGCAAGAAAAGCGTTCAGAAAATTGGGACGCCGGGGCGGAATCGTATTCCACGCCGCCAGATATGTATCACTGACACTTTCCTCCGAATCTTCCCGGTTGGATAGAATGTTGTAGGCGATGCTGTAGCAGTATCCGCCGTACTTTTTGTCTGTTTCTTCAATGGCCTGTTCTGACCTCTCGAAGAACAAGGCAATGATGCCCTGATCCTCCAAGGAATCACCTCCAGTTGTCTGTCTATTTTATAACAAAGGGTTTCACTTGTATAGGCGTAAAATGGTGCGGGTATATTGCATAACTTTCAAAAATATTTTGAAAGTTTTCTTTACAATAACATGGTTGAAGGCATATGGCAAATTTACGCAGAGCCAGCTGTCCCTAAGGGAACCTGTTGCTTCCGCCCCAAAGATACTGTTCCGGCATGAAATATATCTACCCCAAACATTAACGGCAAGCAATGCATCTGTATACACAAATGCGAAAAACCAAGCATTTCCGATGTTTCGGAAATACCTGGTTTCTGCTTGTTGAGGCGCTGCCCCAATCCCCAGAGAACACAGATTTGTGTTCTGGTAACGCTGCAAGAAATGCAGCGGCTACGCGATTTTGCAAATCGCTGATAGTCAGGTTAAGGTTTCAGTCTGGCTCCCATGCAAGCAGCGTGTAGCCGTGGCTGGTGGAAACAACTTCATTGAGTGGATCTTGCAGGAGAATAACAAAGGACAACATCGATCCGCCTCCTGAGTTACGCATAGATCAACTCCGCCAACAGGATTTCCTCCGCCTGTGCTTTCACAGCGTTCATCAGTCCCACCCACCTCATCGGGTCGGCAGCTTTCAGTTTCTCCGTAACGCCGGCATTTTTCGCAAGCTGGGACAGAAGTGTATCCACGCGCTGGTTCGCAGCATTGTCAATCTCCAGCAGGTGGGGATACAGTGTTTCAGAAAGTACAAGGTAGTTATACAGAATTGGTCTGTACTCCAGCAAGTAGCGCTTCCGCATTCTGCCATACTTGCCGATGGGCTGATCTGCTGGGTTGCTCGATTTCAAATTTGGGATTGCATAATCTCCATGAATAGTGTAGGATAACTCTGTCATAAGAATCGCCTCCTTTTCTTCATTCTAACAAAACGTTCATCCGCTGAAAAGGATAGCACACTGCTATAAAAAATTCGCCGAAAATTTCGGCGAATTTCAGTACCTGCTGTGCGGCGTTTTGACATTTCAGTTTTCCCTTATTTTTCCCTTACAAGGGCAATTAGGTGTAGTGCAAAGGGGTTAAAAACGGCATATAAAAGTTTCGGAAATACACAGAAATAACGGTTATAATACACAATAGCAATGCATTATCTGGATTCTGAACAGTTCAAGTCCTTGTGCCCCTGCCAAAATTTACAGAAAGCCGTCCAGTTTAGGACGACTTTTTGTTATATATAAACAAAAATCTCGCAATAACCAAGCAGTCGTTCTAGAACATCCGTTTGCCTTTCCCTCTCTTTCCCTCCCTTTCCCGATCAATCTGTAATACGAATTGTAATAAACATTGTAATATGCGTAACTGGTTTTATTCTGTGAAGTCGAACGAATTAAAACCTAAAAGCTTTGACCGTCTTGAACAGACCATCGTTTATCAGGTCATCCCTCACATCGGAAACTTGCAGATTGCTGCTATCCAAGCGGATGATGTCCAGAAAATGCTCAACACTCTTAAAGCCGAAGGCAAGTTCTACTCTACAATCAAGAAGGCATACGACGCGGTCAATGAGTGTTTCCGAACTGGTATGATAAAGAGGACTGTAACAGGCAATCCTGCGCTCGGAGTAGCCGTACCAACCAAGAAAACCTTTACCAAGAGAAAAAGAGATAAGTGCTATACAAAAGAAGAGTCTGAGAGGCTCTGTGAGGCTGCTACGAGGTGCTACAAGAACAGCAAGATGATTTACAGACTTGGAAATGCTATTCCATTGGCACTGAATACCGGCCTGCGTCTTGCCGAATTGGTAGGACTTAAATGGGAAGATGTTTCACTTGAGGATAGGATTCTCACAGTCAGCGAAACCAGGGTAATACAGACGCTGATACATATTTGATCGCACCTAGTTCTTTGAATACCGACGCCACTGATATCGCTTTCCCGGCCTCCTTTAGATCTCCTATTGCGGACATATTATTACTGTGGTATAATATCAAAAAGAGGTGCTATGTTTATGAGTTTGATAATTTGCCCAGAATGTGGCAAGTCGATATCCGATAGTTCACAACAGTGTATTCATTGCGGGTTCCCCATATCCGATTATCTCAGCAGAAAGAAACTATATTCTATTTCGATAACAAGTATTGCAGGGACTGGGAGTGCTCGTAACAGAAGGATCAGAATTATAGCAGATATCCTCGAAGAGAGATATCAAGTAAAAACTAGGTATCATATGCAAGATGGATTCCTTGAAGATTATCTGATAGACTTGCCTAAAACTGTGCTATACGGTATTCCATATGATTACATCGACATTGTCCGTAAAGATCTGGAAGCAACATGGTGTACAGTTGAAATTGAAGAGTGCAACTGCGAAGAGGCTAAAATAGATTTTTCTAAAGCGATAGAACGTGTTAGAAAACTCAGTTCAAAGAATCGATGTCCAAATTGCAACTCTGACCAAATCGCTACCAGCTCTCGCGGCTACTCACTCCTATGGGGATTCCTCGGCAGCGGGTCTACCGTGAACCGTTGCGGCAACTGTGGGTATACTTGGAAACCGTAAACAATAGTAATTATGTTCCTCAAAAAGTTCAGGTTTTGATTTTCCGCACATCGCAAAAATGCGCAGGGTCGCTCCCGATCCTGCGCAAATTCTGTATTCCTTCAGAAATCAATAATCCCCAGCATATTCAGTCCCACTTTCAGGAACAGCAGGCCCAGCACGAAGAACATGACCCGGCGGATTTTGCCGCTGCCGCCCCGGATGGCGAACCGGGCGCCCATATAATTGCCCAGCATGGAGCAGATCATGGCCGGAATTCCCACCGAAAACAGGATGTCTCCATGAAAAAAGAACACCACCATGGAGGCAACATTGGAGGCAAGATTGACAATTTTCGCGCAGCCGGAGGATTTCAGCAGCGTATAGCCCAGCACCACCGAGAAGGCAATGGTGAGGAAGGTGCCGGTTCCGGGGCCAATCAGACCGTCGTACAGGCCGATCGCCACACCAATCAGAGATGACAGAGCCGCTGTTTCCCGGCGGGATTTCGGCGGCTTTTCCACCTTGCCAAAATCTTTGACGAAAATCAGCACCAGCGCCACCAGCGGCAGTGCCGTCAAAACCACCATCTGCAGCAGCTCCTCCCGCATATACACCGCCAGAGAAGAACCGGCCGCCGAGCCAAGAAGGGAACCGACTGCCGCCGGAATGGCACAGTGCCAGTCGATATTACCCGACTTCATGTACTTGTAGGACGCCAGCGCCGTGCCGCAGCCGTTGGCGAACTTGTTGGTACCTGCCGCCAGCTTAATAGGCACGCCGGCAATCAGGTAGGCCGGCAGGGAGATGACTCCGCCGCCTCCCGCGATGGAATCCACAAAACCCGCCAGAAAAATCAGCGGACATACAATGACAAAGGTCCAGATATTCAAATTCATGGGAAATTACCCTCTCTTTCTTCCGGGCCATTATAGCACAGCGCCAAAGGGGAATCCATTGGAAAAAAGGATGAATTATCCCGGGTTTTGCAGGTCGAAACCGGCATTTTGCGGACTGTCGCCGGGAGTTTTCATTGACAAACCTTCCGCCCTCTCCTATAATGAGGGCAGGAATACGAAGGAGGCCCAATATCCATGACACGAGGCTTTATTACCATCGCCACCGGGCGGGATCAATACTACGAAATGGCAAAAAATCTGGTGCTGTCCTACCGTCTGTTCTGCGATAATCCCCTTCCCTTCGCCATATTGTGCGACAAGGAGAACGAATACACCAAGGCTTTCGACCAAGTGATCCTGTTTCAGCCCGGTCCGCGGGTATACTTCAACAAATTCGAACTTCTGAGGCGCTGTCCCTTCGATGAAACCATCTTCATCGACGCGGACTGCCTTGCCTACGCCGACCTGAATGATCTTTGGGACTATTTTGCCAGCTCCGATGATTTCTCCGGCTGCGGCACCAACTATCCCATCGACTCGGAAAAGGGCCTGTTTCAGGACGGAAAAATCGGGGAATATAATGGGCGGGTCCACTGGAAGCCGGATATCTGCGGTGGATTGTACTTTATTCGCAAGGGTGCGGCCTGCGACGTTCTTTACGCCGAGTGCCAGAACATTGCCAAGCACTACGACGAATACGTCTGGCCCGACTTCTGCGCGCCCTATGCCGACGAAACGGTGCTCTGCCTTGCCATGGCCGTCCACGGAATGCACGCCATGATTGCGGAGCCTTCCAACTACGGCCACCCCTGGGAAGCAACCAAAATGGAACACGACATGTTCACCGGCACCTGCCGCTATGCTACCGAGTGGCACCCCATGGTAGAGCAGGGCCATATCGTCCACTTCGGCACACGCTACTGCGCCAAGCCCCCCTACCTGTTCGAGCTTGAGAAGATGAATCTCATGCTGAAAAAGGGGCTGCGGCCCAGTAAAGACGGCGTACCGCTGAATCCCATGGAAACCCTTCTCTACCGCTGGAAGCTGCGTTATTACTGGCTGGAAGCGAAGGATCTGTCCATGCGGGCCGTTCGAAAGCTCTGGCGCATCCTCACCCACACGCCTCCAGCAGACTGATATCACGCCCGCCGCGACTTGCGGCGGGTTTTTTGGAGAAAAGACGGTTTACTTTTGTGACGCTCTATGGTAAAATAGCAGGATAAAAGGGAGAGTGTGCTCTTCCGACGTGAAAAGGAGTATTGTTATGAAGGGAATCATTCTCGCCGGCGGCTCCGGCACTCGGCTCTACCCTCTGACCAAGGTCACCTCCAAGCAGCTGCTCCCGGTTTATGACAAGCCCATGATCTACTATCCCCTGTCCACCCTGATGCTGGCGGGCATCCGGGATATCCTGATCATCTCCACCCCCACGGACACCCCCCGGTTTCAGGATCTGCTGGGCGACGGCAGCCACTTCGGCATCCACTTAAGCTATGCGGTGCAGCCCTCCCCGGACGGGCTGGCTCAGGCCTTCCTGATTGGCGAGGAATTCATCGGGGACGAGCCCTGCGCTATGATTCTGGGCGACAACATTTTCTATGGCAACGACTTCTCCTCCATTCTGGAGAAGGCCCGGCGGAATGCGGAAAAAGGGCGGGCTACCGTCTTCGGCTACTATGTGCCCGACCCGGAGCGCTTTGGCGTGGTGGAGTTTGACGCAAACGAAAAGGTTCTTTCCGTGGAGGAAAAGCCCGCCCATCCCAAGAGCAACTACGCCATCACCGGCCTGTACTTCTACCCCAAGGGCGTCTCCCAGCTGGCCAAACAGGTTAAGCCCTCCCAGCGGGGAGAGCTGGAAATCACCACCCTCAACGACATGTACTTACGTCAGGACATTCTGGACGCGAAAATTTTTGGCCGGGGCTTTGCCTGGCTGGATACCGGCACCATGGAGACGCTGCTGGAAGCGGCGGAGTTCGTCCACATGGTAGAAAAGCGGCAGGGTATGAAAATCTCTGCCCCGGAGGAGATTGCCTTCCGCTTCGGCTGGATTTCCACACAGGAGCTGCTGGAATCCGCCGACCTCTACGGGAAATCCCCCTATGGGCATCATCTGCGGCAGGTAGCTGAAGAAAAATTTGTCAGCTTCAAGGTTAGACAGCAAAAATAAGGAGATTGCCATGACTATCATCGTTACCGGCGGCGCCGGATTTATCGGAAGCAATTTTATCTTCCATATGCTGGGCAAGTACCCGGATTACCGCATTGTATGCCTGGACAAGCTGACCTACGCGGGCAACCTGTCCACCCTCTCCCCTGTCATGGATAACCCCAACTTCCGCTTCGTGAAGCTGGACATCTGCGACCGGGAGGGTGTGTACAAGCTCTTTGAGGAAGAACACCCGGGCATGGTGGTGAATTTCGCCGCCGAGAGCCACGTTGATCGCTCCATCGAAAACCCCGAGGTGTTCCTGCAAACCAACATTCTGGGTACCCAGGTGCTGATGGATGCCTGCCGGAAGTACGGCATTACGCGCTACCATCAGGTGTCCACCGATGAAGTTTACGGCGACCTGCCCCTGGATCGGCCCGACCTGTTCTTCACCGAGGAGACCCCCATCCACACCAGCTCCCCCTACTCCTCCTCCAAGGCGGGCGCCGATCTTCTGGTGCTGGCCTACCACCGCACCTACGGTCTGCCCGTGACCATCTCCCGGTGCTCCAACAACTACGGTCCCTACCACTTCCCGGAAAAGCTGATTCCCCTGATGATCGCCAACGCCCTGAACGACAAGCCCCTGCCGGTCTATGGCAAGGGTGAGAATGTCCGGGACTGGCTGTATGTGGAGGATCACTGCAAGGCCATTGACCTGATTCTCCACAAGGGCCGGGTGGGCGAGGTCTACAACATCGGCGGTCACAACGAAATGCGCAACATCGACATCGTGAAGATCATCTGCAAGGCCCTGGGCAAGCCCGAGAGCCTCATTACCTTCGTCACCGACCGCAAGGGTCACGATATGCGCTACGCCATCGACCCCACCAAGATTCACTCTGAGCTTGGCTGGCTGCCGGAGACCAAATTCGCGGACGGTATCCAGAAAACCATCGCGTGGTATCTCGATAACCGGCAGTGGTGGGAGACCATTATTTCCGGCGAATATCAAAACTACTACGAAAAAATGTACGGCAATCGCTAAGATTGAGAGGTTAGATCATGTTTCAGATCGACTACAGCTATCTGCGCCCCAAAAAGGCCCAATGGCTGCGCAGGATGTACAATACCCCCTTCCCCGAAAAGCAGTCCCTTGACCTGTGGCGGGGCAAAAACGCTGTCATTCTGCCGCTTCACGAAGTCGTGAATGAGGGCCTGTTGTTCGGACTTGGCGGTGTTGTGGATGAAAACGGGCAGTATGTGGAACTGTCCGGCTTCCCGGAACGCATTGGCCGGGGCTACGCCTTTGAAAATCCCGTTTATAAAGACGAAACCGTGGTATACTGCGGGTATCTCGTCAACCACTGGGGGCATTTTCTGGTGGAAGCCGTCAACCGGCTGTGGTACGCGCTGAAAGATGACCAGACTGTTGATAAATATGTGTTCTTCATCGATGAAGGACCGGAACGGGAAATTAAGGGCAACTACAAAGAGTTCTTCCAGCTTCTCAAAATCTGGGACAAGGTGGAGATCATCAACAAGCCCACCCGCTACCGGGAAGTCATCGTGCCGGAAATCGCCTTCCAGTGTATGCACTTCCATTCCCCGGAGTACCTGGCGATTTTTGATGCCATTGCCGGCAACGTCACCGTTGACCCGGCGTGGGAAAAGGCCGACAAAATCTACTTTACCCGCAGCAGCTTTGCCAAGGGCAACGGCTTTGACTTTGGCCTTGATTGCCTCGACAATTTCTTTGCACGAAACGGTTTTACTCTGCTGGCGCCGGAGACCATCACATTGTCTCACCTGATCTGGCTGATTCGGGGGGCTTCCGAAATTGCCACCATTTCCGGCTCCGTCCACCACAACATGCTCTTTGCGAACAATGGGCAGAAGCTGACCATCGTGGAGCGGCTGATTATCAACGACGACCATCAGGTGGGCATCAACCAGATGCGGCAGCTGCAAGTCACGCCCATCGATGCCAACTTCCATCTGTACCCTGTGGACACCACCGGCCCGCTGATGGTGGGCTGCAACCACATTCTGGAAAGCTTCATCGCCGACAAGGGGCTGCTGCCTCCGGCGGAGGAATACCGCAGCAAGGCCTACCGGGATCGGTGCTTCAAGGGCTATATGGCTTCCTATCAGGATAACTATCGCTATCGCTGGCATATGGAGCCATGGTATCCCGAAATCTGCGACTCTCTGTACGAGTCCTATGAGGACAATTACGCCTACTTCAAAGAATATCTGGACGGCGAAAAGCCTTTCTTGAAAGAACACTATTTCCAGCTTCACTACCTGAAACAGTTTATCAAGCGGCTGATTCACTACAAAACGTAATCCGCCGGAAAGAGGATTTCATGAACATTGACTACCGCTACCTGCGGCCGGAAAAGGCGAAGGCACTGAAAAAATGGTATGACGACCCCATAGAAGTTCGGGAGAATCCTGAAATCTGGCAGGGCAGCGACGCCCTCATTCTGCCCCTGCGCAGAGATCCCAGCTTTGGTCTGCTCTTCGGCAAGGGCGGCGTGGTGGATGAAAACGGGGAATATGTCTCCCTGTCCTCCATCCCCGGGCGGGTCGAGGGCAGTTATCCCGTAGAAACGACAGAATACCGGGACGAAAAGGTGGTTTACTGCGGATATCTCGTCAATCACTGGGGACATTTTCTCATTGAGGCCGTGACCCGGCTGTGGTATTTTCTGGAAAACGACCCCACCATTGACAAGTTTGTCTATTTTCTGGATGAAAACGAGGAGCGGGAGATCAAGGGCAACTACCGGCTGTTTCTGGAGCTGCTGAAAATCTGGGACAAGCTGGAGATCATCAACAAGCCCACCCGCTATCGGGAGGTCGTTGTCCCTGAGTTGGGCATCCATATGCGCAAGGCCTACACCCCGAAGCTGCTGCGGGTCTTTGACGCCGTGGCAGATAACGTTGTTCCTCAGCCTGACTGGGATACCCCGGAAAAAATCTATTTCAGCCGCAGTCAGTTCAAGAAGGGCCAGCCCTTTGAATTCGGCTTTGATTCTCTGGACAATTTCTATGAAAAGAACGGCTACACCATTCTCTATCCCGAGAAGGTGCCGCTGGATCGGATGATTCACTACATCCGCAACGCGAAAATTGTGGCCTCCCTGTCCGGCTCCCTGCCCCACAACATGCTCTTTGGCAAGAATAAGCAGACCGTGGAGATCGTGGAGCGGCTGGTCATCAGCGACGACAACCAGACCGACGTCAACCGAATGCGGGATCTGCACGTTGTCTACATCGACGCGAATATTCCCATCTATACCATCGACTTTGTAGGCCCCTTCATCATGGGCTATACCCCGGAGCTGGAACGGTTCGCCAAGGATCGGGGCTACAGAGCGCCGGATGAAAAATATCTGACGAAAAAGCACTACAAGCGCTGCTTCGTCAGCTATATGAAGGCCTACGCTGATCTCTACCGCTACAACTGGTATCAGGACAGCTGGTACGGCCCCTTTGCCGACTCCCTCTACGAGGGCTTCCGGGCGGGTCACACCTTCTTTGGCGATTATCTGGACGGAAAGAAGCCCTTCCGCTGGCACCACTACTTTGAGCTGCACTATTTCAAGCAATTCGTCAAGCGGATTTTGGGGATCGGCCAATAATCCCCTTGCTTTTTCTCGCAATATCGACTAAAATAGCTCCATAGTTTTATGGATTCTGCTAAGGAAAGGACAGAGATACCATGTCTACCATTCAAGTTCTGAAACCCAAATTCCATATTGACGAGTGCCTGGCGCAGATTCGGGAGTGTCTGGAAAAGGGCTGGACCGGCTCCGGCTTCAAGACCGCCGAATTCGAGCAGAAGTGGAAAGAATATACCGGCCACCCCCACGCCTGCTACTTAAACTCCAACACCTCCGGCCTGCATCTGGCTACCAATATCCTCAAGCGCCGCTACGGCTGGCAGGACGGCGACGAGATCATCACCACCCCCATCACCTTCGTCTCCACCAACCACGCCATTCTCTATGAAAACCTGAAGCCCGTCTTTGCCGACGTGGACGAATATCTGTGCCTTGACCCCGCTGACGTGGAGAAGAAGATCACCGACAAGACCCGTGCCGTGATGTTCGTAGGCTACGGCGGCCGGGTGGGCCAGCTGGACAAGGTTCTGGAAATCTGCAAAAAACACGGCCTGCGCCTGATCCTGGACGCCGCCCATATGTCCGGCACCCGGGTAAACGGCGTGACCCCCGGCACCTGGGAGGGCGTGGACGTGGCCGTCTACTCCTATCAGGCCGTGAAGAACCTGCCCACCGGCGACAGCGGCATGATCTGCTTTGCCGACGGGGAGCTGGACGCCGAGTGCCGCAAGGTCTCCTGGATGGGCATTAACAAGGACACCTACTCCCGCACCAGCAGCGAGGGCACCTACAAGTGGAACTACGGCGTAGACTATGTTGGCTACAAGTACAACGGCAACGCCATCATGGCCGCCATCGCCCTGGCCCAGCTGCCCTATCTGGACGAGGAAAATGCCCGCCGCCGGGAGATCGTGAAGATGTACAACGAGGGCTTCTCCAAAAACCCCAAGATTCAGATTGTTCCCGCCCCCCATCCTGAGGAGTGCTCCTTCCACATCTATGAGCTGATCGTGCCCGACCGGGAGGCCCTGCTTTCTGAGCTGGCAAGAAACGACATTTACGGCGGCGTCCATTACCGGGACAACACCGAGTTCTCCATGTACACCTACGCCCAGGGCACCTGTCCCAAAGCCCACGAAATCACCCAGCACATCATTACCATGCCCCTGCATCTGTACCTCACCGATGAAGATGTGCAGAAAATCATCCGAATCGTCAATGATTTCGTGAAATAAGGGTGAACACCATGTTATTTCTTCAATATCCTCCCTGCTCCACCTGCAAAAAGGCCAAGGCATGGCTGGACAGTCACGGCATCGCCTACGAAGCCCGGCACATCAAGGAGCAGAATCCTACCTATGAGGAACTGTCCCAGTGGCTGGAAATCAGCGGTCTGCCGGTGAAGAAGTTCTTCAATACCAGCGGCCTGCAATACAAGGCCCTGAACCTCAAAGACAAACTGCCCGGCATGAGCATAGAGGAGCAGCTGCGGCTGCTGGCCACCGACGGGATGCTGGTCAAGCGGCCCATCGTCGTCACCGATGACGGCAAAGTTCTCACCGGCTTCCGGGAAGCTGAGTGGGAAAGTACCCTTCTATAACGCAATCGGCGCACCGAATTTGGTGCGCCGATTTTGCGTCAATATTTCTTCTGCAGGTACAGATAGCTGAGCCAGTGGAACACCATGATGATGCACACACTGAAGCCGGCGGCGGTGGCCAGTTCTGTCTTTCCGATGATCTGGAAAACAATGGTAGCAATGGCCGCAGTCAGCACATACAGATACCCCGCCCAGGCCCAGGCCTTGTTGGCAAGAAATTTATTCCGCTCATCCTGATTGGTGGTATCCACCTTCTCCCGATATTCGGCAGAGCGCAGATAGCGGATATTGCGGATGGTCTGCACCACGCCCACACCCAGCAGGCCGCCGCCCAGGCCGCTCCAGTAGTCGCCCAGCAGGCCGGTCAGATTTGCGCCCAGCAGCGACGCGCCCAGCACAATCCAGACAATACTGAGAATCATTCTTCTATTGCTTTTCATACCGATTCCTCCTCGTCAAACAAAAACACTTCTTCAATGGTCATTCCGAAAAACTTCGCGATATTATGCGCCAAGAAAATGGAAGGGTTGTAGCGTCCCGTTTCCAGTGAGCTGATGGTCTGCCGGGACACCCCCAGGGCCTTTGCAAATTCCTCCTGACGAATGCCGCGGCTCTTTCGGATTTCTTCAATTCGGTTTTTCACCTGATCACTCCCTCATATAGAATTGTAAAGCTAGCTTGACATTATACTAGCACGGTTCCCGCGAAATGTCAAGTCTCCTTTACATCATTTTCAAAGAAAATGCACGGCAGTTTTGCCGTGCACGCTTTCAACGATTTTCGCTGCTCTCCGGTTTTGGAGCCGTGGGTCTTCTTCTCCGGCGGCGGCGGGGACGGGCGGCATCCTCGGGGTCGGCCTTCTCCGCCCGGCGGGCGTAGGCTTCCGCCGCTTCCGAGGTGGCCTCGTAGGTCAAACGGCTGACCCGGGTCAGGCCATTCTCCTGCAGCGACAGCCGCACCCGAATCAGGAACTTTCCATGCTCGGGGCAGGTAGCAAGATCCATATACCGATGCCCCGGCTGGGCAAACCAGCGGGAACCAAGCATCCGCGCGCCGCAGACCGGGCACAGGTTTTCCTCGCCGGACATGGCGCCGAGCGCCGAACGCTTGTCCGCGTAGTCGTAGAACACCTTCCGGGCAATGCAGCCGGGCAGCTCCGCGCCGTGGAAGCCGTTTTCGTGGCTTTTCAGGGCTTCGTCGTATTCCGCCATACCCCGCTTCAGATCCAGTCTGGCGCAGATCTGGGCGGTGTGGTAGGCATCGCCCAGCGCATCGTGGGCGGGGCGGGTGGCCTCGATACCCAAGGTTTCCATGGCGGTTTTCAGAGCCTTCTGGGAGTTGGAGCCGTCGGTCTGGGCGTTGAAAATCATCTGGGCATTGTACCAGCGGTCTGTGAACGCCGTGTCCATGTCAAACAGCTGCAAATTTTCCCGCAGAATGCCGATATCGTCAAAGCCCCAGGTCAGGAATACAATATCCTCACCGCACCAGTTTTGGAACAACGCCATGGCCTCCGGGAAGGGAATGCCCTCGTCCCGCAGGCGGTTCTCCTTGATGCCGGTAAGCTTGCTGACCCGGCGGTTCAGATGCCGGTAGAATTTGGGCCGGATCAGCACCTGAAATTCGTCCGCAACCTCCCCGGCTTCCGTGATCCGTACCGCGCCGATCTGAATGATCTCGCCCCGAATCTGTACCGGCAGCACCTTCTTGGAGGAGGGGGAACCGGGCCAAGGCTGATTCCACTCCATATCCATAACAATGTAATTCATTGCAAAACCTCAGTCATTCGTATTTCTCTGCCTATCATACCACAGTCCGGCGGCTGTGTAAACAGAAAGTTCCGAAAACGAAAAAACTCCCGGAGGAAGTCCCCCGGGAGCCACTTTTCTTTACAGCCGATCCTTCACCAGAGACAGGGCCGCTTCATCCGCAACCAGAATGAAATCCGGGTGCAGCTGGAGAATGGAGCCGGGGGCCTGAGGCCGGATGGGGCCAAAGAAGCAGTCCTTCACCGCCTGAGCCTTTCCTTCGCCGTTGACCACCAGCAGGACACGCTTTGCCTTCATAATGGAGCCGATGCCCATGGTGTAGGCGTGGGTGGGCACATCCTCCCGCTTTGCAAAGAAGCGCTGGTTGGCATCGATGGTGGAGGCGGTCAGCTCCACCTTGTTGGTGCCCTTGGCAAAAGCGTCCGCAGGCTCGTTGAAGCCGATGTGACCGTTGGGGCCAAGGCCCAGCAGCTGCAGATCCGCGCCGCCGAAGCCGTCGATGACCGCGTCATACCGGGCGCACTCGGCTTCCGCGTCGGGATTCATGCCATTGGGGATGTTGCAGTTATTCTGATCGATGTTCACATGGTCAAAGAGGTTATGCCGCATGAAGTAGGCGTAGCTCTGGTCATGATCCTTTGGAAGGCCAACATACTCGTCCAGATTCACGGTCTTGACCTGAGAAAAATCCAGATCACCGGCCTGATACTTTGCGATCAGCTGCTGATAGGTGCCGACGGGGCTGCTGCCGGTAGCCAGGCCAAGCACGCAATCAGGCTTCAGCTGAATCTGGGCCGCGATGATGTTCGCCGCCTTACGGCTCACATCCTGATAATCCTTTGCAATGATCAGTCTCATGGGATGGTGCTCCTTTCATTTTGAAAAGTATTTCTCTTCAGCATTGTATCATTATTTCCAAAAACTGTACAGGGCATTTTTGAAATTCCGTCAATTTATATAAAAAGGCACTCCTTTTCTGCACAGCAATTCTGGTCCTGTTTTTCAATCCATATTTGGCACTGTATTTAATACCAGATTTCGCTATAATAAGCCCATCAAGCTTCAAGGAGGCAACGAAAATGGAAAATAAACAAAAAATCTCCACCCGGAAAATCGTATTCGTGGCGCTGATGGCCGCCCTGACCGTGGCAGGCTCGGCCCTGCGCATCACCCTGCCCATCGATATCGCCGGCACCACGTCCTTCCATCTGGGCAACATCATGTGTGCCCTCAGCGGCCTGCTGCTGGGCCCCTGGCTGGGCGGTCTGGCCTCTGGCCTCGGCTCCGCCATCTATGACATGACCAATCCCCTGTACATCTCCGAGTGCTGGATCACCTTCCTGACCAAGGGCGCCTACGGTCTGGCTGTGGGTCTGGTGGTGTGGAAGGCCAAGGGCAAGTGGGGCTACGGCAAGGCAACCGTCGCCACCGTTGCCGGTGCGCTGACCTATGCCGTGCTGTATCTGGCGAAAAGCTACTTCTATAGCGGCTTGCTGCTGAAGGGTCTGACCCCTGCCGCTGCCCTGACCACCATCATCGCTAAGCTGCCCGCCACCACCTTCAACGCGGTCATCGCCATCGTCATCGCTCCGTTCCTGGCCGTGAACATCCGCGCCGCGCTGGAGCACAATCATTTGACATTGGAATAAGGAAGAAAGGTCTGCCCGGCGGCAGACCTTTTTCTTATTTTATGAATGTTTTTTGATTCTTGTCACATCCTAATGCCGGAGGGATGGACATGACGGAAAAGGAATATGAAAAACTGGTGCAAAAGGCTGCACCCAAATCGCCTATGGGGAAGGACTGTCTGAACGCCTTCTGGATCGGCGGACTGATCTGCGTACTGGGGCAGCTCCTGACAAACTGCTATGGTGCCTTAGGGCTTGACAAGGATGCCACCGCCACAGCCACCTCCATTACGCTGGTGACCCTGTCGGCGCTGCTCACCGGCCTGAGTCTGTACGACAATCTGGCGAAATACGGCGGAGCGGGAACGCTGGTGCCGATCACCGGGTTCGCCAACGCCATTGCCGCCCCGGCGGTGGAATTCAAAACCGAGGGCTTTATCTTAGGCGTGGGGGCGAAGCTGTTCACCATCGCCGGGCCGGTGATCGTGTACGGGTTGTCTGCCAGCGTAGTATATGGGTTTATCTACTGGCTGTGGATGCTGTTTGCCTGAACGGCGTTTGGCGCATGAAATGCCCATGCTGAATTGTAGCACCACGAAAAACGGAAGCCGTCTTGACAATAGAGCAATCAAAAAGGAGTGGGATGCGTCCCACTCCTTTCCTCTTTATGGAATCTGCCACAGAAGGTTCTGCGCCGACTTGGCAACAGTTTCGTCCTGGGAATTGACTGCCAGTGTCAGGTCTTCTCTGGCCTTCTTTGTATCGCCGGACTGCAGATAGCAGATACCCCGGTACAGCAGCGCGCTGTCCGTCAGATCCGCCTGAGCATCCACGCAGACCGTGAAATCCGTAATCGCTCCGGCGTTATCGTCTTTCAGCATTTTAGAAAAACCACGGTAGAACCAAAGGCCCTGCTCGGCGCACTGCTTTTCCTGCGCCGCGTCAAAGCAGCTGATCGCCGTATCATAATCCTCGGTAGAGAAAGCGGACATGCCCATGTAGAACCGAAGCATTCCCTCATCCACGGTCTCGGAACCGGCTTCCAGCGCCTGGGCGCCTTTCTCCAGAACGTCCGCGTAATTGCCCTGCAAATAGCTGCAAACCGCCAGTTGGCTCAGGCACAGGCCCTTATCTCCATAGCCGGAATCCAGCGCGGTACTCAGCTTCTCCTGTGCTCCGGCATAATCGCCGGTGTCCATCAGGCACATGCCCCACAGCAGGTACTCAGAACCATCCAGCACAATTCCCGCCGTTTCCGCCTTTTCGTACCACTGCTGCGCCTGCTCAATCCGCTGGGTATAATAGCAAACATTGGCATACAGGCCATAAACCGTGGCATCCTGCGGAGCGCACTCGAGATAGGCCGTCAGATGGGTATATGCCCCGGGCATATCCGTACGCTCCAACGCGATCTGTGCACTGATCAGTTCACTCTCACTGCGATATTCCGACTTAGCCGACATATGGGCAAAGCCGTCCAGCGCCTTATCATATTGTCCCAACACCGCCTGCAGGCAGCCATATTTCAGCCACACATCATCAGAGAGCTCTGTACTGACGGTGGTTCCCTTCAGCAGCTCGATACAGTTCTCGATACACGCAAGGGCCTTTTCATATTCCGCCTTGCCGATATGCACAGACGCCTTCTGATAATTGGTGGAGAAATCCTGATTTCTGGAAAACAGGCTGGCTGCCGCGGTCTGGGCCCGTTCTGCCGCGTCGGCGTTCACGAAGTCATCGTGCCGGGCCAGTGTGTCTGCTCCGATGCCGTCTTCCGGGGAAATGGAGACACTGGCAAGATAGGAGAACATGGACACCAGCATTGCCACGACACAGACCAGCGCGATCACCCTGCGCCAGAACTTGCTCAGATGAAATGTTACTTTATTTTCCATAATCCGATTATACACCACCATCCAATAATGGTCAAGGGACAGATTCGATATTCTCGAATCTGTCCCCTTTGTTTAGCCGGGAAGGCTGAGCTGTGTGAACTCCGCTTCGGTGAAGATGGCAAGCATCATATGCTCACCCATGGCGTCCATCGTGAACCGAATGACACCATCACGCACCTGGCAGGCTCTGACCACACATTCGCCGTCAATGCACAGCACCACATAAAGGGTCTGACCCTCGTAGGCGCCGTCGTAATGGCTCTCACGTTCGCCGGTGGTTGGATCGTAATCCGACAGCAGCTCGTACAGGTTGATGTAGACATACGCGCCGCCACGGAAGACCTGATGGCGATCTGCCTCGCTGGTATCCACACCCAGCGCCTCATACATCCGGGCCAGCCTCTCGGGTTTCTCCGCCCGGGTGCCGAAGTGGATGCCGGTCAGTGTGTCTTCACTGTAGATGTCGAACCGGCAGGCGAACAGTGCCTTGCCCTCCAGCACCTTCTGAAGCAGAAGGCTGCAGGTCTCGCAGGGCCATGCCCAATCCCAGTGGTCATCCCGCTGGGCGAGGTTCGGCAGCTTACCGCTGCTGAGCCACTGTCCGATGGCTTCCATCTCCGCCAGCAGCTGCCGTGCCAGTTCCGCATCGATCACCTGAAGCGCCAGCTTCGCGTTGGCGGGGAACATTGCCGTGAAGCAGATACCCGTAGGCTCATCGCGCAGGGTTCTCAACTGTCCGTTCGTCTCTTCCTCGCCGCTTTCGCCGGTCGGATGGAACATCAGAGGCGTGTAGAACACATGGCCGTAGCGCGACAGCAGTGTCAGCTTGCCGCCAGCGATGGCGTTCAGATCATGCTCAGGCGTTCCAATATTGCCGTTAGCCAGAATATCCAGATCACCGCGGGCAATGATCTTCCCGCTTTCGCCGGTCTGGATGCTGCCGTCGGTTTCGATCTTCACGTTGTTGCCCTGAATCAGGTCAACCAGCAGCTCCGGCGACAGGTTATGGAGGTTCATATTGCCGCCAATAGCCGTCAGCCGATCCGTGTTGATCACCAGAGGCCGTTCAGTCGAACCGATGCCGCCGTTGGCCTTCAACGTCAGCTCGTCAGCATCCACCACCGTATCCTGTTTGCCGGTGAGATTGCCGCCGGAGGTGACGCTGCCCCGGTTGGCGTTGATATCGCCAAGCTCGGTGTCCCCCTCGTTGGTGACGTGGAAGTCGTCGCCCATGCCGGACAGTTCGTCCACATTGGTATGGAAGCTGCCGTCCTTCGTGCCGCCCACGCTGGAGCCGCCGCTGCCGTCGGAATCCACTGCGGACAGATCTGCGCTGCCTGCCGTGATTCCTGTAGAGCCGGAGGTATCGGTGATGCTGCCGTCAGCGGTAATGCTGACCTTGGCATCGCCGGAGGTGGTAATGCCCGAAATCTTCAGATCATCCGCGGATACGATCTGCACATCGTCTTCGGCCTCCACCTTCAGTTCTCCGCCAATCGCCGCGCTCATGCCATTCTGGCCGCCGACCTTTCCGCCGGAAAGGATGGTGGCATTGCCGCCAGTCTGAATGGCAGGCGTTGCCTGACGATCGCCGCCGGTGGGCGCGAATGCGGCTCCGATGGTATCAGCGGGGATGTTGTTCGGCATCTGGGCCGCGTTTGGCGCCTGATTTGCCGCCGCCTGCTGATCTTTTGCCAGCTGTGCAAGACGATCCGCGTCCGCCTGCGCCTGGTTGAGCGCTCTCTGGGCGATTTCCAGAATCGTGCCTCTGGTGCCATAGGAGTTGCCGGTAATGCCGGAAATCTGCTCCACGATGGACTGGATATAGGCGTGCATCCGATCCATTTCGGTGATGCTCTCGTCCAGCGCGTGCCGATTGCCGGGAACATCGCTGCCGGTGCTGTTGCGGTAGATTTCCAGCCACAGATCCTTCAGCGCCACAGTGCCGTTGTTGTCGGACGTCGCTTCGTACTTGTCCACTGCGGTCTGGAGCTTGTTCACCAGTTCGGCAACCTTGCCGGCATTCGCCTGGGCCTCCTGGGCCTTCTCAGTAGCTTCGGCCTTGGCGTTGTGGGCTTCCTGAACCGCAAGCGCCTCATCCCGAATGGTTTCGGCTTCCGTTGCCGCAGACTGTGCCGCCTGCTGCTCCGCGTTGGCGTTATCAGCCACCGTCTGGGCCGCATCGGCTTCGGCGCTGCGCTGATCCAGTTCCACAGCCGCTGCTTCCGCAGCCTGCTTGGCCTGCTGGAAGGCTTCCTGTGCGGGCCGTACAGCCGCTTCGGCATCCTTCACAGCCTTGGCTGCTTCGTCCATAGTCTTCTTCAGGGCTGCCTTTTCGGCAGGGGCCGCAGTTTCGTAGGCGTCCTTCGCCGCCTGGTAGGCAGTCTCGGCGTCGTTCAGTGTCTGTTCAGCGGTCTTGAGGGCCGCTTCCGCTTTGTCCAGCTGGTCATAGGCTTTCAGATACTGCTCCTGAGTCGCCGACTTCGCGGCGTTCGCTTCGTTGAGAAGCTGCTGCGCCATCTGAGCCGCTTCCTGAGCCGCATTCAGGGCTTCCGCCTTGGCAAGCGCATCCCGCTGAGCCGCAAGGACTTCGTTAGCGTCGGTCTGATTCGCCTTGACGGCATCCATGGCATCGAGAACTGCCTGAGCAAGGCTTGCCCGCTCTGCCGCTTCCGCTGCCGCCTGCGCGGTCTGCCGCTTCTGCTCCAGCGCCTGCGCCGCGTTCATGGCCTGCTGGGCCTGTTCCGCGTCGGCTGCATTCTCAGCTGCCGCCTTGGCAACGGCAATCCGCAGAGCTAGCTCGGCATCTTCTGCCGCATCCGTCTTCTGCCGGAGGGTCTGCTGGGCAGCTTCCAGCGCTTTGGCCGCATCCAGATAAGCATTGTAAAGGTTCAGTCTCTCCGATTCTGTGGAGCTTGCATTGCCGAGCGCCTTCAGATAGGCACCGTAGGCTTCATCCTTCTGCTTCATTGCGCTATTGCGCTCTGTCTGGGCCTGAGAGGTCGCCGCCGCACTGGTCTTGTAAGCATTCATCGCCTCCGCCACCGCCGGATCCTGCATCAGCTCGGTATCCTTCAGGTATTCATCCACCTGCTTCGTGTAAGCGTCCGCGTCCTGCGCTGCCTGATCGGCTTCTGCCTGCTTCTGGGCAGCTTCCACAGTGGCTTCATAGATGATCTGGGCTTCCTTCGCCGCCTGCACGGCGGTTTCATACGCAGGCTGCTGCGTCTTGTGCGCGTCAGCTGCTGCCTTTGCGGTGCTCAGCGCATTCTCTGCGGCCTTGAGGATTTCCCGGTTGGCCTGCGTGTCCTGTTCCGCCAGAGCATTCTGCGCTTCGCTCAACTGCTTCTGCGCCTCGACAACCGCCTGCTCCAGAGCCACCTGCTCCTCCGCCCGAGCCTGTTCAGCCTTCGCCTGAGCCAGTGCATCCTTCGTCTGATCGATCATCGGGCCGACTTCGTCGTGGGTCTTCTTTGCGTCCAGCCACTTGGTCTGCAGATCGGTAAGCTTGCCGACAATGGCTTCCTGCTTCTGCACAGCACGCTTTGCGCTCTCCAGCGCGGTCTTGAGTGCTACCAGCTCCTGCGGGGTAGTCGTCTCATCTGCCAGCGCATTGTCATAAGCCGCCTGAGCAGTATTCTGCGCGCTTTGAAAATCATTCAACTTGTTGGTTTCCGCTGTCCAAGCGCTCTCGCCATCGCTGTAACCCAGCGTTACCGCCGCGCTGTCGTAGGCATCCTTCGCCTGCTCCATGGCAATGCGGGTCATGCTCAGGTAATCCAGAGCGTCATAGAAGTCCCCGTACAGGCTGTCCGCCTTCTTTTGGGCTTCCGCCACGGTCTTCTCGTTTTCCGCCGTGGGATCCGCCTCGAAATCGGCCTTTGCCTGGGTCAGCGCATCCTGCGCCAGCTGGTAAGCGATAATGGGATTGGCCTTGGCCGCATCCAGACGGGCCTGAGCCGCTTCAAGGGCTTCCTGTGCCGCCTCCAGCGTCTGCTTCTTCAGCATAAGCTGGCTGACCGCGTCCGCATTGCTGCCGTTCACATCGGAATCCAGCAGACACCGCAGTGCCTGCTGATAGGCTTCCTCGGTGTCAAAGCCGAAGGCCGCCTGAGCCGCCTCGCGGGCTGTCTGGGCTTCCGTGACTGCCGTCTGGGCATCCGCGTACTCGGTCTGCGCCTTTGCGATGGCATCGTCGTTGGTCAGGGATTTCAGCAGCGCTTCCAGCTTTACGGTATCCTGTCCGGCTGCCGCGGCTGCCGCGATGGCATCCCGCAGAGACTGGATGGTACTGCCAAGGTCATTGCCGCTGGCATCCATCAGCATATCGCCGTTGGGGTTCGCCAGAACCAGATCGCCCTGTGCCTGAATCTCGGTAATCAGCATATCGCCATCCGGCTGGAGGACGAACACATCCTCGCCCTTGAGGCTGACGGTGCCGCCCACGGTCGCGTCAGACTGAATATCGAAGGGATCTTCCGCCGTGCCGATGCTGACGGTGCTGTCCACATGGACGCTGCCGCCGCCAAGGGCACTGCCGGTCAGGTGATCCGGGCTGTTGGGATCCAGCGCGTCATGGATATCGGACACGCTGATGTCCTTCTCGGCGGTCACTTCCACCAGACGCTGGGCGCTGTCCGCGATCAGGGTCAGGTTGTCCTCGGCCTCCAAGTAGATACCGCTGCCGCACTGGGCGGTCATGGTGCCGCCGGTGGCGTTGCCAGCTTCATCATTGCCCACGTTGACTGCCAAAGGCTTCTCGGCAGAACCGATGCTGCCGGAGCCGGTCTGGACGGTCACATTGCCGTCGGCATCCAGATTCAGCTTGCCATCAGTCAGTTCTTCCTCGGTCAGTACGTTGTTCACGCTGCCATTTTCGCTGGCTGTGGTCAGGATAATATCCTGCTTTGCCTGAACGGTGCCCAGGTTCATGTCGCCGTGCAGTTCCGTCAGGTAAATGCTGCCGTTTGCCGCCTCGGCGTTCAGCTCCGTACCCTCATACAGATCGTCGGTGCGGATCCAGTCGTAGCGCAGAGCCACGGGGAGCATCCACAGGGTCTCGCCGTCAACAGTGACCACGCCGATGCCAAACAGGTTCGCAATCCGCTCGGTACTGGTGTTATCCAGCCGGTAGGCATTTCGGATATCCTCCATCAGCTGCTCTGTCAGCAATTGCTTGCTGCCATCCTTGGCAATCAGCCACAGGTCACCAGTGCCCTGCTGTTCCAGAGTGCCCTTCGGGTTCATCAGATCCTCAAAGCGGATGCCGAAGGCCGTGCCGTAGGCGGTATTGCCCACCAGCTGATCGGCGGTCTGACCGCGGTAGATGCTCTCATCCACGCTCAGCACCTTCTCAGGCCGGTTGGTGCGCTCTTCGATGATCAGGGACTGCTCGGCACTGCCGATGCTGTCGCGGGCGTAAAGATCGATCTTACCGCCGCTGACATGGGCCGCCCGGTCACCGTCATTCTTATAATCCGTCAAGCCGTAGCCGTTGGAGCTTTCCTGATAGTTCCAGTTGGGATTGCTGCTGTCAAGAACCGCGCCCAGAATGCTGCCGGCCAGATTGGTGATGGTAATGTCGCCACGCTCAGAGCGGATGTTGCCCACGGTGAGATTCACGGTTGCGGGGGTATCCTCCGCTGCCGCAAGGCTGCCGCCTGCGCTGTAGAGCACGTTGCCGGGCTGCAGGCCGGTGACAGGATCTGTCAGCGTCTTGACCTGTTCAGGATCCACCGTCACGGTGATGCTTCCCTCGTTGTAGAGGTAGGTCTCGCCGGTGGTGACGCCGAAGGTCACGTTGAACTTCCGTGCATCCGGATCGAGCAGCGTGTTGCTCAGAACGTACTTGCGCCGGTTGGCTTCCGTCACGGCTTCCGTCAGGGTCAGAATGCTCTGCTTGACGGTATCCACATCCGCCTGGGCGTCGTCGGACTTCTGCTGTGCCTGGGTCAGGAGGTCAGTCTGTGCATTCAGCACATTCTGTGCGTCCGCGACCACAGCCTGAGCGGCATCAACCTCTGCCTGCGCAGCATTCTTCGCGGCTTCCGTCTTCGCGGCATCCAGCTTCTTCTGTGCGTCGGCCAGTGCTTTTTCCGCCACCGTCAGGGCAACCACTGCCTTCTGGTAGGACAGCTGCTGTTCAAACAGTTCCGCATCCGCGACATTCAGGGCAGACAGCGAGTGTGCCAGCACATCGGAGGACTGGGCAAGGATGGTTTCCGCCAGATTCTGACCACGGTCAGCGTCCTGAATGGCCTGCTTCAGGGTTGTTTCGTTGTAGACCTTCACGCCAGCCATCGTTTCCAGTGCGTTCTGAATTGCTTCTGCCGCTGCCTTGAGACCATTGACTGTTTCGTAGGCTACGTTCTGCGCCGTGTTCAGCTCGGTTTCCACCCGGTTCTGAGCAGCCTTGTCGCCGGAAGCGTCGTAATCAGCATAGCCATCGTCCAACCGGGCGATCTGCTGATCCAGCAGCCGCATCGCAATACTGGCCTCGTCTGCCAGAGCCTGCTGGGTTTCAATCTGTACCTGAAGCTTGTCCAGCGTGTTCTGCAGAGCGTCCAGCTGCTTATTAAGGTTACCAATCTGCGTGTTGTACCACGCAGCCGCTGTAGCATTCTTCTGATCCAGATAGTACTGCTTCCAGGCTTCTGCCTCGGCCTTCTGCATCTGAAGCTGGCGGATGCTCTCCAGCGTGTCGTTACGCTGGGTTTCGGCTTCCGCGATGGTGTTCTGTGCCGCATCGTAAGCATTCTGGGCTTCCTGCTTCTTCTGCTGAGCCTCGGGCAGCAGATTCAGGCTCTGCCGGATCACAGCGTCCATCAGGGATGCGACGAAGGCATCCTTGTACATGAGTTTCTGTCCGTCGGCCTCCACCAGCTCCGTGCTGCTGTTCAGCAGGAAGTTGATGAGGTCTGCCAGATTGCCGTTTTTGACCTCTTGGTTGAGCAGGTCGCGGGAATACACAACCTCTCCGTTGTCGTAAATGGCTCCGAAGAGCTTGTAAGCCGCTTCCTCCTCCAGCTCGCCGCCGGCAACCATGGCATTCAGCGCCTCGGCGTAGGTCATGCCGTAGTAGGCACCGTCCTTGTCCCGCAGCTGGGCATCCAGCTCACGGGCAAAGCTCTCACCGAAGAACTTTGCGATGCTGCTGCGCTGAATTTCCGCGCCGCCAAGGGCGTTCTGTACGGAGCTTTCCAGATCGTTCACCGTGTTGAGCCATGCCAGTCCGGCATCCTGTCCGTAAACAGCCGCCGCCCGGTCATAGATCCAGCGGAGGATCTCATCACGGGTCTGAGCGGTCAGAACCCGCAGGAAGAACTGCTCATCGCTGAAGGCCAGGTAATCCGTTCCGTTCACGCCGCCGGCGGTCACATACCGCGCCGCGGTGGCAGCCATCTCGTAGGAGTAGCCCTGATCGATCAGGTACTGGCGCAGATCGCTTTCCGCGGCCGTCTCGCCCTGCTCGTTGCGCTTCTGGCCGTCGATGAAGACGTTGACCGCCTGCTCGATCACCAGAGTCAGCGCCTCTGGGATGTTTACATACATCCAGCTGCTGGCGCTGCCGATGTCACCACCGGCGCGCAGCGTCAGGGACGCATTCTCCGGCGTATCGCCGCCCACATCCTCGGGATAACGCTTATCCGCGAAGGTGATGGTACTGTGCAGGTTATGCCGCATACCGCTTTCATCGGGAGCCGTAGCCCAGTGCGCCTGCGTAAGGTTGTTACCCGCATCCAGCCGGATATTGCTCTTTTGTGCCATGATTCGGTCAAAGGCCAGATCCGCAGCCGCGCTGCGCAGGGAAACGTTGGCAAATTCAGCGGTGAGCACCGGCAGAGTCTGCTTGCCTTCCGACAGGCTCAGCAGGCTTGCCCGGGTATTGCTGGCTTCATCGCCGCTGATGACCACATCGGGAATGGAGTAGTTGGAGCTGAAACCGTATTCCTCGTTGTAGTCGTGCTGGTAATCCACCCTGCCATCGGTGGAAACCACCTGGACGGCACTTCCGTCCGTAATGGTCAGTTCTCGATCGGCAATGCGTTTGCCCTCAGCCACATCGTTGAGGTTGTAGCGCCAGATCTGATCCAGCGCGGCCACGATGGACAAGGCGGTAATGCCGTTTCTGCCATTGTCGGTATCATCGGAGACATTCAGTGCGCCGCTATCCAGACGTGCGCCTTCCACGATCCAGTTAGCCGCCCGGAAGCCGCCGAAATAGCTGCGGACGTTCATGCCGGTACCGTAAGCACGATACATCTGATCCAGATACTCCGGCAGTGCCTGCTTCAGCATACTACGATCCGTAACTGCACCCGCGTTTTCGCAGATGTAGAGATCCTTGTCGTTGATCGTGTCGTTGGCGTTCCAGACTTCCTTGTTCACCGCGGTCTCCAGCAGCCGGATATCGCCCAGCACATCCGCCGTCACCGTGCTGGCGGTGATCAGCAGATCCAGGGAGTTATCGTAGCAGGTGTTGGAGGTGCCGGTGATGAATTCCAGGCTGGGCAGCTGGGCATAGGTACTGGGATCGTTGCGATCGAACTGGTCGTTGTTGTTGGTGTAGCCAACCTTGATGATGACGCTGGCGCTGGTATACGGGAAGGGGTTCCCCTCCTGACGCTTCTCAGCATCCACGAAGTAGACCCGCTCATGACAGCCGATGATCTGGACAGCGGGCATGGGATTCTCGCCGCCGTCATCGAACTTGACGCTCAGGGTTTTCGCGGTACAGGCTGTCACGTTGCTGCCGTAGAAGTACCAGGTCTTGCTGGCCATCTCGCCGTCGTCCGTGCTGACGGACGCGCGGCTGCGCTCCACATACAGATGGTCGATGCGGATGTTGGAGTGGATGTTCAGGTTCATCACGCTGTTGACCACACGCCACTGGGACATCTGCATATCGTGGGTGTCGTCCTGGTTAGTGTACCAGTAGTCGGTGTTGTTCAGCTCGCCGTTGCTGCTGGTGAAGGAAACCACGCTCAGATTCTCCATCAGAACGGTTTCACGAACGTTGATATCGCCGTACACATCCACACTCACTGTCGCGTTGTCCGCATGGAAGGAGTCGCTGCGGTTGGTGGAGGCGATGTCCGTCATATCCAGCCGATCCAGCAGGGTGATGCTGGTATCCGGGATCAGAGCACTGCCATTGAAGGTGAAATACTTATGATCCTTTTCAAGATACACGGTGTGGTTCGCGTCGTCGTTGGTGAAGTCGAACAGGTGGTACCCCTCACCCAGGGGATTCAGCACCAGGTCAAGCGCCTGCGCAACCTTGTTCAGGTTGCCGTACTTGGCGGCGCCCTGTGCCGGGGTGTAGGTGTAGAATTCTCCCTCCCGTTCCAGATAGAGCGTTCCGTCCGCACCGGCGTAGACATCGAAGCTGCTGACTTCCGCCGCTTCCAGGCCGCCCTTACGGCTGCGCAGAACCACGGACTTATCGTCAAGGGGCTGGCAGTTCGTGATGTTAATAACGTTCTTCTGACCGTTATTCACATCGTTTTCGTCGTTGACCACCTGAATATCACCGTACACATCCAGCGTGAAGCTGCTGCCGGTAATATCCACGGTCTTGCCGGTGTAACCGCCGCCGGTGGTCACCTGATAACTCTCGTGGTCATTGGTTTCCACAACGGACAGGTTTTCGGGAACGGACTGGATCTTCTGCAGGGAGTTGTTCTGCACCTCGTAGGTGTAGTAGGCTTCTTCCTCGGTCAGCAGGTACAGCAGGCTGCCGGTATCGTCGGACTGCAGGCTGTAGGTCTGGCCCGGATTCAGCGCCGTCAGGCCGGTTCCATCGCTTGCCTGAGCAACCAGCTGGCCGGTGGTGCTGTCGTAGCTGTAATAGCTGCTGCCGCTTCTGAGATACAGATTGCCAACCGCGTCGTACAGTGCCTCAAACCGGGTGCCGGGCTGAATAGCCTTGCAATCTTCCTTCTGATTCTTGCTGAGCACCTGCTGGCGCAGGCTGTAAACCTTATCCTGGAAGACGTAGTAGGTTTCACCAGACTTGTAGTACAGGTTATTGCCGTTCTTCAAGATCTGGTAGCTGATGCCCTTGTCGATGGCTGTCAGCTTGGGCAGCGTACCCTCAACCGCTTTCAAAACGCCGTTAACGAACTGGAACCAGCTGTCGCCGGACTGGTAGTACAGCGTCTTCGCGTTCTCGTCGATGAACACGTTGTAAGCGCCGGTATTCGCGCTGACCGCGCCGTTACCATCCGCCAGAGAACTGATCTGCGCGGTGGAATTCTTAACCGACAGGTGGCTGATCTTCAGCTCCCCTGCCGCCACGGCCAGGAAGGTGCTGTTTGTAATGATCCAGGAGGCACAAGTGGTGCCGTAGTCCTCGGTGGTCATGCCGCCGTGGTGAGAAATCAGGCTGACATCACTGTCGGTTACGGTCAGCTTGTCCTTGATGGCGATATCGCCGTCAACATCCACAACCGCCTTGGAATTCTGAATCAGCCAAGCGTTGCCGTCGCAGTCGCTAGACATACCGCCATTGGTGCTGTTGATGTACAGGCCCATTTCGCCGGAAGCCATTCCGAGATAGGAACCAGTGCCCTCGCTGCTCATGACGCTGACCACAGGAGCGTCAACTGTAGCGCTTTCCTCATTTCGGATAAGCACATCTCCGGCAGTCTCAATCGCCAGACGGCTTTCGCTGAGGGAAATGGTCTTACCGATGTAGCCGCCGTCGACAGATTTCAGGGTGACATGAGAATTGAAATTGCCGTTCTTGCTCACATCCAGATGGCTGATTGCGATATTCTGAGCCGCCTGAACACCGACGCGGGAGCCGGTGATGGTACAATGCGATTCTCCGTCATCGCCCTCGCCGGGTTCTTCGGTGTCCGCCACCACAAAGGCGCCCTCGGAGCTGCTAATGTCAGCTTCGCTGTCCGTGATTTCCAGATCACGGTCAATGACGATGTCGCTCTTTGCCGCCACGGTCAGGGCCGTGTTCACGATCTGCCAGCCGTTTCGGGCCTCGTTAGAATACACGCCGCCGTTTTCGCTGGTCAAACTGACCGTGCTGCCGATGGTATGGAAGACAGTTTCCTTCTTATTGCTGTTCTTGCGAATGTAAATGTCGCCATAGGTACGGATTGCCGTCTGGCAGGTATTCAGCAGAATCTGCTGTGCCGTCAGCGTACCGCCGCCGGTAATCTGGATGACCATATCCGCGGAGGTGATTCCGGGAATGGCGCCAATGGTGCCGTCTTCCTGCACATTCCAGTTTGCCGTCAGGTTGCGGAAGCTGATGTCGCCGCCTGCCTGCACGGTCAGGTCGCTCTGGTTCACATTCCAGTCGCCGGGCTGTGCCTCACTGCCGGTCTGGACATTGCCGCAAATGTTCATTGCCACATCCGCGTTCCGAATGTTCCAGGCCTGGGTGTCACCGCCGGTGAGCAGGCTGCCCTTCCGGCTGGTGAATTTGACTTTGGCCCTCTCGGTGTCGGTGCCCGTCACTGTCAGTACGGTTCCCGTCTGGCCCGCCGCAATGCTGATATCGCCAAAGACATCCACGTTCAGGGTTCCCGCATCGGTAACCGACACGGTTCCCGCTTTGAATGCGCCGCCGTTGTCGGCATCCAGGCCGTAAGCCACGGAAGTTCCGTTCTTGGTCAGAGAGGACAGCGTTGCGGTTGCCGCGTTCACCGTCAGATTGGTCGTGATGGCGATATCCTTCGCCGCTTGCAGGGTCAGGACATTGCCGTTTGCAACACGCAGCGCCGGAGCGGTAAAGCCGCCGAAGTTGGTGGTAATGTTGGTGGTTCCGCCATTCAGCGTGGTCTCGCCGAATGCCACATCGCCGGAAACAGTGATGTTGGCAGTTGTGTCGGTGAAATTCACGCCGCCCTTGACGGTCAGGCCGTTCTCGGCGCTTCCCTGCCGGTCGATGGTAACGATGGCCTGATTCGCCTCGAAGATTCCAGTGACGGAAGTGTCGCCGGCCTTGCCGTTGTAGCCATCGGCGACGAAGGTCGCGTTCTGAACGTTCACGCTGCCCTGGAATTCCAGATCACCGCCCACATAGAAGTTCGTGGTGGACTGGCCAGTGACGGTAATTGCCTTCGCGGGCTGATTCTCGCCTCCCGCCTTCACGGTCAGCTTTCCGCCGGCGGTAAAGGTGGCGGTGGACTTGTCCTCCACGGTAACCGTGTACTGCACATTACCGCCTTCGGCTGTGGTGCTGTTCTCGGTGATTCCACCGTCGATGGTCAGATCGCCGCCGGTAGCCGTCAGGATCAGCGTACTGGGATCCAGATAGATGGTGCCGCTCACCTTGATGGAACCGGGAACCACAACTTCGGTGGTAGATTTCACCAGGCGAACCGTTCCGATTTGGGCGTCCTCGCCGGAGCGAACCACCAGCTTGGTGTTGGGGCCGGTACTTGGCACGCCGTTGCTCAGGATAATATCCCGGGTTTTCACGGTCTTACCGGCTGTTAGGTTCAGTTTGCTGTTGGATGTTGTGTCATCGGCCTTGACATCGCCGGTGACGGTCAGATTTCCCGTCTCGGCAGTCTGGGTTATGGTGCCATTCTCAGAGAGGATAGAGCCGTTGATGGTGATATCGCCGGTGCTGGTGGTCTGGTTCACGGTGCCGCCGCTGGTGTGGACAGAACCGTTGACCGTAATGCTGCCGCTCACCTCGTTCGTCAGTGTGCCGCCGGTGACATTGACAGCATTCGTGGTTCCTGCCGCAGCGCTGATAGTCTCGCTGCCGGATACGGTGATCGTCGCATCGCCGCCGTTCAGCGCGATGCCCTCGGATGCCGTCAGGTTACCCTGCTTCACTGTCAGAGCTACATCGCCGCCATTGGCGGAGCTGATGCTCTGCGTCAGCACATCTCCAGCGGTAACCGTCAACTCCAGTTCGCTGTTGGAACCATCCGCAACAACATTCGTGATATCCGCGCCGTTCTTCACGGTGATAACGGACGAGGAATTGGCATCCACCCGCAGGGTGTGGGTAATGGTCATCTTGCCGCCCACATCCAGCGTCAGCTCGCCACCCTCGGTAACCGTCAGGTTGGTGGCGGTAAAGTCGCCGGTGGTAGTTTCCGCGTTCACCTCTGCGCCCTTGACCGTCAGGCCGTCAGCAAAGGTCAGGCTGTCGCCGGTCAGGGAGGTGTTCACACTGATGACTTCGGGTCCTTTCTCCACCTCATAGAAGTGGATACGATCTTTGAGATCCGTTTCCAGAGGATCATTGTCCTTACCGAAGACGCCGTTGCCGGACATATACACGTTCAGCGCGCCGCCGAGAACAGTTCCATTTTCGTCAACCTTACCCGCGGTGAAGTTGACCTTGCTGCCGTTGGCATCCAGAATGGAGGCATTGCAGTTCGTGTTATCCAGCTCCACCTTCAGGGTGATGTCGCCACCCTCTGCGGTGATGGAGCCGATCTGGTACTTGGTTGCCAGACCGTTATTCCGCCAGATACTCACGGCAGGCTTCATGTCAACCAGCGCAAAGCTTCCGCTCTTCTTGGCTTCCACGGTAAAGGTGCCGTTTGCGTATGCCGTGATTCTGGTGTTGGCATCCGGGTAATAGGTGTAGCTGCCGTCACTGTTGATTGTCAGCATGCTATTCATGCCTTGAACCCAGGTGCTTCCGTTATGGTAGTAGTAGACATAGGCGCCGTTGGTGCCCGTTGCGTAGCGAACCAGTTTGCCGGGGATCAGCTCTTCCGCCCGTATCTTAATGCCGGAACCGCTGGTCCACTCCACCGAATTCAGCTTGTTGCCTGTCACAGTCATGCTGATCTTTTCGGACTCATCCTTGACGATGGTGGCACGAGGTTTCTCGAAGCTGGTTTCGCCGGTCTTCAGATTGCTGTTTACAATGTAGGCCGTACCGTCTTCGGTGAAGAAGTCCTGCAGAACGCCAGACGTGCTCACAAACAGGTGATTGGACAGGGCGTAGCCGCTGAGCTGCCGCCACTGGGCATTCCCGGCGTACATGTACTTGGAGGTCGTCTTCAGGTCAATGCCCTCACCCTTCTTCAGGAAGACGAATCCGCCGCTGTAATGCCAAGAACCTGTGAAGGTCCATCTGGCGTAGCTTCCGTCAATCGTACGGGTGCTGCCGGCATTGGGAGAAACCAAATAGGTTGTGCTGCCTTTTTTCAGATAAACTTCCTCAGACAGGTAGACACGGTACTTGGCGTCATCATTCTGGCTGCTCTTAAGCTCGATATAGTAGCAGCCGTTGCTGTCCTCGCCGGATTCCGGGCCCTGTGCTGTTCGGATGGGCGTCGTGCTCAGGTAAGAAACCTTTACCGAACCACTGGGATGGAAGGCAACCCAACTATCCCCATTACTCCACGAGCCAGTTATATCAACTTTACCGTCCTTGACCTTCAGGCCCCATTCCCGAATCAGCTGAACCGAAGTGTTCTCCGAATAGTACCAGCCGTCTTTTTCCGTGGTGCTATACTCTGTGTTGCCAATCTTAAACACAACGGATTTGATCGAGCTCTTATCGGTGTGAGACTTGTCCGACAGTTCCCACGCGGTAACCTTATCATCATCATCCTTGGTGTAGGTGAACTTTGCGGACACCTTCAGCTCCAGCGTTATAATAACGCTAATGCCGCTGCCCTGGAAATTATCGATGGTTATCTTGTAGTTCTCATCCTTGCTTTCCTTACTTTCGGTTGCTCCATAAGTAAAGTTCAGCTTGACTTCATTGCCGGAATAGCTGGCATTCGTTTGCGTCCGGCCCACCTGATAAACATCGACAAGACGGTAGACGCCGTCGTCTCCGATCTCCATTTCCATGGCATACATCTTGCCATCAAACGGCTCGTCCTTATGGAGTTTTTTGGCAGCGTCGCTCTGAGAGGCGTAATCCTCGATGAAGAAGAACAGCTTGCCGTCTCCCTGCATGCGGTGCCAGATGCGGTTATCATTGGTACCCGGCAAGGAACACAGTTCCTTCGTCGCGTCATCGCCGCTTCCCGTGATCTTGTAGATTTCAGCCAGGACCTTGGAGTCCGTTGTCCAGCCTTCCACGGCCCAGCCGCCGGAGGAGCAGGAAATGTAGACGGGGTATTCCACATTCTCGTCGCCTTCCACCACCGTCAGCTTGCCGGTAGACAGATTCAGCCGAATCCTTCCGTCCTGGAACGTCAGGCAATCGGTGGATTCGTCATACTGATAATCCGCGAAGGAGTAGCGCAGCTCGCCGAAGGCCAGAACTTTGACGATCCGTCCGTCCGCCACGGTAATCTGGGTGCCGTCAGGCAGCTCATAGGTGTTC
Source organism: Clostridiales bacterium (assembly GCA_022786995.1). Taxonomy (GTDB): domain Bacteria; phylum Bacillota; class Clostridia; order Oscillospirales; family Oscillospiraceae; genus Faecousia. The sequence goes on from JALFUW010000070.1 coordinate 32,603, forward strand.
TGGCTGCCGTTGGCGCTCATGTATCGCGCCAGCGTGTCCACGTCGAAGGAAACGCTGTTACCGGCACTCTTCTTCATATTCGAGTCGGCATTGAACTGGACTACGCCGGGGATCACGAAGTTCAGCGTGCTGCCCTTGGCCGCGACACGAACCCGAACCGGTGTATTGAGGTTCAGACTGACGCTACCGCCGGCATGGATGTTCTGAACATCCATGTCGCTGCAAGCCAGATTGCCTGTGGGCGCAGTGGCGCTTTCGGCAAGGATGGTGTCCACTTCCGCCAGAGTCAGGGAGGCGAAGATATCACCATTGCCCGCGACGGTCATGTTCACATCCGGCTTCTGGGTGCCGCTGAGGACGCCCTTCACGCTGGCATCGGTGGTATAGGTCAGGAACGCCTCAAAGGGAGCATTTTCGCTGCCGATCCGGGACGCGTTGCGGACGTTCAGATGGTGCGCCCAGACATAGGGCACCTTCACAGATACATCCTGCGTATTCTGCAGCTCCGCACTGCTGGAGCCAGCCATCAGCACGCCGCCATTTTCCGCGTCGGCGCTGAGCCAGGACACATAGAGGTTATCCCGGTTCAGCCACTGGATATCCACGGTGCCGCGCTCGTTGTGAATCGCGCCGCCGATGGTCACATTGCCTGTGCCAAAGCTGTAAATGCGAACAACAGGCTCCGTAAATCTGGGGGTACCTTCACTTTCGTATACCGTTTCGGGCAGTGTGCCGTTGTAGGACGGCTTTACCAGCGTGGCGTTCAGCAGAACGATCTCACTCAGCGTTAAGGCACTATCGGAGTGATTGAAGATCGTCACAGCAGGGATGTACTGAGCGCCGTATATGTACTGGGCGCTTCCACCGGCTCCGCTGAGTCTCAGAGAGCCGCCGCCGTTGTTGGCCAGCTTGCCAATGGTATTGCCGGAAACGGGGTTCTGCTCACCGGCGGTGCCGGACGTACGGACAGAGCCGTCCGCGGCAATGTCGATGGCGATACCCGCGGCCGCGTCGCCGATATGGTAATGCGCCAGCTGCATGTTGCTGCTCGTGCCGGATTCAAAATCCTTGCCGGATTCATCCTTCTTGGTCGCCAGCGCTCTGCGGACAGTATCCCGATCCACCTCAATACGGCCATAGAAGCCGTCCACATGGACATTGACGTTGGCGCCGGTGATATCCGTATTGTCGGTGGCAGTCAGGCTGCTGTTGGCGTGTCCGCCCATGTAAGACTTGACGTACACGGAGCCGAACAGCGCCGTCACCCGGGCATAGGCATAGGACTTGGAAACCTGGCCATTCTCCGCGGGTGTCGCGGAGGTGCCGATGTCCAGCTTGTCATAGGCCGCGATGTCCGCGTCAGTCATTTCCAGCAGTGAATCCATGTAATAGTAGATCTTTGCTGTGGAATCCGAAGACGCGTGGGCGCCTGCCGCCTTGGAGCGGGCGGTGCTGTAGATGGACACATTCTGGAAACCGCTGTTGATGGTGACATTCTTACCCAGAATCTGCGCCTTCGCGCCGCTGCCGCTCTTCCCGATGGTGAGCTTTGAACCAGTGGAATCGTCGCTACCGTCTTTGTCGCCGTTTACGTTAACGGTTGTATTGCTGTTGGCATTGCCGGACAGGCCGCCGGAGGTCAGGTCGGAGTAGGACTCCACATGGTTGGCACCGCCAACGCTGCGCAGCTCGATGTCGCCAAAGTGGTTCTGGATCAGCGTGCCGCGCTGAATATCCAGAGTCGTGTGGGTATTCAGTGTTGTCTTGACATCGGATTTCGCACAGCCGATGGCAGACAGTGCCGTACCGTCGGCCCGGGTGAAGATATTGTCGTTCTGACCGGAACGGGCAATCACACGCAGTGTGCCGTAATCCGCAATCAGCTTCGCGCCGGAGGCAATGGTGACGGTGACCGCTCTGGTCAGGGCGTTTACCGCCTTGACACTGGTGCCGCCGGAGAACAGCTTCGCGTTGACCGCGCTGGTAATTGCCTTCTGTACAGCATCGCTGTCCGTATGGACATTCACAAAGCCCGCCGAATCCAGTGTTCCCCGGATATCGATCTTCACAGTCACGTCGCTTTCGACCTTTGCGTACTTCTTATCCGTGGAGGCAATCAGGCCGATGCTGGTTCCGTCAACCTTCTCTGTGATATCCAGCTTGTCAGAAGCTTCCACCGTAATGCCGTAGGAGCCGGCATTGGTGCCCCGGTAGCTGGTGCGAAGAACCGCATTGTTACCCACTTTGATGCTGGTTTCCAGATAGTCCACCGCGTAAGCAACGCTTTCGCCGGTTGTCTCAATCAGCTTGACATTGGTGCCCGCCAATTCGGCAGTTGTTAACTTTGCCTCGTTATGGGCACGCACAGTGATGTTCTGATATCCGGCAATCAGGGTGTAACCGTCCGCGTTCTGATCGTTAATTTCGATCTTTACCGACTGTCTACTGCCCGAAGTGCCTACCGTCGCCTTTGTCTGGCCCCTTGCTCCAGAGACCAGCGAAGCGGAACCAGGGGTTTCACTGACTGCCTTGGAATCCGTCTTGCCGGTGGCCTTCACATTCACGTCCCCAGCGGTGCTGATCAGATCGGAATTGACAATCTTCACCAGGGTGTTGTCACCAGCCGCGGATTCCGCGTACAGGCCGCCGCAGATGACTACACCGAGGGAGAAGCCCTGCTTGGCTTCCGCTTGAGATTTGGTGTTGGTATAGGCCTCCACCGTCACGTTTCCGGTGGCCTTCAGCACCGCGCCGCTGAGCTCCAGCGTATTGCAAACCGCCGCATACGAATACGCGGTGTTGACAGTTCCCTGAATCAATTTCAGATCAGCGCCATCACAGCCGCCGGTGGTCGCCTGAGAAAGCAGCTGATTGCTGGCGTTGCCAGCCTCGGAGCTGATGGTAATGCTGGCAGCTTCAATGCTCAGATTCTCCGCGCCGGCCTTCTGACGCAGGTACATCCGCGACAGAGCCTGGTTGGCAGCAATATCCACAACGCCGGCAGAGATGGTACTGCCGCTGATCAGGGCAAATGCCTCGGTGTCCAGCGTCCGCGCCAGAACCGTGACGGAGCCTGTCACCTGGAGGACAGCGTCCTTCGACGCGCCCTTCAGATGAGCGTAGCCGTTGAATGCGTTAGCGCTGCTGCTGCCCACAACCGCTTCTGCGGTATTTTTGCCTACATTCACCGCGCTGACACCGAAAGTGGGCTGGGCGGAGTAGGCGTAAGCCTTCATGGTATAAACCGCTTCTACCAGCAGAGATGCCAGCTCCGCATTGGCACCTTCCTCAGCGCCCGCCACAGCTTCAAACCGTGCGTTGGCCTGGGCTTTGGCGTTCACAACACCGACGCTTGCCAGATTGAGGCTGGCTGTGCTTGCGGACTTGCCCGCTACCGCGTAGGAGCTTCCCTCGGAGCGAACCGTCACCGCGCCCAGCTTGCTCTGGACGCCGTCAGCAGCGCCGCGCATCTGGAAGGAGGCTCTGGACCAGGAATTGTCCTTCGCTTCCAGCAGATGGGCGCTGGCGCTCACCAGCGACGCATTTCCGATGCTGTCTTGGAAGTAGGCGGTAGCGCCTGGGTTATCGGCTGTTGTGCCGGAATTGTATCGGCTGACTACATTCACCGCTTTGCCATCAGCCAGGAAATTGGCAATGTCCACATAAGCTTCCTGGGTGGGTTGGCCGCTCTGACATGTCAGTTCCGCCGTCAGTTTCGTAGCGGTGATCTCCACACCGGTCAGACTGAAGGAGGGCTTTTTGTAGTAAGCCTCGGCATGGGCCGTGCCGTTGGTCAGCAGATCCACCGTGCCGGTGGCGGAAACCAGGCCGTTACCCTTCACGAAGGTGGCCGCGTAGGGTTTGGTGGTCGCCTTGGCCTCATTATAGGAAGCGCTGAATACATTTCCGCTGACATTGTCGTTGGACACTTCGGCCTTGGCACCAACTGTATAATCGGTGTCGATGTAGATGGTGCTCGCCTTGACAGTGCCGTTGGTATCGATACCGGCCTGGAAATTGCCTTGGGCTTCCGCCTCCATCAGAATGACGCCCGCGCCGATGAAGCCCGCTCTGCTGCCATTCTGCAGAACCGCGGCGGCAAAGCTGGTGGCTTCGGTTTTAATCGTCAAAGAGGGCACACTGCCGTTATACGCGTCGATGTTGGCATTGCGCACCTGAGCAATGGCTGTGGCATTGGAGACAGCCTTGGCCTTATTGACCTTCACGCTGCCGCCGGAGAAGCCGCCGCCTGCCGACATCTCTGCCTTCGCGGCAGGATTGGCGGAAGTATCCGACTTATTCAGAATGGAGGTAATTGTGATCTGATTGGCGTGCAGGTTGGTGTTCCCCGCCTCGGCAGTCTGAACCGCGTTGACGCTGGCATTGAGGACGTTGACAGAGGCTTTCACAAGGTCAACAGAATCGTCCTTCCAGGCTTCCGCCGCCGCGTGGGCCTCGCCCTCAACCATGATAGAAATGGTCGGGGCCTGTATGTGTCCCTCGGGGTCAGATTCCCCGTTGGAGCCAGTGTCCGCAGTGGCGTTGGTGGTCACATTGGCGTTCGCGCAGTTGGTGTCTGCGCTTCCGGCGCTGACCTGGAAGCCGCCCTGCGCGGTTCTCGCGTTGGAGCGGGCAGTGTACTTGGTCTGCACCGTCACGCTGTTTGCTTTGACATTCTTGCCGGACGCAGTCTGGATTCCGGCATGGAAGGTGCCGGAGGCGTTGGCGTTCATCACGTTGACCGCCATGGACAGCACGCCCAGAGTGGTGCCTGCGCTGCTGTTGGCAAGGGCGATGGACTGGCCTTTCGCTTCCACATTCACCGCGTCATCAGCTATAATGGCAGCGCCGGTAATGTGGGCATTCGCCGTGGCATTGGAAATGGCGTTGGCGGTGTTCACCTGCACGCCAACGATGCTGGCGCTGATGCCATTACCGCTGCCGATGATCGCTTCCGCATGGTTCGGAGTTTCCCCGGTTTCTACCTGGTTCAGGTAGGAATAGACATTCACATTCTGGGCGTTCAGCTCCACGCCGGAGATGAATGCGTTCTGCTCCGCTGCCAGAATCGCCGTAAACACGTTGGCCGCGATTTCGAAGCCACTGATTTTCGCGTCAGTGCCGCTCATGTTGGCAACCGCCTTGGTCTTGCCATCCGCCTTCACGGTGACATCGCCGCTGACATGGATCTTACCGCTGCCTGTAATGCAGGCATTGGCCACCGCGCCGGTTCTGGCGTAGGCCAGATTCAACTCCGCATTATCGGCGGTAACACCATACTTGGGCACCAGAATGCTGGCTTCGGCATTGTTGGTATAGTCGGTGGTGACATTCAGCTCGCTCACCTGCACCACGTTGTTTTCACGGGTGTTGAGCTTTGCTTCAAAGAGGCCGTTGGCTCTGGCGTACATCTGCACCACGCCCGCGCTGGCCAGACCGCCGCTCAATGTCGCGGCAGTATAGCCGGGAACTGCCACGGAGTTACCCTTGGCCTCAATCGTCAAATCACCGGCATACTTATCCGTCCCACCCAATCCATAGACCGAGCAGTTATCCATAATTGCCCGGACAGTGGCATCGGAAATCGCCGTGGCGCTGTTGATCTCAACGCCGACCAGGTTGACCTTCACGGCAGAGCCGCCGAGCTTCGCGCTGGCGCTGCCGGTGGTGTTGCCGCTGGCGCCCCGGTTGTAGGTGGCGGAGATGGTGATGTCGCCATCGGTATACAGGGTGGTATTGGCGATCCGGCTTTCCTGTGTGCCGGAGAGCTTTGCGATAACAACATTGGCTGCGGCGCTGATGTTGGACGCCTTAACCGTGGACTCCTTCACGGAAGCGTTGGCGTTTGCCGTGCCGTCGGAGGAGATGGTCATGGAATCGCCATGATAGTAGATACTGCCGCCCTGCTTGCCGCCGTCCAGACCCACGATGACCGTGGAACCGGCTTCCGCGTAAGCCACGTTGACAGCCACGTTGTACCAGGAAGCATCGAAATTCGACGCGCCGGTTTCCGCGTTGGCAGTTGTGGTGGGTGTGGCGGTGATCTCCAGCTGACTGACGTGCATATCCTTACCGCCAACCGTAGCCTGGAAGGTACCCAGAGCCTTGGCAACCAGAACGTTGACCGTCATGGAAGACAGACCAACACCATCGGGTGTGCTGATGTATGCGTTGGCATAGGAGGTGCCGTCCGCGTTCACATGGAGATTGGCAGCATTGCTGGCCGTTCCGATGCTCAGATTCTGGATCCGGGCAATATTGGTCACATCGGCGATCGCCGTTGCCACGCTGACCTTGCTGCCAAACAAAGCGTCGGTAGTTTCCGTTTCGCCGTCGGCAATGCCCGTTCCACCCACAGATGCCTGTGCACCAGTGGCGTCCGCATCGTTGATCATGGAATCCACCGTGATCTGATTGCCGGTCTGCACGCTGACACCTTCCAGGAAGGCATTCTGCCGGGCTTTCAGCAGGGCAAACATCACATTCGTGACAATGCTGACCGCGCCGAGGCTTGCGGTGGGTGCGGTAGAATCGGCTGTGGCGGTGGCGGTACCGCCAATATCAATGTCGATGGTTCCGGCCTTCACGGTGCCGGTGCCTCTGATACCGGCGTTTGCCGTGGTGCGGTTCACCGCACCGGCCACGTTGGTGTTGATACCAACCAGGCTCACATTCACGCCGCCCTCGGGGGTGGTGACGTTCGCGTTGGCCGTGGAGGTGTAGCTAGTCTCGATGGACAGTTTGCCGGAAATGTCCAGCACGTCATCTTCCAGCTCGGCATAAGCCTCATAGGTACCCTTTGCGAAAGAGTACAGCTGGGTCACGCCCACGTTAATCAGTCCCAGACTAGTATCGGACTGGGTCATGGTCGGCGTAGCCGTAACCTTGCCGCCCGCGAAGAGGGACAGGCTGCCTGCCTTGACTGCGCTGTTCAGGATATACGCCCGCACAGCGGCATCCGCGGTCGCAATGGCACTATTAACCTGAATGCCCGTCAGAGAGACGTTCTTACCAGGTGCGCTCAGAGTTGCCGTCGCGCTCTGATTCATCTCAGAACGAAGGCTGACAGCGCCATCGGTCGTTACATTGGCATTCTTGATATAAACGTTCTGCTCACCCTTCATCCGGGCGCTGACCACATTGGCACCCACATTGATGCCGCTCAGGCTGGCGTCCGCACTGCGCACGCTGGCGCTGGCGGTGTGGGTTCCACCCGCCGCGAAGGACAGATCAGAGGTGCCGGAGTAGTGGATCTCGCCGCCGTCAATACCCGCGTTCACGCTGGTGCGGTTGTCCGCAAAGGCCAGATTGGTCTGCGCACTTACCAGATTGGCGCTCAGAGAACCACTGGACGCGCCGGTATAGGCTTCCGCTTTGGAGCTGGGGTTGGCAGTGATTTCCAAAACGTTCAGGTACATGATGCCGCCACCGGCTTCCGCCGTGAAGGTGCTGGTGCTCTTGGCAATCAGAACATTCACGCTGAGGGAAGCCAGATTCAGGCTGACATTCGGCTGGCAGACATCGGCTCTGGCAATGGAGGAGCCGGCGCTGGTAACCTTCAGGCTGGCAGCCTTCCCCGCTTCACCCATGGACGCTTTGGAGACCTTGGCGATGCTGGTCACGGCAGCGGTGGCAACCGCTGTGCTGACACCCGCACCCACCAGAGTTGCGCTGACGCCGGTACCGCCGATATAGGCAGTCGCCGCTTCTTTTCCGTCCTCATTGAATGTGGAGGTCACTTCCACGCCGGTCTTGCCGCTGACGGTGGGGCCGTCGATGAGGGCCTTCTGGGTTGCGGCGAAGATCGCGGTGTTGACGTTGGCTGCGATGTTGACACCGCTGACAGAGACCTTGGGCTGCTCATTAGTAGCCTCGGCCTTGCCGTTGCCGGTCACCGTCACAGTGATCATCCCGACGTTGGAGGTCACAGAACCCTTGCCGCAGAGCTTTGCCTCGGCAATGGTCTTCGCCACTGCGGTGGCAACGTTGGCATTATAGCTGTAGGCAGCCAGGGTAAAGCCGCCGACACCGCCGTTGGGCTGACGGGATACCGCATTGGCCTGGCTTTCGTAGGTGGTTCCCACAGTGATGGAACCGGCGCTGACATTGGCGTTCTGCTTGGTATCCACAAAGCTTCGGAAGTCACCGGCAGAGGTGGCGGTCATGTTGTTCAGGCCCACCGCCATGTAACCCAGAGTAGCGGAAACCGTCACGTCCGCATTGGCAATGCTGGTGCCGTCGGTGGTTACCGTCAGCGAAGTGGCCTTTGACAGGTTCGTTCCGCTGAGGAAAGCATGGCTGCGCACATCCGCCACGGCAACCGCCACGTTGACGTTAGCAGCGACAGCGGAAATGGTAACGGAAATGGTCAGATCCGGCTTCTCATGCAGGGCTTCCGTCAGCAGGTTGCTGTTCTTGCCCAGGGTTGCGTTCGCGGCGGGATACTTGCCGTTTTCCGCTGTTTCGTTGGTATTGCTGGTGACGGTGACTGCTCCGTCAGCACGCAGTGTGCCGCAGGAAATACCCGCGCTCTGCTGGGCTGCCAGGGTGGCAACCGCAACGTTGGAGGTCACAGTAACCGCAGCGACCGTGAAGTAGGGCTGACCCACATCGGCATCCGCCTTGACGATGCCGGTGTTGGTAACGGTAACATTGTTTGCACTGACCGTTCCGATACCTTCGATGCTAGCCTTGGAAACGGTATTTGCAAGGGCAACAGCGGTGTTCGCGCCGATGCTGGCCAGACCGCCGGAGACGCCCGCGCCTGCGGGAATGACTTCGGCAGACGCCACGTCCCAATAATTCGCCGTGACGCTCAGGTTGCCGGTGATGGTTGCGATCCCGCTGACCTTGAAGGTTGCATTAAAGGTGCCTGCCGCTTTAGCCGCGCCGCTCATCAGACCCACAGATACTGCGGCGATGGACAGATTGTCCACATCCACATTGGCGAAGGAATAACCGATTGTGGAAACACTGACATTGCCGGTGGCCGTGATGCCCGCCACATCCACAATGGCGTTGCCGGTTGCGTTGGCAGTCGCAACAGCGGTATTGGCGTTGATGGTCAGCATACCCGCGGAGGCGTTGAACAGGAACACTTCCGCCATCTTCGTGTAGCTGATATTCTTCTTACCGCTGCCCTTAGAATCGGAATAGTCCAGATCATAGCTTCCGGCAGGCGTTTTCACGTTCTGACGACTCGTCACATTCAGGCTGGTAACGCTGACACTGCCCTTGGTCTCCAGCTTGGCTTCCTGCTGGCTGTTGATGGTTGCCAGCGCCATGGACACGTTGGCAGTGACACTGCCGACGGCTGCGTTGGCAACGATGGAATAGGCACGAGTTTCGCCATAGGCGTTGATGTTCAGGCTGCCAGCCGTCACCGTCAGGCTTCCGTCAAGGCTGCTCAGAACCTTGGCAAAGTTCTTGGAGCTGTTGATGGCGATGGCGAAGTTGACCGCAGCAGCCACACCTCCGGCCACGCCGGTGGTCACGACCACCTGAGCCTGAGATTCGTAAGGAGTATTCTCGTCTTCGCCGCCGCTGACTGTCAGGCTGCCCGCGTTGAAGGTGGTGCCGGTGTAGTCCACCAGCGCCTCATTCCGGCTGGCAAGGTAAGACAGGGCAACCGTAGCGCCCACGCCCACAGCACCGCCAACCACACTGGTGCTGATGTTGGTGGTATCGCCATCCATCATGGCAATGACATTCACCGCGCCGGAGGCATCGACATTGATCTTGTTGATGGCCGCAATGCCGGTAACCCGGTTAATGCCCAGGGCCACCAGACCGTTGACCGCCACGCCGCCTGCCGCCAGGCCCAGTCCGTAGACGTCAACGTTGCCGGAGATGGTATTCTTCACATCCACCGTAGAAGCATGGATGGTGCCAATATTGGAAGCAACACTTCCAGCTTCGGCGGTTTCATCGGAGATAATGGGAGTACAGCCGATGTAGGTGCGGCTGTCGGTATTGGCAACCACGACCACAGCGCTGACGCCCACGCCAACGGCGCCGGCTGCCACGCTGATGATCCAGCCCTCAGCCTCTGCCGTGAAGGTGGTTCTTACATCGACATCCGCGGCATAGACGGTGACACCCTGCCCGATGTAGGTATCGATGTCCGTATAGTTGACCGCACTGGCCAGGTTTACGCCTACGCCCACGCCGCCGGCTGCCACGCCTGCCGCCGCGGTGGTGGCCTTGGTCGCGCCGCCGGTGGTCACGCTGACGCTGCTGACCTCGCTGTCAGCCGTGCCAATTTGTGCGTTGCCGATGATGGCGGAGACGATCTGTCCCTCAAACACCGTCACGCCCATGGACGCGCTGACGCCCACGGCGCCCACGCCGATGCCCAGGGTGCAGGTCAGCACCTGATCATAGTTCATGGATGCGTTCACATTGACCTCGTCAGCCTTCAGTACGTCGCCCGCGAGGGTGGCGCTGCTCTGGCTGAATACCACCAGAACGCCCGCCGTCACGCTGACACCCGTAGTGCCGCCGCTGACGGTAACGCCGATCAAACGCACCTTCGCGCCGGAGGACTTGGTGCCGAACTTTTCGGACGCAAGATTCTCAACCTCACTGAAGTCGTCGGGAGAACCATGCGAAGCGGTCTCCGCCGCGCCGCAGTTGGCCTGAATCGTCACAGTGCCGCCAGCGGACAAACTTGTGCCATCTTCCACAGCGGCGGTGACCTTGCTGTTCAGCACGGCAATGGAGAAGCCCGTGCCCACACCGGCGGTGCCGCCAATGGCGACAGTGCCGGAGATGCTGTCCAGATTCAGAACATCCGCGGAAAGAACGCTGATATCACCATTGGTAGCAGTCACTTCGCTGCCGCCGTGAATCACAGCCTGGGTGCCGTCCAGCAGGTTTTCGGGCTTGCTGGGCGTCAGCTTCTGAGCGTCCGCCGTCTCGTTGTAGCGGTCTTCGTTCATGGCGCCGCTGCCGGTGCCGTCGTTATTGGCATCATCGGTGCGAACCAGTGTGGACATAACCGCCACTGCGTCATCATAGGAGCCAGTCAAAGCATTTCCCGCATTGTCATACCACCCCAGAGTCTCCTCCAGACGGTAGTACAGGTTGCCCTCGGCGTCCTGATAGCCGTAATAGGTCTTGGTAACGATATCCTTCGTGGTGTAATAGCGAGCGCCGAAGGAATCCTGATAAATATAGTAGGTTTCGTCGGTGCCGTCCTCGTCCTTATCGAAGGTGTGTGTCTCGCCGGTGTCCACCAACTCCGCCGCATCCACAGCGGCATCCATCATGCCGTGGCCCAGCTTAAACCACGCATCGTCCTTCTTATACAGACGGACACCATTCAGCTCATAGACGTCGTAGGTCTCACCGTCGATGACCTCGGTAACCTGCACGTCCTCATCAGGGTTCTCAGGATTGGTCTCCATGACCGCAACAGCGTTGTTGGTTTCGTTGCCATTGACCCGGATCAGGGTCTCATTCTCGTCGTCAGTAAACCACTTGGCGTCCTCGGTCACTTCGTAGCGAATCCGATTGCCGGATTCATCCATGGCCTCGGTCAATGCGTCGGTGCTGACCTGAGAGGCCACCATGACGCCATTCTCGAAGACATAGTTGGCCTTCCGATAGACCTTGCTTCCACCAGCTTCGTATTCGTAGAAAATTTCGCCGCTGACGCTGATGCTATTCTGGACAGGCTCACCATTGCTCTGGCCGTAGCTGCCATACTGCTTGGAGCCTTCCGCCATGCTGCCATTTTCGTCCGCGGCCAGCAGGGTGTCCAGAGAATCACCGGGTTTATGGCCATCCAGCGCCTCCTGATTACCGCCGCTGAAAGCCGCGTCAACCTGGGTCTGGGGATCCATGGCGCCCTCGGTGTAGAGCTGGTCGTGCGCGTCCTTGCTCATGAGAGAGCCAGCCACGGCAACAGACAGGGAGATGCCCACACCGCCAACACCACCGCCGGCGGCAGTTGCCACGTAATCCTTGATGTCCCGGTTGCTGGAAGCGGAGACGGTGACGTTCTGCGCGGCAGCCAGCGTATTCTGCTGCCCAACCACGGCGCTGACATTATTATAGGAGACACTGACCAGTGCGCTGACCGCGACGCCCACACTGCCGGACAATGCGGCCGTGGCAACCACAGCCACCAGGTCGTACTTGTCCACAGCCTGAATGGTGATATTGTTGCCGGTGATGGTGACATTGTTGCCGGTATAGGCAAGGGTCTCCACCTTGGTCACGATCACGTCCAGCGTGCCGCCCACAGCCGTTGCGCCGCCCGCGCCGACACCTGCGGCATCCGCGGTGACAAATTCTTTGGAGGTGGCGCGAACCGTGACGTCACCGCCTGCATTGACGGTGCCGCAGAGAATCGCGCTTTCGGTATGGTTGTAGAAGTAGGTCACAACCGCCACGGCAACCGCGCCGGTGCTACCGCCAACAGCCACACCCGCGCCGATGTGAACCAGCGTGGAATCGGCGTTCGCCAGAACGTCCACCTTGCCGGAAGTCTTCAGCGTAGAAGTCGTGCCCAGCAGGGCCTTGGTGGTGCTCTGGAACACCAGCACATTCACATCGCCCGCGATGCCCATGTTTCCGCCGCCCGCGAAGGCCAGCGCCAGCAGGACTACGGTATCCTTGGACTGTGCGTTTACAGTAACATTGCCATTGACCGTCACAGTGCCCAGCTTCTCCGCCAGAGCCTCGACCTGCTTGTTGATGACCATTGCCACGATTGTGGCGCCCGCGCCGGTGCTGGTGGAAACCGCCAGTGCGCCGGCAAACAGGAATATGTGCGTGTCGTCGTCGGCGTCCACAGTCAAGTCGCCTGCTTCATCGGTCAGGGTTTCAGAACCGACGGTCACTGTGACGCCCTCGCCCAGCTCAGCCTTGACCTGATTGGTCACCACCAGCGTGCTGATGGTTCCCGCCGCCGCAAAGCTCTGGGTTCCGGCCGCGCCGGACACGCCTGCCATGACGATGGTCTCCTGCCCATTGGCAGCAACCGTGACGCCCCGGCGGCGGTTATAACGGCTCTGGTGAATGCCGGTGGAAATGCCGGATTTGTTAATGTCCTTCTCAGTGCAGTGGGCAATCAGAGTGGTACCCGCGCCAACGATGGCGTTGACGTGATTGCTGATCACCGTGGTGCCGATGGTTGCGCCGATGGCGTTGCCGCCAGCACCCAGCGCACCGGCGAAGAGGTAGTAGCCGGTGTTCAGATCAGCAAGGATGCCGATAGAGTCGTAGGCATCCAGCCCGGAGCCGCTGCCCACATTCACATTGGTGGTAGACTGGCCCACGGTCACGGGAATGGTGCCCGCGATGCCCGCGCCCTGAGGAGATACACCGGCTGCAATGCCCAGAATGACGGAGGTATCTTCGCCCTGGGCCTGGATCAGGATATCGCCATTGTGCGCGATAATCTCGGTCTGACCCAGTTCGATTTTTGCTTCCCGCTCAATCACATTCACCAGCAGGGTCGCGCCCACGCCGGCAGTCATTCCGCCAACAGAAGCCGCAATTCCGCCGGATACCAGCAGACTGCTGATGTCGGAAGTGATCAGAACATCCTTATTCGCGGTGATTTTCGCGCCATCGGAAGCAAGGACATACGCCTTTTCCAGATCCACCACCACGCCGATGGAACCGGCAGCTGCAGCGGTTCCGCCAGCCTTGGCCGCGGAAGCGGACGCAATGAGGTTCACCAGGGTTTCGTCGCTGTCCGTATGGATGCGGACGGAGCCGGTTTCGCTTTCCAGCTTGGCACTGCCCACATCGGTCTTTGCCTCGGCTTCATTTACAATAACGGCGATGGTGCCGCCCACGGCAGTCTTGCCGCCTGCGGAAGCGGACAGGGACACCAGCAGCTGGAACAGATCCGCCGCCGTGCCGATATCCAGATCGCCCTGAGATTTGATAACGGAATTGCTGCCGATGGTATTGTTAACACGGTTATTCAAAGCCACGCAGTTCAGCGCGCCGCCCAAAGTCAGGGCAGAGCTGGTGCCAGTGCCGATGGACGCAGCAACAGTGACCACCATCACGTCGGCATTCTGCCGTGCCTGCTGGTAGTAGTCGCCGCCCGTAACGGTGATGGTCACGTTGTTGCCGACGGAAACCGTCACCACATCCTCATTCTGCAGGAAGCCCACGGTGAGACCCACGCCGGCCTTGGAAGGCGCGACGCTGAGAGAGCCTGCAAGAATACGGACATTGGCATCGTTGAGTGCACGGAGCACCATGCCTTCCACATAGGTTTCTTCCAGCTTCTGGGTGCCGAACATGGCGAAGTCCACACCGGCATCCACCAGCTTGTCGCCATTCTTGCAGTACACCCGGCCATGGTAGACGTAGAACACGCTGTCGCCAGCGGTATAAACGTCATAAGTAACGGAATTGATTGTCTCGGGTTTTTCAGCCTTCTGCGCCTTCAGAACGTCGAAAGACAGCTGGGATTCACGCATCGCGCCGTCATCGGACTTATCAAACAGCTTGCCACCCTTTTCGTAGTACAGGTTTCCGTCGGAATCCTTATAAATATTGTACTCGGTGCCGGTGAGGGTAATGTCCACATTGTCCCCCACCGCAGCGGTCACGGTGTTGCGGAAGAAGATCATGGCAACGGAACCGGCCACAGAGGCGGTGGAATTAAGGCTCTGGTTACCCATGATGGAACCGGCAATGGCTTCGGCGTAGTAGTTGGTGGAGCTGAGGACATTCAGCGCGTTCACCATCTCCACCGCATCCTCGGTGCTCTCGTTGATGGTGATCTTATAGGTTTCGTCCCCCTCACCCTTGTGCAGATCCACAAAGCCCTTGTTGGCATTGGCCAGCTCTTCGTCTTCCAGATTGGAGCTGTCGGTGACGAAGTTGGTAATACCCACAGCGCTGCTGTAGTCGCTGAAATCCACGCGCTGCTTGTCCGCGGTGATCTCCAGGCTGGAGCCCTGAATGCTGGTGAACTTGCCGATCTCGGTACTCACCACATTGTTGCCGTAGACCAGCGCGAAGGCCGCGCCAACGCCCGCCTTGGAGCCTTTGGACAGGCTCACGCCGCCGGCGCGGAGCGCCAGCTTGGTCTTATCGGTAGAGGACAGGACGATCTTGCCGCCCTGAATGGTAACATGATGATTTTCGGACGCGTCGGGGATTCCCACCAGAACGGCGGTCTTTGCGTTGTCCACAACGATGGCAACAGAACCGGCAAGGCTGACGGAGCCTTCCGCGCCGCTGACCGCGCCGGACAGGGCCTGGCTTGCCAGCAGTCCACGGTATTCGCCGTCCATGTTCTGGGTCAGGCTGGCCCGGATGTCGATGTCGCCATTGTTGGTTTCGCTCTCGTCGCCGGTAGAAGTCACGTCTCCGGCTACCGTCACGACCGCTTCATTTTCATCCACGCTGATGGCGATGCCGGCAGCGATGGAGTTGGCTTTTCTCGCAAGGCTCATGGCCGCGCCGGTGCCGGTGGTGCGGAAGTTGCCGTTATTCTCCGCCAGGATGGTGACGGACTGAGCCTGAATGCTGCCCAGCATATCCGTGTAAGCCTTGTGGGCAGTCACGTTCAGACCCACGGCAGCTGCCACCTGGAACTTCTGGCTGTCGATCTGGGCTGCGCCGCTGACCCCCGTGGTGCCGGAATTGGCATTTCCCTGCGCCACGCCCTTATCGGCGGTATTGGAAGCTGCACCACTTCCCTCACCCTGGGCATTCTGACTGCGCAGAACGTTCACAGACAGAGGCATATTGCCGTTGGTCTGAGCGCCGCTGGTGTTCTGATGCTGATTGAGGGAATTGTTTACCTGCTGGGAATTCTGGTTCGCGGGGGTGTTGGGCTGCTGCTGAGCAGTCTGATTGAAATACTCCCCGGACAGCAGCCTATTCGCGGTGTTCTGCGTCGTTGCAGTGCCGCTGCTGAATCTGTTCAGGTAACGGTCAATGTCCGCGCCCATGGCAGTGGCAAGGGCCTGAGAGTCGTCACGATCCTTGGTAATCGCAGCGATCCGGGCCGCGCCGGAAGCGGTGACATTGCCCTGCATCAGCGCGCGCACGTCGGACTCAACCACGTTCACAGTGACGGAGGCGCCCACGGCAGTCTTCTGTCCGGCGGCAAAGGAGCTGGACTTGGTCAGGGTTCTGCCGGTTTGGGTGGCCGCCATGTTGAAAGCCACCTTATGCGTCTCGTCCACCGTATGGGTAGACGGATCGTCTTCTACGGCCTCCACATCATTGCCGCCAGTGATGGTCACGTCGGTATTTTCACCGATGTAGGTCAGGATGGTGTTGTTCGCCACAGTGACAGCGGCTGCCGCGTCCAAAGAAATGTCCTTCTGGGTCTGGGTTGCAGCGGCACTGGCCTGACCATTCTGATTGGAAACAGCATTGCTTGTGTCCAGAGGATCGGTACCTGCCACGCCGGAGGTGGTGACCCGGTGGTCAGCATCCGCCCGGATATCCAGCGTTTTTGCAGTCACGCTGCGGTTATTGCCGATACCCGCGGTAACGGTCACATTGGAATAGGTCATGGCAAAGCCCGCGCCCACGCCGACAGACTTGCCGGCGGCATTGGTGGGTGCATTCTGTGCTGACGCACCGGGTGCAAAGGTCGCGCCGACCTTCGTGTTGGCCTGAGGCATATAGAACAGATAGGCAATGCCGCCGTCAGGATCCACGATGGAATAATCCGTAACGGTGATGGGCTGCTGCTTCTTAGTTCCGTTCACTTCATAGTAGAAGTTCAGGGATTCCAGCTTATAGCCGGCGGCGGGCTTCACGATGACCGCGATCCGATCCTCGTACTCCGCGAAAACATTGGCGGAAGTCTCATTCGCGCCCCGGAAACCGGCCATATCCATCAGCTTGATGGTACCGGCGAGGGTGCTGGCATTGTTAGCGCCGGTAACGTAGTACTGATAGACGTTTGTATAGGTCTTGTTCTCCGCATCGTAGCTAGAGGAACTTGCGGTCTTGGCATCGCCCTCGCCATAGGTCTTTGTTCCGGTGGTTCCGCCGGAGACGGTCTGGTCACAGACACCCACTTCCAGCGTGGAGATGAAATCCACGGAGAAGACAGCGTTGGTGCCTTCCTTCAGTTCCATCTCAGAGCCGCTGTTGAATTTGATGAAGTTTGTGGTCTTTCCGTCCGCCGTCACAGTTCTGGTCGTGAAGGTAAAGGTAATGGGCGCAGTGCCGCTCTTTTTCAGATCGATGGTGGAGGCGGCCTCGCTGCCGCTGGCCAGATTCAGAGCATAGGTGCCAACCGCGCCGCGAATCTGATGCAGCTGCGCGGGGGTTACGGTGACCGTATAGCTCTTCGTGGTTTCGCTACCGTTGGTATTGGTGGTGGGCGTACCGATAGAAGCACTGCCCTCACCTTCCCAAACCACGTCCAGCAGATCAGTGCTGACGCTGTTTTCCGACAGGAAGCTCACCGTGTACTGCAGCTTGGTGCCGGTCTTCATTTCCTTGGTTGCGCCGCCCACTGTGAAGGTGGTATTCACCACGCCGTTTGTATCGGTGGCAACGGTAATGTCAGGAATGGTGAAGGTATTGCCGGTCAGCGTAACGGTGAAGGTCTCACCCTTGGTACCATCGGGCTTCACATAGGTATAGGTTACCCGCTTGACCTTCATACCCGCGTTGGGCGTCAGGGTCACGGTATTGCCGGAAATGGCCGCGCTTCCGCCAGCCCCCACGGTGATCTCCGCATTTTCGCCGGAGACGGTTGTGGGCGCCGCGTTGGGATTGCCGGTAACGGTATTGTTGCTGCCGCTGTTCAGGTTGCCGTCAGCCTTGCCGCGGCTGTTTTCCGCAGCGGTAGCAATGGTGACTTCATTATGATTGCCGTCGGCGGTAATGGACAGGCTGTCGCTGACGGTAACCGCATAGGCTGCCGTCTTGGAAGCGTCCACTGCCGCAATGGAGGCATTGGTCTGGCCGTTGATGACAGCAACAGCCACGCTGCCTGCCACACTGACGCCGGTGGCGCTGGCGCCGGCAATGGCGCTGGTGCGGAAGGTATGGGCATCCGGCTCTTTCTCGACTTCCAGTTTCGCGTCCAGCGCGCCCGCGATCTCGTCGATGGCAGCGTTGGTCAGAGTCTTGCCCGCATTGCGCACAGCGGTGGTCAGGTTGGTCTTAATGGTCTGGGCGGCGTTGCCCCGCAGGAAGGAGGTCAGGGCATTGACGTCCACCAGACCTTCGGTCAGCATGTCAACGGCATTGTTGATGAAAGCGTTACAGGCTGCCTTCAGCGTTTCCTGAACCTGTGCCGTTCCGCCAGCCGCGCTCAGCAGCTCCATGCCTTCGGGCAGCATGGGAGCCGCAATGGCGTTGATCTTTGCGATGGCGTCGGCCTTAACCTTGTCAAGCGTTTCCTGCATGACTTCGGTCATGGCCGTCTTGAGATTCGCTTTGATGGCTTTCATATTCAGGCCGGCCGCAAGCGCGCTGCTCAGAGTAGAAGACGCGACAGAACCTGCCTTGGACAGGAGAGCAGTCCGCACAGAAGTCCACAGGTCTTCCTGAATGTAGGTCGTCAGACCCTGTTTTACATTCTGAACCAGCGTTTCCACGCTATCAGGCTGGCCGCTCAGTGCTTCCTGGGCAGAAGCCTTCAAAGCCGCTTCAATCTGAGAAGGAATGGATGTAAAGAACACCAGCAGATTCTTGCAGTTCTCCTCCAGGGTCGCCACAGGATTGTTCTGCACCAGAGCATCCAGGCCGGTTCCGGCCAGCAGGTCGGTGACGAATTTCTGTGCAATGTCCGCAACGACTTCGGTAATCACGGAGTTTGCGTCGGCAACCAGATCGGCAAGGCCGATGGCATCGGCGATCTCCATGATGATGGTATTCACAGCGGACTTGACCAGTTGCTTAAACCAGCCGTTGTCCTCGGTGCCAACCTGATTCTCTTCGCCAGAGTCCTCTGTTTCGTCGAGGATCAGACCGGCATGAACCTTCAGATGGTTGGCCTGAATGGCTGCATCTGCGATGTAAGCATTGGACTCATAGTCAACAACGTTGATAGCGACTGCAACGCCCAGGCCAATCTTGCCCTGAGAAGCGGAGCCATTCGCGGTAATCTCGCTGTCGTTGCGGGTCAGAGACTCCACGGTGATGGTGCCATCCTCGCCGTTACCTGTCGCGATGACGGTGATGCCGTCATCGATCACAGCGTTACACTCAGCGGTCTGGATATTCAGTGCGAAGGCTGCCGCAGCCTGCACGCTGCCGCTGGTGGTGGAGGAATTCCTCCGCTTGGCGGAAGCATTGCCTACGGAATTACTGGATACATTGCCAGTGCCGACACCGCCAGCCAGACGGCCGGCACTGTTAAGTGCGCTTTGCGCCTGTTGATCCGACCCCCCGTCACCTGAGCCATCACCCGCGTTTCCGTTGCCGGAGGAAGCGGGTGCGGAGGTGGAGGTGGAAGCCGCGGCGGGTGTGGTGCTGGAGGCAGCTGTGCCGCTGGCACCGGCCCGGGAAGTGGCGTGCATCCGATTCCGGGCTCTGGAGGTTACGCTGACATTTTTCGCATTGACGCTTCTGGACAGGCGGGCATTGGTCGTATCATTCAGCACAGAGATGTTGAACGCACCGCCTACCCCGGCGCCGCTTCCGGCGGCGGCCGCGTTTGCAGCCATCTCACGGGTGAGATCGCTCTTCGCGTGAATGGTCAGATCGCCGTCAACAGCAAGCGTATTGTTTGGGTTTTTACCGATGGTCGCCCGGGTATCCGCGCCGGACACCAGAAGCGCCAGCACCGGGGTCACGGATATGCCGCCCGCGCTGCCTGCTTTGGCCTGCAGGGTCTGGGACTCACTGGCCTCGGCAGTGACGGACACTTCGCCAAGCCTGGTTGTTTCCTTATTATAAATAGCCGCGCCGTCCTTGATCACGGACTGGGTATCCATGCCGGACACGCCCACGGCAATGCCCGCACCCACGCCAACAGCGGAGGCGTGCCCGTTGCCGGAGGCATCCGCGTTGGTCACGATCCGCTGATCCGCGGAGCTGCTGAGCTTCAGGCTTCCATTGCCCAGTGTGACAGATGCGCCGTCTTCCACAGTCGCCAGCGTCTTGACAGAGGCAACATGAACCGCAACGGCACCGGCAACGCCGGTACTGCCCGCACTGTAGCCAGCCTTGGCGTTCACAGAGGAAACCACTTGACCGTTATCGCCGCTGGAAGCCGCTTCTACGGACAGGCCCTTGGCATCGATGGTTGTTCTGCCTACATAGGCACGGTTGGTCAGCTTGGTCACGCCAACGCCAACCGCAGCACCCAGGGAAACACTCTGGGTGGCCGCTGCCTTATTGGCAATGCCGGGAACAAATTCTGCACTGATGACCGCCCTGGGACTCTCGCCAATGGTTGCGGGCAGAACGCAGGAATAGGTTCCATCGGGATTCTGAGTTGCCAGAATATCCACAGTGGAGACAACGGCACTCATTGCGGAGGTAAGACTCAGCTTCGCGCTGCCGGTACGAACCTTGTAGCCGTCAGCATTTGCCCGCAGGGTAAAGGTGACGGTTTCACCCGCGTCGGCCTTGCTGCTGAGAAGGGTAGCCGTGCCGTAGGAGATATTGCCAACCGTGACATTGATCGCCTTCTCGGCGACAACCGCCGCCACATGGAAGGTGAAAGGATTGCTTTCAAGGGACACACCATTGGGATCGTTGAACACATCGCCGGAATTTCCCACGGCGACGGGAATGGTGAAGCTCCAGGTACCGTCCGCACCCTTCACTGCTGTAACATCATACTGGGTGCCGTATTCGCCCTGCTGTGCGGTGACGGTGACGCTGCTGATCTTCTTGCCCGCCTGTACCGCGGTATCGTTCAGGCTGATGGTGACTGTTTCCCGGGCGGAAGCCTTGTTAGTGGACAGCTGAATCTCCGTGGTATTATCGGCGGAAATATCGTGCAGCTTTGCCGTAAAGTCAACGACCAGCGTGATGTTCTTTGCGGGCATTACGAAGCTCCACTGATTGTTGGAATCAACCTCGATATCCACTCTGGTGGTAACAGCCTGCGCGCCGGTGCCGGTGGTATAGGTGTAGTACACACCGCCCACTACTCTGCCATTGGCGGGCGTGGGAGTCACAACGATCTTATCGCCGGTGTGGGGCTGACGGGCAGTGGAATTCTGACCGGCAGCGGTATAGGAAATGGTGCCTAACTGCGTTTCGGAGGCAGTTGCCGCCAGGCCGTTGCTGTAAGGTGTTTCCGTAATGGTGTAGATGTCATCCTCGAACTTCGCACCTACATAGATCACGGTATTGGGAGCCAGTCCTTCCAGAAGGGCTGTCTTGAAATAGTAATTGTCGCCGTTCTGGGACAGGGCAATCGTTGTTTCGACAGTCGTTGCGGCTGTTGTCCCGGTAGCGGGAACCAGCTTCATGTAACGGACGTAGCAGGGAATCTCAGCTGCCGTGCCGGTTGCCGTCGCGGCTTCTTTGACCAAGCGATAGCCCAGATCGGGCGTGATGCCGAAGGCAAACACAGCGCTGCCCAGCGTGCCGGACTTGCTGGTGACCGTGCCGTGGGTCGTCGCCTCAATCTGCACGGCATTGCCGATCAGATATTTCTCGGGGACATCCACAGGTGTGGTCGGTGTGGTCGCGCCCTGCTGAGGATTGACAGCCTCGAACTCAGAAATGATTTCAACCAGCGTGCCTTCCTTAATGGACAGGCCGGACAGGTCGATGGTGTAGGTGCCGTCGGCATTGCGGGTGGAGTTGGCGGTCTGGGATACGCCGTTGGCGTCCAGATACTGAATGGTCAGGCCGTTGACCACGCTGCCAGCGGCGGCTTCCTTCAGCCGGTAGCCGTAAGCCGTGGTGACGCCCAGAACCAGCTTGCCGTCTTTCAGGCTGCTCTTATCCTGAATCAGATCCACACCGCCGTTCTGGCTGGCGTTGATGCGAACCATGTACTTCGCAATCCACTGAGGTGCGGTCTGAGCTTCGCCCTCGGAGGGAGGCGTTGTGGTCACAGGAGGAGTCTCCTCTTCCACAGGAACGATGGCGGAGCCGTCGGCGCTGACGTTTGCTACCATGGTGCCGTTGGCGCTGATGCTTACGTTGCCGCCCGCAATCACCTTGCCGGTCGTATCGATATAGGCTTCATTATCATTTGTGGAGACGCCCACAGCCAGCGCGCCGTTTGCCTGCATGGAGCTGGCGCTGGTGTTGGCGGTCGCCCCCTGCGCTTCCTCAGCAGAGCCGGTCTGACCGGCGGCACGCTTGTGGAACGCTGCGTTGAAGGTAATACCGCTGGTGCCCTTGGCCGCCTCGGGAATGACGAACACATACTCGCCCTTCTCGTTCTTCACCACAGGGGTCGTCACCGTAACGCCATTAGCGTTGGTGTAGTTGGCTGTCAGCGTACCGTCCGTCAGCAGATACCCCGCGGCGGGATTCACGGTAATCAGGATCTCCCGACCCGCGTCAACCTTGCTCACATCCAGAAGCAGGGTGCCGATGCTGCAGTAGTAGGCATTGGGGGTCACAGCCTGTCCGGGAGTCGCGCCAGTGGCTGCCGTATAGACAAGGCCGTTCTTTGTGTAGTAGTCCCGACCCGTGACGAATACATCATCGTCGGTCATCTGGTAAGCGGACTGAGCAACGTAGTACTGCGTACCCTGCTGCATACCCGCGTCCAGTTCCGCCTGCGCGACGGGCTGATAGTTCTGACCGGCTTTTACATAGTAAGTGACCCCAGGTTGGAAGGCGGTGTCCTTTGTCAGCGTGTAAGTGTCCGTCAAGCGGATGGAGACATTCACGGCATCGGCCTGATCGGAGTCCGTCGTGGCCCGATTGGCGTCGGTTTCCAGAGAGCCGGAAACACCTTCGTTGAACAGGTCGGAGATGCCCTGATCGGCATCCACCTGCACATCCTGCTGCGCCCCGGCTTCGGTGCCTTCCTTGAAGGCAACCTGCACGGTCACATCGTTGGCGGGCATTTCAAAGCTGTAGGAGCCATTCGGGTTCTGGGTGATGCCCGCGCCCACGGTCAGCACCGTGTAAGCGGAAGCGCCGGGGTTCAGATACTTCACGGTAACGGTATCCACAATGTAACCAGCGTTACCCTTAGCGGTGAAGGTGACAGGGCCGCTCTTAATATAATAGGTATTGGGTGCAACCGCTTCACCCGCGGTGACCGTTGCCAGCACATAATGACCGTTGGTGAGCTTGCCGCCCTCAAAGGTATAGTACTGGGTGCCCGCCTGGAAGGTGGTATCCGCGGTCAGCTTGTAGGCGTTGGCGGTGGAGGGTGCCGCGACCGTACCGTTGGTGGTGGGGGTCACATTGACCTTAAACTGCTTGCCGCCCACAGCCTCCGTCACATGCAGCAGCTTCGCGGAGACAGCTGCCTGCAGCTTGGGCTGCAGGGACTTCAGCAGGCCCACTACCTTATCCAGCGCCGACTGGGTGCTAGGGGTCGCCTGAGCCTGTCCCCCGTTGGAGGGGCTGGCGCTCTCGGTGATGGACGAGGTGGTCATACCGGCATCAGAGGTAACGGAGATGTCACCGCCGGCGGTAACGTTGCTGCTGCCGGTAATGGCAGCGTCACAATCCTGGTTGGAAACCTGCACGGCGATGAAGCCGCCGGAGTTTCCGCTGATGCCGCCGTTGGCGGCCTTGGCGCTGGTTTCGGTGCTGGCCTTGGCGCTGAGCGCCACATTGCCGCCCACATTCACATTGGAGCTGCCGCCGATACGGACGTGGCTGTCGTTCACAAGAACCGCCACCGCGACAGACAGCGGCAGGGTGCCGGTGGTAGCCTCGGCTTCCGCCTTGGCCTCGGACTTGGCGCTCATGCGCAGGTCGCCGCTCGCGTTGACCTGAGTGTCGTCAAACCGCACCGCGGACTCTGTGACGCCCACGGCCACTGCCAGGGGAATGCACACACTGGCCAGTGCCTCATTGGTCACGGTCATGCTCAGCTTGGTGCTGGCATCCGCCAGGATGCTTCCGACGGAGGAAAGGGTCGCGCCCAGCAGCTCGATGATGGCGCTGCCGACCTTGACGTTCAGGAAATTGATGCCGTCATCCAGCGTTCCCAGAATGTCGATCAGGCCGCGGGTCTGCTCCACGATGGCGCTCATGATGATGCCGCCCTTGGTGGAATTGAGGGTGCCGTTCTTGACGGCGATTTTCGCGTTGGAAGTGAAATCGAAGAGGCTGCCGCTGAGTCCGCCGGTCTCATCGGTCAGATCGGAAGAAACCTTGTTGGCGACCTTGGAAGCGACACTGTCGGAATCCAGCTGGTACAGCGTGTCGCTGTCATAAGCCTTCAGAAGGATGCTGGCGGCGGTGATGTTTCCGCTGACCTCGATGGTCTTGCCCTGTGCCGTCAGGTTCACGCTGGGGATGTTCAGGCTGCCAAGCCGGATGGTGTCGCCGGTGATCAGCAGATTGGTCAGCAATGCGTCTTCCGCTGTCCAGTCCGCGTTCAGGATTTCGTCCCCGGCTTCATAGACGTAGTTGACAAAGGGAGCGATGTTGGTGTTCGTGAGGCTGTCCAGTTTCACGGTGGTTTTGTTTTGCAGCGTATCCGTGAAGCTCTCAAAGCCGTCGGGGATCAGTTCGATGGTTTTGCCGGTGTTGTTTTTCAGAACCAGTTTGGAGAAGTCGCCGGTAATGGCTTCTGTATCATTTTCGCTTAAAGCGCCGGCGAGATTCAGGGTGTCTGTTCCGTCGCCGCCTTGCAGATTCAGCTGGGCGCTGGCATCGGCAAAGGATGTGTCCACCGTAACGGTGTCATCTCCGCTGCCGCCGGAGATTGTGTGGGAGCTGCCCTCGCTGTTGGCTCCGGCTCCTGCCTTCAGAGCAATGGTGTCCGCCCCGTCACCGCCGTCGATGGTTGCTTCCAAAGTGCCGCCGTTGTGATTGAGACTCAGGCTGTCGTTGCCGGAGCCGCCGGTGATGGTTGCCTTGTTTTGTCCGCTGTTGGCGGACAGGTCGATGGTGTCATCGCCTTTGCCGCCGTCCACCTTCAACTCAGAATCGGTGGTGGTAATGCTGTAAGTATCGTCCGCCTGGGTGCCGGTGATCTCCGCCACAGAGTTGGAAATGGTAATCTTCTTTTCCAGGCTCACATAGATGCCGTAAAGCATAACCCGGATGCCCTGGATATCGATGTTGCCGTCAATGATTACTTTGCCTGCGGAATTCGTATGGGTTGTGGTGTCGCCCTCGGATACATCCGCATCCTCGGCTTTCAGAATCAGGGTGAAGTTCTCATGAACCTTATCCGCACCGTTGATGCTCAGGTCGCCGCTGTAGGTGCCGTCCGTCAGGGAAATGGTAACGGATTCGGAATGTGCGTCCACCCCAGGCGTTCCGCCAACCACAAGATCCAGCGCCTGATCGATTGCTTTCTGAACCACGGGAGCCAGAGGCTGGGGTTCTGCCGCCGGGTCAGTCTGGCCGTTTTCAGTGGTGCCGTTGGTTCCGTTGGTCGTTCCGTTGGTCGTTCCGTTGGCTGTCCCACCGGCAACGCTCGGGTCAGTTTCAGTGGTGTTCCCGCCGTTTTCCGCTTCCGAACCGCCCTCGGAGCCACTTTCGCTCTGCTGGGGCTGCTCGTCCGGCTCCACCACAATGGGCACATCGTTCTGGGCTTCGCCGTTCACAATATGCTCCGTAATGGTGACGGTTCCCTCCTGAGGCTTGTCCGGGACATTCAAAGAAACGTCATTGGCACCGGGATCCGGGGCAGGTGCAGGATCCGGGGCAGGCTCCGCCCCACCCTCCTGAGAGGGCGTTCCCTGTTCCGTTTGAGATTGTGACGGCGGTGATCCCGCCACCTCCTCCGCACAGACTCTGACAGGCATGGCGGTTATCCATGCCAGCAGGAGTAAAACCGTAATCCAGTTCGCAAATCGTTTCATATGAAATACCCCTTTTAAGGCGATAATGGCAAGTGAAATATAAAAGCTACAATGTCCCCTTGTACTTATTCATACTAATAATATCAGAAAAGGGAACATTTGGATATTGTTAAAAATGTAGAAAATTCGATACAGAAAATGTGCATAATGATAAATCTGTACATATATGGCCTTAAGTGTATGTTTTCTTCTGTCAATGGCATTCTATTTTTCTGGGACGAATATATAAAAATGGACGAATTTGCTTCATTATGTCATTTCGTCCCTCCGAAATGGTCTGTCTGATACGATTTTGTGCGCGCTGAGCGTATCAGCGGGCTGTTTGTGTCCTCAGGCAAATTGCTTCAGTAAATCGGATTTGATAAATTGTGCTTACCGGTCCATCCCATATTCCCATCTCATATGATTCTCTGACGGTCAGGGCCCGCAGCCAATGCGTTACGAACCCGGTCTATCCCATTGCTTTCTTTGGGCCCATCGTCCGGCGGCGAGTCGCCGCAGACAATGCGGTCGGCAGGGCCAACAGCCAATGCGTCACGAACGCTGGGCAGTCAACCATCATCCTTTGGGCCCCTCGACCGAAAATGCTTCGTTAGATAAAGGTGAACATATCTGCGTTACATCGTAGGGCGGGGTCATGACCCCGCCGACGCAGTATCGACACGCAGCGATTTACGTTAAATGGTATTTGGTAGGTTACGTCCGGACAAATACCGTTGGACGAACGCAAGGCAATAGACCAACCTGATCGGCGGGGTCATGACCCCGCCCTACAATGGCATACCTTAATCAGATAAAGCACAATTTAACCGCCTAAGGTAGGGCTTATCTGCCCTCAGCCCGCTGCCGTATTCCCAAAAATGCAGCGGCTTGAGGACAAGCCGCTCTACAGTGGAGGATGCAAATTCATAAAGCGCAATCCTGCTGCGTACAGTCGAGGGCTTCTTTCCGGGCGGGGCGGGAAGCTGTTTATCCTCTCCGGGACGGTGATCGCGCACGGCCTGTCCCCCAGCGTGGTCTGGAGGTTTGTCTATGAGCTGTGGACACTCTTTGTCTGAACGGCGGCGGATGAAACGGCGTTATACCAAAACCCGATTGAAAGCTTTCAATGCTTTCCGAGGATGAATTGTGCCGGAAAAGGCTGCCGGTTTTGGGCTGACGCCCGGCAAGGAAGATAACGAATACTGGTGCAATTCAGGTTGGAAAGGTTTCAGGTTTTTAATCGGGCTTTATACAATATGTAATGACCTCGCATTTGTAGAAACCTGCTTTCCCTGTATACGATCAGTGTTCGCAGTCGGAAGTATTATAAAATGGTTCTGTCACAGAGCAAGCGCACCAATGCAGCAACGACCGTTTTCTTTCTTGTTTGAAACCGGCAAGCACATTGATTATTTCAGCCGCAATTACCGCGCCGCTGGTTCCCAGGCATAAAGAAAAGGCAGACGTCATGGTGGTTTTCCATGTGTCTGCCTTTATCTTTCAGCCTCAAAAGTCCAGTATGGCTGTTTTTCCTACTTTGGCACCCCAGAGAGGACTCTAACCTCCGACCTGCCGCTTAGGAGTAGACCCGATACGACATCGGGAAGTGGCATCTAATGCTTAAAAATGCTTGGAAATACAAGGTTTTTCAGCATTTCAAATCCCATCTGATACTACGCTGTGATAGCTAATTCAGAGGGATTTTACACCGTCCGATTGGCTCGAAATTAGCAAGTCTTTCGATTTTTGGTGGACGTTGCAAGTGCAAGTAAATGTCACTATGTAACTTCTCGTGATGCGAAATGATAGGAAATCCTATTCATTCTCGTGTGAGGGTGCGGGTGTCCTTAGACACAGATTTCAGTCTGTTTTATATATCATTTCAAAATGAATTTTTCAACCAGAATTATTAAGAATTTCAAAGGTTTTTCAGACTCAATGATTCTATGTAATTTAGACCCGCCGAAGCAGGTCTTTTTTTATTTCAGCATAATCTCTCTATCCTCAGCGCCGAGCATATAAGCACCCTTGGCAAAAGCATCCCTTGCAAGAAGCTCTGCTACATCAACCCTATCGAACAGCATCCATATTTCTTTCTCTTTCGGAGTCAGTTCATGGCTATGGTCAAACAAATGCTCAAGTCCCAATCCTTCAAGCAATGCCGACTTTGCTGCTTTGTATTCCTCAGCTCTGCCAACATATTCGTCGTTCCTTTCCTTGGAAAATGCCTCGATATTGTCAGCTCTCAGATGCTCGTAATACTCGTCCATAAAGATTCTATCCATACTCGTTGACCTCCATAACAAAAAAATAAGGGCAGACCCTTTTACAGCTATTGTAGCTATGTAAAAGGATCTGCCCTTGCAGTTACTATAATGTTTTTGCCAGCGACTTCAGGAGTGCTGCCATTTCCGGATTTTGCAGAAGCTTCAGAAGAAGTTCTTTATCATCAGCGGAGCTTTCCGTTGCGGCTGGTTGAACCGGCTCAGGCGTTGCCTGTCTGCCTGAGTAGAACGCAGCTTCCATTCTTTCAGCGTTCAGTCTGCGGTCATCGTCGATGATATGGGAGTAAACATCCGCTACCATCTTGACCTGTGCATGACCGGAATCGCCTTGAACGGATTTCATATCGCCGCCGTTCAGCTTCAGCTTGTAAGTGATACTGGAATGTCGGAGACTATGGAAAACCACTTTCGGCAGTCCCTTCTCCTCAATCAGCTTATTGAAAGCACGGTTGATAACCTGCCCCTCAATCGGCTTGCCATTGGAAGAACAGAAAACCAGATTGAAGTCTACGAACTCGTCACCGAAAAGGTCTTTCAGTTCTTCGATGTCAGCCTTTCGCTGTACCAACATTTCCGCTACGGTTTTCGGTAAGAACACCTTGCGGACACTTGTTTTGGTCTTAGGAGTTTTGAGAACCAATGCGGTATGCGTACTGGCGAAGGTCGGTGGGAACTTGAACATGATGTCCTTACCGTCCAGATCTGCCATCGCTTCACGATTTACTCTCTGCAACTCCTTTTCAACGAAGATGCTTGCCTGACCAAGTTCAATACTGGTGGGGGAAATGTCAATACAGTCCCAGGTAAGCCCCAGAAGCTCGCCCATTCGCAGGGAACAGGAGAAGGCAAGGTTAATAGCCAGACGAAGAATATCATCGTCACAGGCTTCCAGAGCCTTCTGGAGCACTTCTGCTGTCCAGATATCCCTGGTCTTGTGTTCTTCTTTCGGCAGCGTAGCGTGCTCCACAGGGTTTCTGGTCATCAATTCCCACTTGACCGCTTGATTGAAAGCATTTCGCAATGTCTTGTGAACCTCTCGGACAGTATGCGGAGTCAGATATTCTGTACGGGCTTTTACATACTTAGAAGAAACCGCTTTGACAGAAAGCAAATCTCGGTAATACTTGTCCATGATTCTCGGCGTGACATCCTCCAGCTTCATATCACCGATGAGGGGACGAATATAGTTTGCAATCAGGCTCTTTCTGCTTTCATAGGTAGACATCGCCCAGGTGTTCACACCATAGATTGACATATACTCATCCAAAAGATCATTGACGGTTTTAGCAGAAGGGGGAATAAAGGTTCCGGACTCCTGCTCATATTCAACCTGCAACTTCCTTTTCTTTGCTTCGGCATTCGTTTCAAAGGTTTCCCACTTCTGACGCTTGTTGCCGTTCTCATCGGTGTATGTATAAACCACAGAATACTTCTTTTTTCTCTTAACGATAGATGCCATGTAATCAGCTCCTTTCCTGTCTATCTTCCGCTAACTGGTAGCGGGTCTGATTGTGATACCATTTTTCAAAGCTCTCTTTGGTAGCTCGCTTATACCTGCCAACCTTGATAAGCTCAAAATCTTCATTGGCAACGATATAGTAAATGGTCTGACGATGTACCCCAAGCATTCTTGCCATTTCCGGCAGACCGTAGGTGGATGCCATAATATCTGCATCCAGTTCCTGATCCTCTACCGTGCGGTAATCGGTTTGAGAAGCATACCATCTTTCAAAGCTCTCCTTTGTCACTCTGCGCTTGCCCAGGACATCGACCACATCAAAATGCCCTTTGGCAACCAGTTCGTAAGCAGTCGCTTCTTTCAGCCCAAGGCGCTGTCCAAGCTCCTCCATTGAATATGTAGTTTTCTTCAATTCCTCGCCGGGAGGGGTTCCATCGACCTTCTGGTATTTGAACTGATTGGCATACCATTCTTCAAAGCTGTCGATCATCACCCTCATGGTGTTGCCGACAAGAATGGTTTTGAAGTAATTCTTCTTAATGAGCCAGTATGACTCCGTTTTACCAAGACCGAGCATCCTGCCCATTTCCAGAACAGACATACTCGTGCGTTTTCTCATTTCCGCCATCGTACAACCTCCTATGTAAAAAATGTAGCCATGTGTTTCTTGTCATGGCTACATTTTATCGAACTCTCAATATGTTTTGAAGTTTGTCGCCGGGTTGTACGACGCCCTTGACAAATCTTACATTTGATGATCCAACCACTCATCAAAACTCTTTTTGGAGATTCTGATACTGCCACCGATGCGGACGCTATGGAAAACTTTCTTTTTCACAAGGTTGTATGCGCTGGTTCTGCTGATGCCCAGAATATCCTGAATCTCATCAACCGTATAGGTTCTCTTATCAAACTGAACTGCGTTAGCAGCCATCGCTTCTTCGGTGCGCTGATTCATGGCAGCGATTCTTTCTTCAAACATTTATGTTCACTCCTTCGCTCTCTTTGCTTTATGTTTTGGGGAACGCTTTTTCAGCTGTTCCATTGCCAGGCTGACAGATAAGGCTTTCTCAATCGCTACCATTTCACGGGGCGTTACCTTACCTAAGTAATTATCAATCCTGCTTTTATCAATGGTACGAATCTGTTCCAGCTGAACAACGGACGCTTCTTTGAATGCAGGATTGTCGTAAATAACAAAGTGCGTCGGCATATTCGCTTTCTTATGGATTCTGGTGGTGACCGTTGCCACAATCAATGTGGGAGCGTGTTTATTACCGGTATCGTTCTGAATGACGATAACCGGACGGATGCCGCCTTGTTCCGACCCAACTACCGGGTCCAGCTTGGCGCAATAAATATCACCACGGCAATATACCCAATTTTCTTTCATCATGTGCCATGACCTCCTTTCGTTGGCTATGTAATAACTGACTGCCAGAAAGGAATCAGGCAGTCAGTCCAAAAGTCTATGTGTCCCATATTTGCCACGCACCCCTGGGAAAGAGGGCTTACGCCCTCAGGGAATCACCGAACGACTGATTGCGAATCAGTTCCATAGGAATCTAACCTCTGCCGGGTTCTCCGCCAGCTCCGTAGAGAAGTATCTTTAATCCTGTTGCTTTCATGGCCGTATTGGGAGCAACCCAATATTTACAAGCCAGTATTGATCGCTGGCATCGGGAGAGAGACAAGCGCTTAATTTATAGAAGAAAGTCGTTCTGTTTCTCTATCCGATACGTCTCGGCGTACCGCTGATGTGGCTGATGCTCTCGCACCGGCAACAGGAACGTATTCGATGACTGTGTATTCAGTTTTCAAGGATCAAGCAGCCGATTTTCTTTGGCTGTATCTAAATTGTACCTGTTCCTCATGCAAGTTTTTATTGCCTCGTAGGTATAGTTTTGAGGTTATTCACGACCTAAAAATATGTAATCAAGGGTTGTCTCAAAGCGCACAACCAGTTCGATTGCCAAATCAATAGAGATACCTCTGTTGCCGGTTTCAATTCGTGCAATGGTGTTTGCGGCAACACCTAACTGCTCCGCAAGCTGTTCCTGTGTAAGCCCATGTTCCTTTCTCAAGGCTTTAATTCTTTTTCCGCTTTCAACCAAGTCGTAATACATTTTCGTTCCTCCGTGTTTTTGAATTTGTGAAGTTGCAAAATCAAAAACAGCGGGAGGAGATCGTGCCCGATTCTCAATACCCTTTGCCATCTGCCTGTCCTCCTTGCAGGCATAAAAAAAGAGCCGGAGTAAATTACTCCAAGCTCTCGTTCATGCCTTTGTGTTAATTATGGGGGAAAATAGGCAGGTATAAAAAAAGCCCCGTACCCATTACAGGCACGAGGCGTAACTCTCTCTATTCA
Organism: Clostridiales bacterium; assembly: GCA_022786995.1. GTDB lineage: Bacteria > Bacillota > Clostridia > Oscillospirales > Oscillospiraceae > Faecousia. The sequence goes on from JALFUW010000070.1 coordinate 64,580, forward strand.
ATTTTATGCCGCTATCTCCCAGCATAGCCATTTTAACACTGGACAAGTCGGACTTTCAGTAGGGGAACCGTCGTATTTTCATCGGATTTTAGTCGGACTAAAATCCTGTCTTAGCATTCACAATAACACAATGCTTCTTCCTCCCGGGCACTTTCCAGGAAATCTTTCAATTTAGGAATGGCTGTTCCCCAAAGTGACAGACCAAATAACAGTATCGCTTCTTTCTTTCGGTCATAGTAGGTGCTGCGTTCCATATTCAAAACCTCCAGCATTTCTGATTCCCTGTACTTGAAGCGGTTGAGATATGCCTTTGAGATAATCTCACAGTACAGAGCGCCTTTATCTGGATATTCTCTGATTTTCAACATAGCCATATCTACCAGTTCAATGATCCACTTTGTCTCAAATAAGCTGCGAATGCGTTCTTCAAATCGTTCTCTCGCTTCATCCGGAGCAAAGTTCTCCAGATAAATCAATGCACCATCTAAGCTGTCACCGTAAGTACAAATAAGGGTATCACATACATCATTCGCACGATCAATGGTAGACCAGCACACCTCTCGATATATGGATAAAATCAGCTTTGCTCTTTCATACAGAACCTTCTCGTCAATGTTCTGCATCCGGCAAAGCATTCGAATACTGCTTAATACCTGTGTATTATATCTGCTCATTCAGAATCTCCTTTCAGCCTAATCCATAAAATAAGAATTCCTTTCTAACTCCTGTCACTTGGCTAAAGGGAAACAAATACCATGGGACAAGAATGACTATAACTTCCGATATTTGATTAAAATAACAGAAGTGAAATCGGAAGTTCTTGACTTTATAAAAGTTCCGATATATAATTAAGTGGAATTAAAACTTCTGTTATGATTCTTATTATAGCATTTTCCAGAAGTTTGTCAACAAATAATCGGAAGTTACGAATAAATATTTTTTGAAAGGAAGGATACTACCATGACATTTGGAGAAAAAATTAAAGAAGCTCGTTTGGCTATGAACCTATCTCAAACGGAGCTTGCCCAGATGACCGGCATTTCCGAAAGATCCCTTTACACCTATGAGCAGCTCGGAACACTCCCCAGAAAAAGCAACATCAGAAAACTTGCTGAAGCACTGCATATCTCTGTGTCCTATCTTTTGGACGAATCTGAAACGGATAGCCAGAGCCATATAGATCAGGATATGTTTATTTTAGAGGCAAAGGAAAACTTCGGTTCAAAAGGAGCAAAAGAAGCTCAGGAAGTGTTGGGTCGTGTAAATTCTCTGTTTGCCGGTGGAGAATTGGACGAGGACGCAAAAGATGTATTCTTCCAGGCGATTATGTCAGTTTATATGGACTCTAAGAAAACAGCACGGGAAAAGTACACTCCGAAGAAATACAGAAAGCATAAAGATAAAGAGTAAAATCCTCAAGCACAGAATATGTTTTCTGTGTGCGATTCGGAGGTGAAGCAAATGAAAACGGCAGAGCATATCATTGAAACTGTCGATAAGCTTGTGCGAAAATATCACACCAGAGACCCTTACGAGCTATGTCAGCTGTTAGGTATCAAAATCCACTATTACGATTTACAGAAGAAATTGAAGGGCTTCTTCTATTACCAGTCCAGACAAAAGAATATCGTGATAGATCACAATGTGAACGGTATCCTGGAGCGTATATTAGTCGCACATGAATTAGGACACGCTGTCCTGCATACAAAAATCGCTATGATGCACGGCTTTCAAGAAATGGAAGTTTTTGATGATAGATCAATCGAAGAAAATGAAGCAAACTTCTTTGCGGCGGAGCTTCTGTTAGAAGATGGGAAAGTCCTGGAATGCCTTTCGGAACACACATTTTTTGAAACGGCTAAAATGCTCTATGTACCGGCAGCATTATTAGACTACAAATTCAGCCTGCTCCACGAAAAAGGAGAGCTGGTAAATTCGATGTATATTCGTAAAGCAGATTTCCTGAAAGAAGATCTTCATGCCTACGATAACGACATTGGTTATGGCGATATATGAATATCTATTTTTATATCTTTACAGAAAAAGTCCACCAGTACGATGCGTAGTGCATCATGACTGGTGGACTTTTTGCTTCTTAAAGAATCAGTATATTGTGCTGCAAAAAAGAACCCCATAGCAGTTCACTCTGTACCGTCAATGGGCTTCTTTTTCATTATATCAATCAAGCTCCGCTTTTTTTATCATCTCTTGCTGGTCAATCAAGACATCAATCAACTTTCCTACGGTTATCAATGTTGTTACATTACACTTTTTCAGTTTTGCAGCAATCTCATTATCAATGATGCTGTCGCATTTTGCATATGGGGTATCCAGTAAAAAATAGTCAAAGTTCTTTTCCAAGACGAATGCCAGTTTTAGAAGCATTGCCAAAGAAACTTTCGTCTGTCCAACTTCAACATGGCTCATATGATTGTTCGAGCAACCAACCAACGCACCCAAATCAGCCTGACTATAACCCTTTTCCAGTCGGGCAGCTCTAATGCGCTGACCAATCTTAACGTAATCAATTTCCGGTTGCGTTTCAATCACCTCCATGCTGTGTATGATTCTGCTATACATTATAAAATGTACCAAAAATCTCAACAACCAACATCGGGTGCAAGTTGCATTTATAAATGCAATATGATAAAATTTTATAGGCAGATTGCATTAAATGATAGAATCTTAACTTCCAGTAGAAGTTGACACTCAATCGAAAAATAAATGCTCAAAACGGGCAGGAAATCAAGAAATTTCTTGATTTCCTGCCCATTTCTTGTTATAATAATTGAGTAGGTATACATACTCAATATTTGAGTGAGA
>JALFUW010000014.1 GCA_022786995.1 Clostridiales bacterium
TTTCATTCCCGCTCACTCCTTTCCACACTGCGCTGTTCTCGCAGATATGCCTCAAAAATGCTTCTGCGAATCAGTACCTTTTTTCCGATCTTATAAACCGCTCCGGCTTCGTGCGCCATACGAGTGACAGGCTTGAGTCCCAGGCGGTAATAATCACACGCCATGTTGTATGTTACATATTCGTGGGTCATAAACTCCACATCTTCATCATCAATCTGGTCTGAAAACATCCATACATTTCCACTCATTCTTCATCGCCTCCATTCCTGTACTTGCTGGTAGCAGGCTCATGGAACCGCTCCAAGTAAGCATCAAAAATATCTCTGTTGATCAAAACTGTGCTGTCAAAGCGGTAAATCGCCCCGGCATCGCTGGCAAGCTCCAGCAGTTTTTTGTGCGACAGGCTGTATATCAGCTCTGCCTGTTGATACCGCACATACTCTCTGCGCAGCTTCCGCAGCTGTACTGGAACTTCCTTCATGCTTTTGATCGGTTCATAGTTGTCTTTCATTGTGGCATCCTCCTAAAAATGATTTGGATGTGGACAGAAGTTGACCGCAGAACGAAAAAAGAGCACTTCTCAGAGTTACTCTAAGAAGTGCTCATAGGTCGTGTTCAAACCTGACACCGTATTGCCTGAAATTCACAACGCTTCGTGTTGATGCGTTATTCTTTGGGAATTTGCTGTCAAATTGCTGTCAAAGGGAGGATGACACCGCAGGAAACCACATTATATAGTGAATTATTTTTCAAATCAGCACTATATCTTGTGTTTTCTTTAGTCAAGGGGCTTCATCGTGGGGAACAAAATCACTTCCCGGATGGTGTCCGCGCCGGTGAGGAGCATGACGCAGCGGTCGATGCCCATGCCCATACCGCCCGTGGGGGGCATACCATACTCCAGCGCGGTGAGGAAATCCTCATCCAGCATCTCGGTCTCGTCGTCGCCCCGCTCCCGCTGCTCGACCTGCTTCTGGAAGCGAACCCGCTGGTCGATGGGGTCATTCAGCTCGGAGTAGGCGTTGGCCAGCTCGCTGTGGCAGATGAACAGCTCGAACCGTTCGGTGAGCCGGGGGTCGATGGGAGAACGCTTGGTCAGCGGGGAAACCTCCACCGGGTACATGGTGATGAAGGTAGGCTGAATCAGGTGCTCCTCCACCTTCTGGTCGAAGCAGGCATACAGAGCGTTGCCCCAGGTCTTTTCGGCGGCGTCCGCCAGCTCCACGCCCTTGGCTTTCGCGGCAGCCACGGCCTCGGCATCGTCGGTGATAACGCCAAAGTCAATGCCCACATACTCCTTGACGGCTTCCACCATGGTCAGCCGGCGCCAGCCGGGAGCCAGATTGATGGTTTCGCCCATCCATTGGACTTCATAGGTGCCCAAAATCTCCTGAGCCGCACCAGAGATGATGCCCTCGGCAATGTCCATCATGTCGTGGAAATCGGCATAGGCCTGATACAGCTCCACGGTGGTGAACTCAGGGTTGTGCTTGGGATCCATGCCCTCATTGCGGAAAATACGGCCCACTTCATAAACCCGCTCCATGCCGCCCACGATCAGCCGCTTCAGGGGCAACTCGGTGGCGATACGCATATACATATCGATATCCAGCGTGTTATGGTGGGTAATGAAAGGCCGGGCGGCAGCGCCGCCGGCGATGGTATTCAGAACAGGAGTCTCCACCTCGATATAGTTCCTACTATCGAGATAATTGCGCAGGTACTTGATGAACTTACTGCGGATGACAAAATTCCGCTTGACCTCGGGGTTCACCATCAGGTCAACATAGCGCTGACGGAACCGGGTCTCCTTGTCGGTCAGGCCGTGGAACTTCTCGGGTAGGGGCAGCAGGGACTTACTCAGCAGCGTTGCCTCGTGGACACGGACGGAAATCTCACCCCGCTCGGTCTTGAACACGTCGCCCACGACACCCACAATGTCGCCGATGTCGTTCTTCTTGAAACGCTGGAAGGAGCTTTCCTCCATCTCGTCAAACTTGACGTAGAGCTGGATACGGCCGGTGCTGTCCTGCAAATCGCAAAAGGACACCTTGCCCATGCCTCGCTTACTCATGAGACGGCCTGCCAAGCGGACGGACTGGCCCTCCATGGCTTCATAATTGGCCTTGATGGCGGCAGAGTCAGAAGTGACCTCGAACCGGGTCTGCACGAAGGGGTCGAAGCCCTCGGCCCGGAGATTATCCAGCTTTTCCCGACGAACCCGCACCTGGTCGGACAGGGGCATTTCTGCCTGGGGTACAAACTTTGCCATACTCTTAGCCCTCACGGGTGACGCTGATGACCTTCATGGTGAAGGAACCAACGGGTGCGTTGACGGTGAAGGTCTCGCCGGCGGCCTTGCCCACGATACTGCGTCCAAAGGGAGAGTCATCGGACAGCTTGCCCTCCATGGGGTTGGCTTCCTGAGAGCCGGTGATGCGGTAGGTGGTCTGCTTGCCCTTCTCGTCCTCCACGACCACGGTGCAGCCCAGGCCCACACGACCACTGGCCTCGTTCTCGTCCTCGATGATGACGGCGTGGGACAGGATGTCCTCGATCTCGGCAATGCGTCCGTAGAGCTTGGCCTGCTCGTTCTTGGCGGCATCGTACTCGGAGTTTTCGGACAAGTCGCCGTAGGAGCGGGCTTCCGCGATCAT